>NZ_JABAIM010000003.1:0-300000 GCF_012641365.1 Leeia aquatica
CGCACACCAGCATCAACCGTCAACACCCCAACACGCACTTTTTGCAGCACCCCACCACCAAACCAAGACAAACCATTGATGCGGCAGCGTTTATTCAGCAAAAGTTTTTTGCGGCTTCACGGCTTTTTCTCTGCAAAACGTGCTGTGTGGCCAGTCCTGACTGGAAATTCGACGGCGCGTTGCGCGTTTTTTGCCTCGATAAGCCGCCCCAATCACCTCTCAAGGTGTCTTTCCTGACTTCACATACAACAACACCGCCATCAGGCGGTGTTGTTGTATGTGCTTATATATATTGCTGCATCAGCCCAACTGACGGCGGGCATTGTGGAACATCTTGAGCCAGGGGCTGTGATGTGGCCATTCTGCCGGATGCCAGGAGAAGTTCTCGCGGCGCAGGGTGCGCTCCGGGTGCGGCATGATGATGGTAAAGCGGCCATCTTCTGTGGTCACACCGGCAATACCCGCTGGTGCGCCATTAGGGTTGAACGGGTAGCGCTCGGTCACCTGCCCTTGGCTGTCAATATAGCGCATGGCGGTGAGGCTCATGGCACGGTCTCCATCCTGACGGAACCAGGCACGACCTTCACCGTGCGACACGATCACCGGCAACTGGCTACCCTGCATGTCGCGGAAGAACAAGGACGGGCTCGGCGGCAATTCCACCATGACCAGTCGCCCTTCGAACTGCTCCGAAGCATTGCGCACGAACTTGGGCCAGGCTTGCGCGCCGGGGATCAGTTCGTTCAGGTTGCTCATCATCTGGCAGCCATTGCAGACACCCAGTGCAAAGCTGTCTGGCCGCGCAAAGAAGGCAGCAAACTCGTCACGCGCACGCGCATTGAACAGGATGGACTTGGCCCAGCCCTCCCCTGCGCCCAGCACATCGCCATAAGAGAAGCCACCGCAGGCGACCACGCCGGCAAAATCTTGCAAGGTGACGCGGCCACTGATGATGTCGCTCATGTGGACATCCACCGCGAGGAAGCCTGCCGCATCAAAAGCGGCGCCCATCTCGACATGACCATTGACCCCCTGCTCACGCAGGATGGCCATGCGTGGACGCGCACCACTCAGTACCACTGGTGCTTCGGGCTGCGGGTCGAAACTGAGCTTGGCGAACAGGCCTTGATCGGCAGCATCACTGATACGTGCCCGCTCTTGATCCGCGCCTTGCGGGTTGTCACGCAGGCGTTGCAAGTGCCAGGACGTTTCCGACCAGGCCAGTTGCAGATCGGTACGCGCCTCATCCAGCAACACTCCCTGGCTGCCCCGCACTAGCAAGCGGTCGCTGCGATTGACCGCACCGATTTCCAACAGGCATTCCGCCAGCCCATGCTGCTGGCAAACGGCTTGTACTGCGGCCAGGTCCGTGCGGCAAACTTGCAGCACCGCACCCAGCTCTTCATTGAACAGCATGGACAAGGCGGCAGCATCGCCCGCCACCGGCAATTGCAGGGCCACGCCAAGACGGCTGGCAAACTGCATTTCAACCACCGCCGCCAGCAAACCACCATCCGAGCGATCATGATAAGCCAGCAACAGCCCAGCCGCGTTCAACGCCTGTACTGCATCAAAGAAACCGCGCAACAGCTCCGGGTTATCCAGATCAGGCGCACAGTTGCCAGTCTGCTGATACACCTGTGCGAGCGCCGAGCCGCCCAGACGTTGCTTGCCTTGCCCGAGATCCAGCAACAACAGCAGGCTGTCTTCGTCCTTCAGCTCCGGGGTCAGGGTGCGGGCCACATCCGGGGTTGGGGCAAAGGCGGAGATGATCAGCGACAGCGGGGAGGTCACTGTCTTGGTTTTGCCGTCTTGTTGCCAGACGGTTTTCATCGACAAGGAATCCTTGCCCACCGGGATGCTGATACCCAGCGCCGGGCACAGCTCCAGCCCGACGGCCTTCACGGTATCAAACAGCTTGGCGTCCTCGCCGGGATGTCCCGCCGCAGCCATCCAGTTGGCCGAGAGCTTGATGTCGGACAACTTGCCGATCCGGGCTGCAGCAATATTGGTAATCGCCTCGCCAATCGCCATGCGGCCAGAAGCCGGAGCGTCGATCAACGCCAGCGGGGTACGTTCGCCCATCGCCATCGCCTCACCCGCATCACTCTGGAAGCCCATCAGGGTGACGGCCACATCGGCTACTGGAATCTGCCAGCGCCCGACCATCTGATCGCGCACGGTGAGGCCACCCACCGAGCGGTCGCCAATGGTGATCAGGAAGTGCTTGTCCGCCACGGCAGGCAGGCGCAGCACACGGTACACCGCCTCACGCAGGCTGACACCTTGCAGCTGCAAGTCCGGCAGCGGGTTCTGGACACGACGGACATCACGCGTCATCTTGGGTGGCTTGCCCAGCAGCACGTCCATGCTCATGTCGACGGCCGGGGTACCCAGCAGGCTGTCCTCCACCCGCAGTTGCTTTTCTACGGTGGCAGTCCCGATCACCGCCATTGGGCACCGCTCTCGCGCTGCCATCGCCTGCAATTGCGGCAGGTCTTGCGGACGGATGGCCAGCACATAGCGCTCTTGCGACTCATTGCACCAGATTTCCTTGGGCGACATGGCTGCTTCTTCGATCTGGATGTCGCGCAGCTGGAACACCGCACCGCGCTCTGAGCCATGCGCCAGCTCCGGCAAGGCGTTCGACAGGCCACCGGCACCGACGTCGTGAATGCTCAGGATCGGGTTGGCGTCGCCCAGCTGCCAGCAACGGTCGATGACTTCCTGTGCCCGCCGCTGCATCTCCGGATTGCCACGCTGCACTGAGTCGAAGTCCAGGTCAGCGGTATTGGCGCCGGTGTCCATGGACGAAGCAGCCCCCCCACCCAGGCCGATCAACATGCCGGGACCACCCAGCTGGATCAGCAGCGCACCATCCACGACTTCTTGCTTGAACACATGGCGGGCGTCGATATTACCCAAGCCACCGGCGATCATGATCGGCTTGTGGTAGCCGCGCATCTCACCCGCAACCGTATGCTCGTAGGTCCGGAAATAACCGGCCAGATTGGGGCGGCCAAATTCATTGTTGAAAGCAGCGGCACCGATCGGGCCGTCCAACATGATTTGCAGCGGAGTGACAATGCGCTCCGGCTTGCCATACTGCCCCTCCACCGCATCCGCGCCCGCATAGGTTTCCCAAGGCTGGCGCGCCTCCGGCAGATTCAGGTTGGACACGGTAAAGCCGCACAGACCCGCCTTGGGGCGGGAGCCGGTGCCGGTGGCACCTTCATCGCGAATTTCACCGCCGGAACCGGTAGCCGCACCGGGGAAGGGCGAAATGGCGGTCGGGTGGTTGTGGGTTTCCACCTTCATCAGGATATGGGTATCGGCCTCGTGGTAGCCGTAGGCGTGCCCCTCACCCTGCGGGTGGAAACGGGCGGTACGTGCGCCTTCGATCACCGAAGAGTTGTCCGAGTAGGCCACCACCGTTCCTTGCGGGTGGGTCTTGTGGGTATGGCGGATCATGCCGAACAGAGAATGCGGCTGCGGCTCACCATCGACAATGAAATCGGCGTTGAAAATCTTGTGGCGGCAGTGCTCGGAGTTCGCCTGCGCGAACATCATCAGTTCCACGTCAGTCGGATTGCGCTGGATACGCTGGAAGTTTTCCAGCAGGTAATCCACCTCATCCTCAGACAGGGCCAGACCCATGTCACGGTTGGCCCCTTGCAAGGCCTCACGCCCGCCTTGCAGCACATCCACCGTTTGCAGGTCACGGGGAGATTGGTGCTGAAACAGCTGGGCCGCATCAGCCAGATCACGCAACACCACTTCAGTCATGCGGTCATGGATATGTGCGCTAACCTGTGCCAGCACCTGCGGATCCGTGCTGTCCACATAATAGGCAATGCCCCGCTCGATGCGCTGCACATTCTCCAGTCCACAGTGGTGCGCAATGTCGGTGGCCTTGGATGACCACGGAGAAATGGTACCGATACGTGGCACCACCAGCAGCAGGCTTCCGGACTGCGCCACGTGCGGCTTGAATTCGTCATAGGTCAGCAGACGGGTCAACACTGCCTGCTCCGCACTGCTCAGCGGCTGCACATGTTCGACCAGATGCACCCAGCAGCTACGCACAGCAGGCACGCTGGACAGGTTGCGGACCAGGGTAGCGTTGAGTTTTTGCAGACGAAATTCAGACAGCGCTTGCGCGCCAAACAGCGGCGTGATCAGAGACATGCGGGCACCAGGCAAGATGAGCGGAGCCGACCGGGGGGACGGCAATCATGTCAGGCCCTTACCGCAATAAAACCGCGATGGCACGGTTAGGAGCGGGGGTACCGTGACGGGCGCGATGATACCGCAAAAGCCCTTGTTTTTCGAGACAAATCGTCGCGCTTGCGCTACGCCGCGGCACAGCGCGCTACAATGGCACGTTTGGTCAGGAGCGGACGGGTGCCAGCACAATACGACTGGTTGGGATGGTGGCTGGTGGGACTGCTCGGAGGCACCCACTGCATCGGCATGTGCGGCGGACTGGTCGCAGCATTCAGCATGGGCCTGCCTGCGCGTCGGCGGATGCTGTACTGGGGGCTGTTGAACACCGGGCGCTTGCTCAGCTATATGCTGGCAGGTGTGCTGGCCGGACTGCTGGGGGCCACCCTGCATGGCTATGGGCGGCTGCTCCCCCTGCAATGGCTACTCTATATGCTGTCCCAACTCTTGCTGGTGTTCCTGGGCCTGCATCTGAGCGGACTCCCTACCCTCATTCCCCGGCTGGAAAAGTGGGGGTCGCTGCTCTGGCGACATCTACAACCCCGCTTCCGCGCATTGCTGCCCTTGCGCACACCCGGTCAGGCTTTACTGGCAGGGCTGTTCTGGGGGTGGCTGCCCTGTGGGCTGGTGTATACCGCATTAAGCAGCGCCCTCCTCTCCGGCACCCCTGTATTGGGGGCGGCACAAATGCTGGCGTTTGGACTGGGAACCCTGCCCACCCTGCTGGTGATGGGCAAGCTCGCACCTTGGCTGCAACGTCCAATGCTGCGACGCCTCTCCGGCCTGCTGGTCATGGTGCTGGGTGGATGGGGAATTTGGAATGGTTTACATTTGCTCCCCTCCGTAAAGGCTGCGCTTTTGCTATAGTCGGGTAGGGAGCCGCTCTACACCCCTGTCCAACTGCCTTCCACTGAAGGACCCCATGCTTGACAAACTGAAAGCGTTGACCCGGCAGTTAAACCCAGTGCAACGTGCGCTGGAGGCAACCCAAGGCTTACCCAGCCTGACGCCGGTCGCTGCCATGGAATTCATTGCAGGATGGTTGCCGCAGCAGCAGAACCTGCTGGAACAACCCACTCGCATGCAGGAAGCCTTGTGGGGCTTGGATCCGCTCTGCCGTGAACGACTAGCGGCGGCCGCCAGCGAGCTGATGCGCGGCCAGCTGACCCGCCTGCGCCTGCAGCTCTACGCCAATGCCGCTCAGCCCTATGTGCAAGCGCTTTACCGCGCTTATCTGCCCTGCGTCCAGCAGTACAAACTGTCACTGGTACAGAAACCCCATGAGCAGTTTCCGCCGCATGCCGGCTTTCTGTTCTGGGGAACGCGACGCCTGGTGATGGAGTTCATCACCACACGGCAGGCCCAGCAGACACAGTGGCGGGAGCTGTACGCTGCCATTCCGGCCATTCTGGGCGAGAAGTTACCCGCCAGTGCCTTACCGGCAGCGCGGCTGGCGCTGGCCCAGTTCTGTCTGGTCAGCAGTGGTCTGGCGGCCGAGCTGGAGGTGCGTCAAGTAGACATTGTCGACCGGCTGGTCGGCATGTTGGCGCCATTTGTCAGTTTCAGCCAGCAGCCGCGCAGCGGCATCCAGTACTGGCTGGACATTCATCAGCCGCACCCGCCCGCCCTGGTGGACCTAGGTAAATTGCCGCCGCCTTCCAATGGCCTGATCTACATCCAGTTCGAGCGTGTACTGGACGAGCTGCTGTCACTGGAAACCCTGATCGCCCAGCAAGCCCAACTCCCCACCAAGCTGAATTTTGACGGCAATCTACACCGCACAGAAGTGCTAGTGACCTTGCGGCAATTGCGTGACAAATGGATGGGCAAGGTGGCTACCCGTCGGCATGAGCGCAAGCTGATGGACAAGTTTGTGTTTCTGGCACTGGACCTGCCCGCCATCCGACGTAAGGTGGCAGGGTTTGAACAAGCGGGAACCCGCACCATTAACCTCGGCATCGAACGGGCGCGGATGGAGGACATCAGCCAGAGCGGTATTGGTCTGCGTGTACCCGCCGAGGCCTGGGCCAAGGTGGGGCTGGCGGTGGGCATCCAGGTTGAAGGCAATCCGCGCTGGGTGGTCGGTGTCGTGCGACGCTTGGTCAACACCCAGACTGCCAGCGAGCTGCACATGGGTGTGGAAATCCTGTCACTGACCCCACAGTCTATCCGGCTGGTGGAGGAAGCGCGTCTGACGGTATGGGAGCAAACCAATGCCGGTGGCGCACTGGATAATGTGTTCGGGGTGTGGATCCCGCCTTCCGTACACAGCCATGAGCAAGCCATGCTGTTGCTGGAGAAGCCGGAAGTGGTCATCGGCAAGTCATACGGCATGTACTATCATGGCCACAAAGGCATGGTACGTATCAAGGATCAGGTGGAGGTAGGCGACAACTTCTACCGATACACTGTCGATGTGGTCGAGGCCTTGTCCGCCAGCGTTGAAAAAGCGCAGGAACTGGACTTCTGACGCCTTACCCCCATAAAAAACCGCCCACCGGGCAATCCGGCGGGCGGTTTTTATTTGTCTGGATGCGGTTTACTCGAAGAAGGCCTTGACCTTGTCCATCCAGGACTGGGCACGCGGGTTATGCTTGGCGGCATCCTCGCCCTCATTACCCTCAAACTCCCGTAACAGCTCCTTCTGCCGCTCGGTGAGGTTAACCGGGGTTTCTACCACCACATGGCACATCAGATCGCCATAGCTGCTGCCACGAACATCCTTGATCCCCTTCCCGCGCAGGCGGTACACCTTGCCGGTCTGGGTTTCCGGGGAGATCTTGATCTTCGCCTTGCCATCCAGCGTCGGAATCTCCAGCTCGCCACCCAGTGCCGCGGTGGCGAAGCTGATGGGCATCTCGCAGTGCAGGTCATTGCCGTCACGCTGGAACATGCTGTGCGGGATCAAGTCGATCACCACATACAGGTCACCGCGCGGGCCGCCGCCTTGCCCGGGCTCGCCTTCGCCTGACAGGCGGATACGGTTGCCGTCATCCACCCCGGCAGGGACCTTTACCGACAGGGTTTTCTGTTGCTTGATCCAGCCCGCACCATGGCAAGGCTTGCAGGGGTCAGAAATCACCTTGCCGCTGCCGTGGCAGGTCGGGCAGGTTTGTTGCAGGGAGAAAAAGCCCTGCTGCATGCGCACTTGGCCATGACCATTGCAGGTATGGCAGGTCTTGGCCTGGGTGCCCGGTTTGGCGCCACTGCCATGACACACCTCGCACTGCTCCATGCTGGGGATGCGAATCTGCTTCTCGCAGCCACGCGCCGCTTCTTCCAGCGTAATCTTCAGGTTATATCTCAGGTCGGCACCACGGCTCACACCACTGCGGCCACGGCCGCCACCGAAAATCTCACCAAAGATGTCGCCAAAGGCATCGGCAAAGCCGCCCATGCCCGCACCGCCGCCCATGCCAGCTTGCGGGTCGACCCCAGCGTGGCCGTACTGGTCATAAGCGGCCCGCTTCTGCTCGTCTGACAAAATCTCGTAGGCTTCCTTGGCCTCTTTGAATTTGTCTTCCGCATCTTTGCTGTCCGGATTTCGGTCCGGGTGAAATTTCATCGCCAGCTTGCGGTAGGCTTTTTTGATCTCGTCGTCGCTGGCATCGCGGTTGACGCCCAGCACTTCATAAAAATCACGTTTGGACATGTCTGTTTTTCACCTGCTCGTCAAACTGCAGCCTGTGGCCGCTGGCCCATGCTGCGCAAGAAGCCGAAATGCGCCCGCAGCGCTGCCCGTACCGACGGGAAGCACAAGTACGGCACGGAAAATTCTTCACACGTCTTCTGCACAATCCGGCGCAGGGCCGGATAGTGGATATGACTGATCTTGTGGAATAAATGGTGCTCAACCTGGAAATTTAAACCACCCATGTAAAAGGTGGCCAGCCAGCTGCGTGGCGCAAAGTCTGCTGTGGTCCGCACTTGCAACTCCGCCCACTCGGCAGGCAATTTGCCACTCTGCGGGTCGGGTAACGGAAAGTGTGCGCCCTGCACAGTGTGTGCCAGCTGGAACACCAGCGACAGCGTCAAACCAAACAGCAAATGCACCCCAACAAAGCACAGCAGTACCTGCCACACCGGGTGAAACAGCATCGGGATCACCAGCGCGTAGCCAAAATAAAACAGCTTGGCAGCCAGAAACCAGGGCAGCTCCCACGCGGCGCGTGGTTGCATCTGCGTGTTGCCGATGCGGTTGGTGATGATCTTGTGAAAATCGCTGAACGCCAGCAGGTACAGCGACAGCATGCTGTACAGTACCGGCGCATACCAGTGCTGCAGCCGATGCCATGGCCGCCAGGGCTGGCTGGGCGACAGCCGCATCAAAGACCCGATGGCAATGTCGTCGTCCTTGCCGTCGATATTGGTATAGGTATGGTGCAGCAGATTGTGCTTTTGTTTCCACAAGGTCTGACTGCTGCCGAGCAGATCCATAGCGCTTCCCGCCAGGAAATTGACCCAGCGCTTGCGCGAATAGCTGCCATGCGCGCCATCATGCATTACATTGAAGGCCACCAGCACGAAGCCCTGCACCAGCAGGAATGCGGCCAGCAGCGCCGACCACCAGTGCTCCACCCACCAGACCAGGCTGACATAGCTGCCCAGCATCAAGCCCACCGAGACCAGCGTTTTCAGGTACAGCCGCCAGTTGCCAGTTTGACGCAGGCCGGCCTCCTGAAAGTACTGCTCGGTACGCTGCTTGAGGGTTTCAAAAAAGGCGCCTCGTGGTGGAAACACGATGCGGGAGGGTTGTGCTGAACTCATGGTACCTTTCCGTCACCTACTGCGGGTGACATGGCGAGGCCGCGTTGCCTCTATGGGGTGCCTCCACCCCGGCAACACGGCCTCAGACAGCCATCGGGCTGACATGACTAAACCGGCCATCGCCGGTTTAGCCCTTACTTCTTGTCTTTGACTTCTTCGTACTCGGCATCCACCACGTCACCTTCCACTGGCTTTTCGCCACCGGCAGGGGCTTCGCCACCTTCAGCCTGACCATACATCAGCTCACCCAGTTTCTGGCTGACTTGCATCAGGGTTTCCACCTTGGCGTCGATCGCGGCCTTGTCATCCGACTTCAGCACCTCTTCCACGCCCTTGACGGCTTCCTCGATCTTGGCCTTCTCTTCGGCATCAATCTTGTCGCCGTGCTCAGACAGCGATTTCTTCACCTGATGCACCAGACCATCGGCCTGGTTGCGCGACTGTACCAGCTCGATCAGCTTGCGGTCTTCGTCGGCATTGGCTTCGGCGTCGCGCACCATTTGTTCGATCTCGGACTCGGAGAGACCCGAATTCGCCTTGATGGTGATCTTGTTTTCCTTGCCGGTAGCCTTGTCACGGGCCGACACGTGCAGAATGCCGTTGGCGTCGATATCGAAGCTCACCTCGATCTGCGGCACGCCGCGCGCTGCAGGCGGGATGCCTTCCAGATTGAACTGGCCCAGGCTCTTGTTGGCCGACGCCTTCTCGCGTTCGCCTTGCAGCACGTGGATGGTCACCGCGCCCTGGTTGTCATCCGCGGTCGAGAACACATTGCTGGCCTTGGTCGGGATGGTGGTATTCTTCTGGATCAGCTTGGTCATCACGCCACCCAGCGTCTCGATACCCAGCGACAGCGGGGTCACGTCCAGCAGCAGCACGTCCTTCACGTCACCTTGCAGCACGCCACCCTGAATCGCAGCACCCACCGCCACGGCTTCATCCGGGTTCACGTCACGGCGCGGTTCCTTGCCGAAGAACTCCTTCACCTTGTCCTGCACCTTGGGCATGCGGGTCTGGCCGCCGACCAGGATCACGTCCTCAATGTCGCTGACCTTGACGCCTGCATCCTTGATCGCCACCCGGCACGGCTCGATGGTGCGCTCGATCAGGTCTTCCACCAGCGACTCGAACTTGGCGCGGGTAATCTTCAGCGCCATGTGCTTCGGGCCGGTCGCGTCCATGGTGATGTACGGCAGGTTGATTTCGGTCTGCTGGCTGGAGGAGAGCTCGATCTTGGCCTTTTCAGCGGCTTCCTTCAGGCGTTGCAGTGCCATCACATCGTTCTTCAGGTCGATGCCTTGCTCGCGCTTGAACTCGGACACCAGATAGTCGATCAGGCGCTGGTCGAAGTCTTCACCACCGAGGAAGGTATCGCCGTTGGTGGACAGCACTTCAAACTGGTGCTCGCCATCGACTTCGGCAATCTCGATGATGGAGATGTCGAAGGTACCGCCACCCAGGTCAAACACGGCAACCTTGCGATCGCCTTCCTTCTTGTCCATACCAAAGGCCAGTGCGGCTGCAGTCGGCTCATTGATGATGCGCTTCACATCCAGACCGGCGATACGGCCGGCATCCTTGGTGGCCTGGCGCTGGCTGTCGTTGAAGTAAGCCGGTACCGTAATCACGGCCTCGGTCACTTCTTCACCCAGATAGTCTTCAGCCGTTTTCTTCATCTTGCGCAGCACTTCGGCGGAGACTTGCGGCGGTGCCATCTTCTTGTCGCGGGCCGATACCCAGGCATCACCGTTGTCGGCCTTGACGATGGCGTAAGGCATCAGGTCGATGTCCTTCTGCACTTCTTTTTCTTCAAAGCGGCGGCCAATCAGGCGCTTCACTGCAAACAGCGTGTTCTTCGGGTTGGTCACCGCCTGGCGCTTGGCCGGGGCGCCCACCAGAATTTCATCGTCGGTGTAACCGATGATGGACGGGGTGGTGCGTGCACCTTCGGCGTTCTCGATCACTTTAGGCGCGCCGTTTTCCATTACCGCCACGCAGGAGTTGGTGGTACCGAGGTCAATACCGATAATCTTGCCCATGTCTTGATCCTTTTGTCGCTTCAGGCCATTCGGGCCTGCTTCAATTGTCTTGTACTGTAAATGGGGTGCTGTGTCGGGCTTTCAAGCCCCTGACAGCAGCAGGGTCATCAGGCATCCATTGCCTTGGATACCACCACCAGCGCCGGGCGCAACACGCGCTCCGCCAGGGTGTAACCCTTTTGCATCACATCCACCACCGTATTCGGTTCCTTGTCGGCCACCGGAATCGCCGTCATCGCCTGATGCTTGTGCGGGTCCAGCTTTTCGCCGAGCGGATTGATCTCGCGTACCGCAAACTTCTCAAAAGCGCTGCCCAGTTGCTTCAGGGTCAGCTCTACCCCGGCCTGAATGCTCTCGATACTGCTGGTGTCCTTCATCGCCATCTCCAGCGAATCCTTTACCGCCAGCAATTCCCCAGCAAACTTCTCGACTGCAAACTTGCGGGCCTTGTCGACTTCCTCTGCGGCACGGCGGCGGGCATTTTCGCCTTCCGCACGGGCATACAGCACATCCTGCTTGGCCTGTTCGAGGTCCGCCAAGGCGCGAGCCAGTTGTTCGTCCAGTGTAGGGGTAGCCGCACCGTCACCGGTTTCGATGGGTTCTTGCGGCTGATCGTTGTGTACGTCCTGCGACATGCTTGCCTCCTGAATAACCTTGCTGCCAAGGTGGCGATGCCACCCCGGTTTTCAAGAGGGCAGGACAGGATTTTTTACGGGTTCATGACGTGAGCTGCGGCATCACAGCCGCAAACTGCTTGCGATATTGCGCCGGGCTGGTCAGCACCACACGCCGAAAATGACGCCGCAGCGACTCCTCCGAGCCAAAGCCCGCCTGCTCTGCCACCTCGGCCAGCTCCAGCTGGCTGCTCTCCAGCAGATGCTGCGCCAGGGCCACCCGCTCGCGGGTCAACCAGTCCAGCGGTGACATGCCGCTGACTTGTAGAAACTGACGCTGCAAGGTGCGTGCACTCATCGCGGCGTGCGCGGCCATGCTGTCCACGCTATGGGGTTCATGCAAGTGCTGCCGCAGCCAGACCATCAAGGCCTGCAAGCGCCCCGGCCCTTCCTCCGGCACCGGTCTCGGTACAAACTGGGCCTGGCCGCCATCGCGAAACGGCGGCACCACCAGCCGCTGCGCCACCTGATTGGCAATCTTGCCGCCATAATCCTTGCGCACCAGATAGAGCAGCATGTCCAGCCCGGCTGCGGACCCGGCAGAGGTCACCACCTGACCTTCGTCGATGTACAAGGCATCGGCATCCACTTCCAGCTCGGGGTAGCGGGCGGCCAGCCGCTCTGCATAGCGCCAGTGGGTGGTGACGCGACGGCCGGCCAACACACCCGCGGCGGCCAGCACAAACACGCCAGAACAGATGGTGCAAAATGCCACGCCCTGATCCCAAGCATAACGTATTGCATCCAGCAGGGCTTGGGGCGGACGCTCGTCCGCATCACGCCAGCCGGGGATCACCACCAGGTCGGTTTCCGCCAGGCGGGACAACTGATAGGGCGCGTCCATGCTCATGCCACCCGACACCTGCAAGGGGCCGGGCTCCGCCGCCACGCGGTCAAAGTGGTACCACGGCACGCCCAGCTCGGGCCGGTGCAGGTCGAACAGCTCCACCACGCAGCCATATTCAAACGCGCACAGCCGGTCATAGACCAGTGCGGTCACTTGCCGGGGTCGGAGGGTAGATTCCATGTTGTCGTTTTTTGACCGTATATTGTCTTATGCGACAGTTTCGCACCCTTTACCGGCTCGGCACAATGCCACTCATCGCATTCACCCCACGACAAGGAGTACCGCATGAGCCGTTCATATGTCAGCGAAGTCGCCGCAGCCCCATCTGCCCAGGCACTGGAGCGCTTTGCGTCCAGCTTTGAGTTCGAAACCGACTGCTGGGATGTCCATGATGCGTTTGATCGTGGCGTTGTAGATTTTGTCCTGCTGGATGTTCGCAGCCATGAGAAGTATGCTGAAGGACACATCCCCGGTGCGATCAGCCTGCCACATGGCAAGCTGGTCCCGAGCAAACTGGCCGGATGGCCGGAGGACACCCTGTTTGTGACCTACTGTGCAGGCCCGCACTGCAACGGCGCAGCACGCGGTGCGGTGCGTCTGGCCAAGCTGGGCCGCCCGGTGAAAGTCATGCCCGGTGGCATTACCGGCTGGCTGGATGAGGGTTTCACGCTGAAAACCGGCATGGAACCTTGAACCTCGAAAGGGAGCCTGACCATGCTTGAACTCCGCCCCAGCTGCGAGCATTGCAACACCGCGCTGCCACCCGATAGTGAGCAGGCCATGATCTGCACCTTTGAGTGCACCTTCTGCACCCATTGTGTCGAGATGGTACTGCACAATGTGTGTCCGAATTGCGGCGGCGGCTTCGTGCCCCGCCCCATCCGGCCCCGCCATAACTGGAAGAATGGCAACGACCTGACCCATTATCCGGCCAGTGACAAGGTCGTTCACCGGCCGGTGGATCCCGAAGCGCATGCCCGCTTGCGGGAAGCGGTGGGTGATAAGCCACCCGCCAGACGCTGACGCTAGCCCTGCAGCGGGGGGCTGAAGCGCAGGGCTCCGGCAATGCGGTTCCAGGCATTGATGTTGGCTATGGCAACGGTCAGGAATACGCATTCCTGATCGTTGAAATGGCTGGCCAATTCTTCTCGCATGCGCTCGCTGACCCCGTGAGTGGGGTCCAGCGTCAGGGCTTCGGTATAGGCCAGCGCAGCCTGCTCGCGGGGGGAGAACACCCCTGCTTCCCGCCATACCGCCACCAGTCCGAGCTGGGACTCTGGCAGCCCGATTTTGCGTGCAATGTTCAAATGTGTCTGGGTGCAGAAAGCGCACCCGTTGATTTGGGATGCACGCAACTTCATCAGTTCGGTCAACGATTTCTCCAACCCGGATTCATCAATCGCCTTGCCCATGGCCAGCAAAGCTGTGTTGACAGCGGGAGCCATTGCGGCAAAAGATTTCCACTCCATCTGCATGCTCATTCCTGACCTCAGTAACATGATAGTATGTCAACTCTAACATATTATTAGAACTCAAACACCATGCCAAAACGATCGGCTCTACCCATGGTGGGGGAAGGCAAGCGCGGTGTCGACGGCCATATCGGTTATCTGCTGCGCCAGGCAGCCGCCGCCCAGCGGCTGCGCATGGAACGCGCCTTGCAAGATTTGGCGATTACCCCGCCGCAGTTCACGGTGCTGACTTTGCTGCAAGCCTACCCGGCGCTGTCCAATGCCGATCTGGCGCGGCTGTCACAACTGTCCCCGCCCACGGTCTGCGTGATCGTGGGCAATCTGCTCAAGCGCGATTTGCTGATACGGCAGGCCCACACCCAGCATGGGCGCATCTTGCAATTGCAGCTCAGCGAATCCGGTCAGCAGGTCCTGCAGCAGTGCAAGATCAGGGTGGCTCACCTCGAAGCCGCTCTGGTTCAAGGACTAACGGAAAACGAGGATGCCGCGATTCGCCGTTGGTTGGTGCACGTTGCGCAGGCCCTGGATGATGGTATGCCCCACCTTGCCGATGATGACTCCGCATGACATGATTTGTCATTGTCATACAAAGCCAATACCATGCCTCGCTTTTCCCACCCCCTAATCTGGCTCATGCTGCTGAGCAGCCTGCTGGCCACCACCGCCCGTGCGGCGGATGACACGCCGGACTGGACAGCACGCTGCCAGCCGTCGAGCGGCCTGCAAGGTATCCGCTTTCACTCCTTGTCCGGCGATCTGGCCGAAGATGACATGACCATCACCCTGCTCTACCCGGATGGACAGCAGCGTCAACTCGCGCTACCGCCGGGGCAATATCATGCACGAGGAACGCTGGAGAATGTCCGTTCGCTGTGTGAAGGCGTGGCCGCCTTCGCGGTCGGGCCACACCGTGTATTGATGCTGCTGTCACGCGATGACCGGCCGGGCCTCGACCAACTGGAAGCCCTGCTGGTGGACACCCGTCAGGCACGGGTATTGGCACGGCGTTCACGTTTGGGCGCGCTGAAGCCGAACGAAGACAGCTTTGTGCTACTCAAGCAAAGCAGTCAACGCTACTGGGTGCGACTGGTGCGCCATATCCTGCCCGGCGCCTGCGACTGCGTAGCGGGCGATATTGAAGACTGGTTCCAGCTGCGGGTCAGCGGTTCGCGTCTGCAGGCGGGCTGGGTGAGCGCGGCGCGACCGTAAGCTGGTCACGCACCTGCCAGACCGCCGCCGCTTTGGGCTGCCACAAGGGCTGAGGAAGTGAACCCTCTGCAGCCACCCACTCGGTCGGCACCCGATCGCAGCCGATGAAATGCAGGTGCAACTGTTCGTCTGCGCCAATCCGGCAACGCAGGAAGCCTTTGTAATCCGCTATCGCCATCGGTGAAAAGCCGTTGTTGCGCAAGCCCAGGTAACGCGACATCACCGCCAGCCACAGGCCACAGCCCAATCCACCCAGCAGCATGGCCGTCAGCAGCCACAGCAGCAGGCTGGGTATAAGCGGCAACTGCCACCCGGCATGCAGTTCCAGCCATTGCAGGTAAAGCAGCGGCTGCAACAGCCACAGCCCCATGCCGAGTGAAACGATCCCGAGCCAGCGCCGCCAGCCCTGCAGCTCATCCGTCAGTACCCAAGTCAGCACCAGCGGCGTCAGCTGCCAGACTCCAGCCAGCGGTGACTGCCACAGCGTTGGCAGCCACACACCAATGATGCCCCACCCGGTGGCCGAAGCCTGGGCAGGCAGCACCAGATGGTTGAACAGGCTGGCCACGCCGGTCAGCGTTGCCAGCAGCAGCAGGAAGGCCGCATTGCCCTGCAACAAGCTACGCCAGCCTACCGCACCTGCCGAGACAGGAGGACACAGGAAGGAGAGCAGATTTCCCCAGGCCAGCTTGCGGCTGGTTGCCAAATCGGGGTAGCCGCACCTGGCGGTAAAGGTGTCCGGGCTGTCGGGCTGGGCACTGGCCAGCGTACCCAACCGCACCCGTGGCCGCAGGTCAGGCGTCATCGCCTGATCATCATCACTGGCGTCCCGGCAGAGCGGGCTTTCCTCTACGCGACCATGCGTCGGGTGCAGGAAGGCACCACCACTGCCACAGGTAATGAGGTGGTCTGCCTGATCACCCTCCCCATTCGAGCGACGGTAGTAGTGGTGGCTGTCTCCCGCCAGCCGGATACGGATGGCCGCCCGCTTTTCTTGCTCCAGCCAGGCTTCCAGCCGCTGATAGCGTTTGGGATAGCCTTCTGCCGCATGGTCGCCCAAGGGGCGGGTCCAGTAGGGCTCCGGGTAGAGCAGGATCAGTTGCGCGGCTTCCGGCAAATCGTCCAGCGCCGCCTGAATCGCCTGAAACTGCTTGCGGTCAATATCGCCTTTGAGGGCAAAGTCCAGCCCGATCAACCACCACTTTGCTGAGAGGTGCGCCACAAAATAGCCTCGCTCCTGTGGCGTCTCGCTGGCGTGCAGCGGGCTGCTCTGATGGTCGACAAAATAGCGGTAAAAGGTGGAGGCGTTATCAAACCAGTCGTGATTCTGTGGAATGGCCAGCACCGTTCGCTCCGCCATCACCGCCGGGCGAGCGGCCTCCCACATCTCGGTAAAGCGAAACTGGTACTCTTCCGGACTGGCCCCCGGGTAGGCCAGATCACCACCAAATACCAGCACCTGCCCAGCAGGCAATGTCTTGCCATCCGCCAATTGCAAAGCTGGGCGCTGTACCGCCTCAGCCACTGCGTAGGTGGCCGAACCCCCGTCGCCCAGATCAGACACAAAATCCCAGTGCAGGCCGTCAGGTCCAGCCCGCTCACGCAGGTCCGCCACCTTGATGGGACCTTGGTGCACCTCACGCCGGTCGTAGGTTCGCAATTGCTCATCACTGGACAGCAACTCGCGTACCGTGCGCCACAACACGCCAGGGTTATACCAGGCCACCGGCAAGCGCTGGTGTGGTGGAATCTGGCGTCCAAAACGGGCGTGCGGCATGACCGGCTCCTGCAGGGAGAATGACCAGCCAGCATAGCACAGGCCAAGGTTTACCCTGCCCCGTCACAAAGGTCATACGGCATCAGGGGCTGCACGGCGAGGTGAATACTGTTGCCGCTGCAGCTCAAGCCAGTCACTGACTTCGCTCCATAGTCCGGCATGACGGGTGCGGAAAAAATCAAAGTGTCCCAGCCGGCCACCACCGGGCAGCGCCCGTAATCGCCGAAGCTCGGACATGCAACCTCGGTAACGTGCAATCAGTTTGCGGGTGGTCACCAGCGGCGCAAAATCGTGGTCGTCCGGCATCGACAAGGCCAGTAGTGGCACCTGCAACTGCGCATACGCCGCGACATTCAGCCCGGGATCGTCAAACAGATACTCCGGGAGCAGACACCATTGACGCCATTGCCGGGCGACACCGCGTGGCAAGCGCTGCCCAACCCCCGCCCAAGCGGGTACATCCTTGAACAGCGCCAGAATCAGCGGCAACCAGACCCACCAGCTGAACAGCACGCGCGGCCACTGCCATAAAGGGTAATCGCGCCAGTAGCAGGTGCCAGACGCCACCAGCAACAGGCCGTCGCACAGGGGCAGGCTGGGTGCCAGACCCGCGAGGTTGCCACCGGCGCTGTGGCCCAACAGATAGAGCGGTACATCCTGGGCTTCACCACGGGCATGCTGCAGAATGGCATGCAGGTCATGCTGACCCCAGTCCTGCATGCGAACGCGAGAGAACGCTTCCGCGGATAAGCGGGAGTCGCCCACACCCCGCGGGTCCCACAGCAACACCCGCCAGCCCTGTTGCCGCTGGGCTTCTGCAAAGGCCCGGTAAAACTGGCGACGCACCCCCGTGGCGGACGCAATCACCAGCACCCCCAGCGATGCTTGCTCAGGGTGCATCCATTCAATGGCCAGACTGCAGCCGTCTTCGGTCGTCAGGTATGCCATGCCCATCTCCTGTCCAAGGGTCGAACAGGCATGGTAGGGTATGGACTTTACACTACAGTCAAGCACCATGCGCATCAAGGAACTGGAACAGCGCAGCGGCATGAGCCGTGACACCGTCCGCTTCTATGAAAAGCAAGGCCTGATCAGCCCACCCAAGCGGCTGACCAACGGCTATCGTGATTACGACGCGCACACCTTGACCGAGCTGCACTTCATCCGTACCGCCCGCAGTGTAGGTTTCACGCTGGAGGACATCCGCCCGGCCATCCCCAAACTGCGGCAACCGCCCGAACAATGCGCGGACTTGCTGGCCGCCTTGCAACGTCGACACCAGTTGATCCGCGAACAGATGGCGCAGCAGCAACAGCAATTACAGCGGCTGGAGCAGCTGATACTGCGCTTTGGGGGCGCCGCCCCCTGAGCCGTAGCCGTATCAAGACAGCGTGCCGCGTACGATCCGCATCGCCTGCTGCAAGAGACCCCGACTGGCCGGCGCGCCAATGCATAGGCGCAGGCCGTTGACCGGCAGTTGCCGACTGGCAGCAAACGCACTGGCGGCGGTCAGCGCGACCCCGGCCTGACGCAGCCGACTGGCCTCCCGCTCGGCATCCCGCGCCAGTGGTAGCGTCAGCCAGCCGTGAGGGCTGCCCTCGGGCAGCCACAGCTGCTGCCCCTGTGAGTCTCCCCAAATGGCCTGCACCAAGCGCCGCCGCTGCGCCAGCTCGTCCTGCTGCCAACGCAAGCGCCGCACCGCCGTGCCATCCTCCAGCCACAGGCACGCCAGCCTCGCCATCAGCGGTGTAACCTGCCAGCTGGTATGGTGGAACATGTCGCGCAGCTCTGCTTCGGTCAAGGTGGGCTCCAGCAAGTAACCCAAGCGCAGCCCCGGCGCAATGGTCTTGGACAGCCCGCCAACGTGGCAGACCTGCTGCGGCCGCAGGCTGACCAATGCGGGCGGTGGTTCGGCCAGCAAGTGGCCGTAGGCATCTTCTTCGATCACCCGCGCGGCGGGGTAACGGGCCAGTACGTCGACCAGCGCGCGGCGCCGCTCCAGGGGCATGGTGATAGTGGTCGGGTTATGCAGGGTGGGCATCAACACCGCCAGGTGACCAATGCCTTGCCGCAAGGCCTGCTCCAGCGCATCGGGCCGGACTCCGGCACGGTCCATGCCCAGCGGATGCAGGTGCAAGCCCAGCTGGCGTGCGATTGCCATCATGCCCGGGTAGGTCAGTGCTTCCACCAGTACGGTGTCCCCGCGCTGACTATGCCGCATCAAGGCGGCTGCCAGCGCATGTTGCGCGCCACCGCACAGCAGTACCTGCTGCGCTTCAGCCTCAATCCCGCGCCATGCCAGCCAGCGCACCAGGGCTTGTTGATTGCGCTGCCAGTCCAGCGCCGTGGGGTAGCGCAGGCAGGCAGCCAGCCCGTCTTGTTGCATCAGGCGATGCAGGCTGTCGCTCAGATCATGATCTGGATTGGGGTAGGCCGGGCCATTGACCGTCAGGTCGATCACGCTGTCCGCATCTTGCGGTACGAACAGGCCGATGCCGGGCTGCGGCCCCAGCACATAGGTCCCCCGCCCGGTTTCCCCGCCAATCCAGCGGCGATCCGCGGCCTCTCGCCAGGCGCGGGTGACGGTGCTCAGATTCAAGCCCAGCAGTTCGGCCAGCCGCCGCTGCGGTGGCAGGCGCGCCCCCGCAGGCAGGCGGCCACTCTGGATGGCGTCTTGCAAGGCCATCAGCAGCGCCTGGTGACGCGGCCCCGAATACACACTCAGGTCAGGAATCCACATTGTCATGCATACAATTTACCAGAGTACACCATACATAATAGCCCAAGCCAACCACAAGGAGCACCCCATGCGATACCCTACCCTGAGCGAGCTGGAACAAGCCAGCCAGCTGATCCGCCCCTGGATTCCGCCCACCCCGCAGTATGCCTGGCCTTTGCTCGCCAAACGGACGGGCTGCACCCTGTGGCTGAAGCATGAAAACCATACCCCGACCGGCAGTTTCAAGGTACGCGGCGGGCTGACCTATCTGAACCGTCTGCTGGCCAAAGGCGAAGTCCGCGGGCTGGTCACCGCCACCCGCGGCAACCATGGCCAGTCGATTGCCTTCGCCGCCCGTCAAAGCGGCATCCCGGTCACCATCGTGGTGCCGGAAGGCAATAGTGTGGAAAAAAATGCAGCCATGCGGGCGCTGGGGGCCGAGCTGTGCGAAGTGCCCGGCGACTTTCAGAGCGCCCGCGAGCACGCCGCTCACCTGGCGGAAAGCCGGGGCTGGCACCCGATCCCTGCCGTGCATGAAGATCTGGTACTGGGCGTCGCCACCTACAGCCTGGAATGGTTGCGCGCCGTACCGCAGCTGGAAGTGGTCTATCTGCCGATCGGCATGGGCTCCGGCATCTGCGGCATGCTGGCGGCGAAGGCCGCCTTGCAGCATCCGGTGGAAGTGGTGGGGGTGGTGTCGCAGCATGCACCCGCTTATGCGCGCGCCTTTGTCAGCGGCCAGGCAGAGAGCGCGCCCGTGACCACCCAGCTGGCAGACGGCATGGCCTGCCGCAGCACAGCGGAGGAGTCGCTCGCCTGGATTCGCGAGGGCGTCAGCCGGATTGTCCAGGTCAGTGACCAGGAGATTGCCGACGCCATGCGTGCACTGTACCTGGACACCCATCAGGTGGCCGAAGGCGCAGCGGCAGCCGGACTGGCCGCTATCCTGCAGCAGCAGTCGTCATTGCAGGGGCGACAGGTCGGCACGGTCATCAGTGGCGGCAATGTGGACCATGACATGTACGCCAGGGTGTTACTGCAGCAGCCGTGGTGCTGATTTGCTTATTCCGTATCAAGGCCCGCTTGCGACCCGCGTCGTAAGCTGGGCTTTTACGGAGGCTGATCCGCCATGACCCTGCATACCACCGAGACCTATCTGTTTGACGCCCGCGGTGTCGCCAAACGCTTCCGCCACGCGGCCATTTTTGGCGCGCTGGAGTCCTTGCACCGGGGGGAAACCATGCGTTTCGTCAACGACCATGACCCCTTGCCGCTGTTACAGCAAATCACCCAGCGCTATGGGCAGCAGGTGCAATACGCCTATGTGGAGCGCGGCCCGGAGCAAGTGGTGATCGACTTTGCGGTGGTACCGGAACAGGCACCTGCCAGTGGCAGCGGGTGCGGGGGTGGCGGTCAAGGCTGCGGGTGCAGCGGCAGCTGAGCGAGCAGGCCGGGGCCACCCGGCCCCGTCACCGCACCTTGCCTGCAGTGCAGCTTGCCAAGTCGCTTTATACCTCGCGCATCACCCCGAGCGCGGCCCCACGCATCACATTGATGGCACCGCTACGGGTGGAGGCGCGGGCAAAGCCACCCGCATAGGCCTGATCCATCTGGAAAATGCCCAAAATCAGTTGCGACTCCGTGCGCGGGAAGCGCTGCCCCTCGACCAGACGGGTAAACGGCAGGCTGGCAGGCGCGTAAAAATCCTGTACCACGAACACGTCTGCACTCGCCAGACCGGCATCCACTTCAGCCGTCCATTCCGCATCGTTCACCGCGGCGCCCACCGTGACCCGATCACCTCCCAGGCCAGTGGCAGGCTTGATCACCAGCTCGGCACGCCGCGCCAGTACCGCTGCACGCTCGGCGGCCTGCAGAATGCGGGTGAACGGAATGGCTCGCCGTACGGCGGCTACCGCTTCGTCACCCAGCACCCCGTCCTGCACCCCTTGCCACAGCAAGGCAAAGATCGCCTTGCTCGACCACAGCATCTGCGCCGGTGAGCAGAACACCTGCCCTACCCGGCGATGGTAGCGGAGGTAGCGCTCCACTTGCTGCATGGAGGTGAAATCCAGGGCATTGAACACCTCGATCAGACCATAGCGATCCTCTTCGGCAAAGGCCTCCCAGTCGCTCATGCGGACCAGCTCCGCCTCAATGTCCTGACTTTGCAACAAATGCTGCAGGGACTGCAGGAAATTCAGGTCATCATCAAACCAGGCATCACAGTCACACACCACCAGACGATGGCCCGGATGGCGTTTTGCCCACTCGGCCACACGCCGGACATAGAAGCCGGAAGTGTCGGTCCATGCCGGTGAGACGTTGGGGACACCATCGTAAACTTGCTGAATACTGCGCTGATTGATACCGGCAATGGCCAGCCCGATGTTGACTTCCACCGCCTTCATCGGCCCATCTGCACCAGGAATCACATCCCAGCGCTTGGGGTAGAAAAACGGGTCGCCCACCTCGGCCAAGGCCGCCAGAAAAGGCAATTTTTCTTCGGCAATGCCGCAGTAGCGATAAAACGCCTCGGGGGTGGGGAATAGCAGGCGAGACAACAGCACCGCACTGTCCAGGCAACGCTGCAAGTCTTGACTCAATTGCTTCAATGCCGCGCGCGATACCTGAACCGGCTCCGCCAACATGTGCCAGTCTGCAGTCGCACGAAACCCGGAATCCAGCCCGGCTTGCAGAATATGGGCGTCCAGTGCATCGGCTTGACGGGCATCCAGCTGCGAATAGAGATCGGGGACGAACATCATCACTCCTTGTCTTCACAAGAACAGACTATGACGTATCGTTGAGAGACCAGTCGTGCCACGCCAAGCAGGGCGTGGGCTTGTTATGGGTACGGTATCCGGGATTCAACCCCGAAGCACACGGGCCTGCTGGTTCAGGCCATGCGGTTAGCGCAGAGCGTGCCGGGAAATGGCCGGTGCGTCAATCACCCGGCCACCTGAACTGGACAGTCGGTCAGCCCAGCCAGTGCACCCAGCGCGGGTCTTCGCAAGGTGACGTGGACTGGCACTGGCCACAACCCTTGCTGCATGAGGCTTTGGGCGGCGGCTGCAGTTGCAGCTTGCCGCGCTGCAGCCATGGCTCCAGCAGCGGTAGCAGCCGATCAACGGTCAAGCCATGCAAGGCGGCGAGCTGGGTAAGCGGCAAGGCGTGATGGGTCTGCAGGCTCTGGCGGATGGCGGCAAGCAACATCATTCTGCTACCTCAAGCGCGTTGCAGCTGCTGGCGCTGCGGCTGGACAAATCCGATCAGGGTCAGCAGCAGCAGGCATCCGGCTACCGCCCAGAGTGGAATGACGCCAATCACTGCCGCGCTACATTGATACAGCCAGGCCAGCAACCAGGCCACACTCAAGGTCCAGACAGCAGACACCAGCATCCAGCGGGTGCCCACTTCGCTGCGCAGGGCCGACAGGGCGGCGACACATGGGGTATACAGCAGCACCAGCAGCAAGTAGGCAAACGCGGTTTGCGCATTGCCAAAACGTTGCTGCAGCATCTGGATGGCGCCACCGGCTTCATCGGCTTGGGCCTGGCTATCGGAAATGGCCTTACCCAGCCCGATCGGGTCCAGCAAGCTGTGCGCCAGATCGTTCAGGTTGGCCGGAATGGTGGCCAAGGCGTTGCGCAGGTCACCGGTGACCGTGGCTTCCCCGCCCTCACTGTCCTGCTTGCCGGACAGGCGGCTGTAGCTGGCCACCAGCGTACCGGCGACGGCCTCTTTGGCCAGTACACCGGTCAACAATCCTACTGTTGCGGGCCAGTTATCCTGCCGGATGCCCAGCGGGCTCAGCAGCGGCGTCGCGAGACGCGAGGTCGCGGCCAGCAGGGAGTCATCCGGTGCCTCTGGTCGCAGCCGACCTTGGGTGTCGATACTGGACAGCAGGTTGACCACCAGCACCATCGGTACGATCAGCTTGCCCGCACCAAATACAAAACCGGAGAGCCGGGTCAAACTCTGTCGCAGCACATTGCGCGCATTGGGCCAATGCCAGCGCGGCAGCTCCATGATGGACGGCGCACCCTGCTGCGGCAGCAGCGGGCGCAGCAGCAGGCCGGTTGCCAGTGCCACCGCCAGCCCGGCCAGGTACAGGCTCATCACCAGCATGCCCCCCTGCTGCGGGAAAAAAGCCGTGGCAAACAGCATGTAGACTGGCAGACGTGCGCCGCAGGACATGAAGGGGATCATCATGCTGGCGAGGATGCGGCTGGCGCGGCTGTCCAGCGTGCGGGTGGCGGTAATGGCGGGCACGTTGCAACCGAAACCCACCATCATCGGCACAAATGCCCGTCCCGGCAGGCCCAGCGCCCGCATCAGGCGGTCGATCACAAACGCTGCGCGCGCCAGATAGCCACAGTCTTCCAGCACTCCCATGGCCAGATACAGGCAAGCGAGGGTCGGGATGAAGCCGGCAACGGTTCGCACCCCTTCGCCCAGCCCCCCCGCCAGCATCAACACCAGCCAGTCCGGGGTGTGCATGCTGTGCAACAACTGTCCGACACCGGTGACAAACAGAGCACCGGCAATCCCATCAAACGCGTCCACCAGCGCGCCACCAAAGCGCACCGAGAAGCTGAACATCAGGTACATCACCAACATGAATACCGGCACACCCAGCCAGCGGTTCAGCACCCAGCGGTCCAGTCCACGCTCGGGCAGCACCGCGCCTTGTCGCCGCAGGACCCCTTCGGTTACTTGCGCAATGCGGGTGTAGCGGGCATCGGCCACGGCAATGTCCGGGTCATCACCATAATCGGCGGCCAGTTGCTGACGTGCCGCCGTCACCTCGGCCTGCAGTGCGTGTGCCGCTTCTCGCCCTTCCAGCAAACTCAGGGCATCAAAACGGCTCATGCCCTGTGCGAGCAAACCGGATAGGGCCGCCTCCACCATGGGGGCATAGGGCAGCGCCGGAGGTGCAGGCGGCCAGCTTTGCTGCAACTGTTGCCGCAAGACTGCCACCCCTTCGGCGCGGTGCGCCATCACCGGGATCACCGGCACCCCGAGGCGTGCAGACAAGCTGGGGGCATCAATCTGGATGCCGTCTTGCGCAGCCAGATCACTCATGCCCAGCAGCACGATCAGTGGCAGCCCCATTTCGATCAGCTGCAGCGTCAGGTACAGCTGGCGGTCCAGCTGGCGTGCGTCCAGCAGGTTGAGCACCAGCGCGGGCGCCGTTTCTCCCAGATAACGACGCACCAGTGCCTCGTCCTCGGCCCCACCTTCGCTCAGGTTGTACAGCCCCGGCAAATCCACCAACTCATGGCTCACACCACCCAGGGTGAGGCGGCCGGTCTTGCGTTCCACCGTCACCCCCGGCCAGTTGCCTACCGTTTGCTGGCTGCCGGTCAGCTGATTGAACAGGCTGGTCTTGCCGCAGTTCGGGTTGCCAATCAGGGCGATTTCCAGCATCCGCATTACACCTCTCCCAAACGTTCAACCGACAGCACAGCGGCCTCATGCGCCCGCAGCGCCAGATGCGTGTGGCGGATGCGGATCTCGATCGGGTCCCCCAGCGGCGCCCGCCGCAGTACTTCCAGCTCTGCACCGGGCAGCAGGCCCAAGGACAACAGCCGCCGCCGCAAGGGCGAACTGGCAATGCGATAAGCCAGCACCTTGGCCCGGCTGCCCACTGGCAAGGAATCGAGGGTATCGGACGTCACGGGGAAACCTTTATGAGCATGATATTGAGAATGATTCGATATATGCCCCTTATACGCCATGACACAGGTCAAAGACCGGCCATATGCACCCACCCCACTCACCTCATTGGCAGGAAGGCAACAGCCTGCCCCTGCCCGGTTTGACTCAGGTCAACCCGCTGGCGATGCCTGCTACGCATCGTGGTGAGGTACATCATAATGGCCGCCGAAGGAGAATCATCATGATGGAAGCGGATCATCTTGCGGAGCGGCACAGCCTCTCGGAAGACATACAGGCGCTGCTGATCGGCAGCCTGTTCGTGGCCCTGTCCGTGCAGCTGCTACGCCATGCCCAGCTGCTGACCGGTGGCACGGCCGGGCTGACCTTCCTTGGGCATTACCTCAGCCATATCCCGTTTGGCTACCAGTTCTTTGCCTTGAACCTGCCGTTTTATGTGTTTGCATGGCGTGCGATGGGGCGAGACTTCACCCTCAAAACTTTTGCTGCCGTCAGCCTGTTGTCCCTGTATAGCGAGTGGCTGCCCCAAGTCTTCCACCTGGACCGGCTACATCCCGCCTTTGCCGCCATCGCGGCAGGCCTGCTGGCCGGTACCGGCTTGCTGATGCTGGTTCGCCACCGTGGCAGCCTGGGAGGCATCGGGGTGCTGGCGTTGTATCTGCAGGAGAAGAAAGGCTGGCGTGCGGGCAAGCTGCAAATGGGCGCAGACGCGCTGATTCTGCTGGGCGCCTTTGCCGCCCTGCCGGTGCGGCAAGTCTTGCTGTCCATCCTCGGCGCGGCGGCCATGAATCTGGTGATTGCCGTCAACCACCGTCCCGGGCGGTATATCGGGATGTCGTAATTCCTTCAACCCCACCACCAGGCAAGCGCGCGGGTACACCACCACTGCAGCGGCCTGCCTGACGCATCAGGTGCGGCCACAAATCAGGGTTTACGCTTGGCTGGCATGGCCGGCTTACCTGGCTTGCTTCTCAAAGCGAGCAGAGCCGCACCCAGTTCCTTGCCAATCTGCTCCGCCTCCGGGCGCATGTCTGCCAATTTTGATTGCATCTCTGTCATCATTAGTGTCAAAGCCACCGGCTCTTTCTTCAACATGGCTTGCCCGGCTGGAGTCTGCAGGAATGCGATGATGGCCTGCAACTCTTCTTCGGTATAGACTTGGGACTGTACCTTGATAGCAAGCGACTGTAGCGTCTGCTCATTCATATGGCGATGCAGCACCTCAAGTGTGCGCAGCTCAGCCTGCTCGACAATCTGCTGTTGTTGCGGCGTCATCGGCTCGGCAATCAGGCCTTTGGCCTTAAGCCCTTGGCGAATCTCGACCAGAACCTGCTGGCTCATGGCATCCTGCAAGCCCGACATATCGTGCAGGGCTATCAGTTTCCGGATGGTTTCCTCTTTGGCGGGCTCAGCCTGAGCCACCGGCAATATCAACCCAATGCCCAGCAGCAGCAGGATTTTACGCAACACAGACATCTGTAGCTTCTTTCTGCTGGTTTAAACCGATGTAACAGTGTACAACATCAGGCCTCGTACACCGTGCGGCCTTATATCAAATGCAACAACCCGCCTCGAGGGCGGGTTGTTATCGTATCGTCTGACGTGCAGCCGCACGCGCAGCGATCAGCTCAGCTTGCGAAACAGCTTCATGAACTTCATCAGTTCCGGAATATTGTCCACCTTGATCTTGCCCATCATGAAGGCCATTTCCGGTGCGCTCTGGCCGGTTTCCACCTTCACATAGGTTTCATCAGACATGGACACGGTGCACTTGGCCGAGCCTTCCAGCCCCTTGCTCACGGTGCAAACATTGTCTGCCAGTGCTACGGTGTAATCGCCGCCAGTTGGGCCGCTGATCTTGAAATGGAACACCGAGGTCAGGCCTGCGGCTTCTTCGGCCTTCAGGCGACCCGGCAGGGTGTTGAAAATCTCGTCTACGGTTTGCGGCATGGCCATGTCAGTGTTCTCCGGATTGTCACCGCCAGCCTGAGGTGCCAGCGGACATGTTCGTGATTTCAAACAAGCGTTTGGTTGAATACGCTTTCACCAGCATAGCACAGAGATTACAGCAGGCAAACGCACTACGCACGAAAAGGTGAATGATCATTCAGCTCGTCAACATACGCCCCCACCCCCTGTGACTCCTGCACCACATGCCGGGCAATCGCTGCGCGAAAATCCGGCTGCGCGATCCAGTGCAAAGAGTGGGTCGTCACCGGCAGCAAGCCCCGCGCCAGCTTGTGCTCACCTTGCGCCCCGCCTTCAAAGCGCTGAATGCCCTCACTGATGGCGAAGCGGATGCTCTCATGGTAGCAGGTGGCAAAATGAAGGCCAGACCATTCCTCAAGCGTGCCCCAATAGCGGCCGTACAGCGTGTCGCCGTCCCGCAGGTTCAGCGCCATGGCGACCGGCTGACCGGCACGCAACGCGACCACCAGCACCAGATGTGCCGCCAGTTGCGCACGCAAGTACTGCCAGAAATCCGGCGTCAGGTAGGGCTGGCGACCCCGCACTGCATAGGTGCGCACATAGCAGCGCCAGGCAAACGCCCACAGGCTGTCGTCAATGGCGTCGCCCTGCCAGACCTGAAAGCGAAAGCCGTGCTCCTGCAAGCGCCGAAGCTCCTGCCGCACGTTCTTGCGCTTATGCCGCTGCAGGTGCTCGAGGTAATGTTCAAAGTCCACATAGCCCGCGTTCTGCCAGTGGAATTGCACATCTTGCCGGGTCAGTAGTCCCTGCGACTGCCAACCGGCCATACTGTCACTGGCCGGAAACAGGATGTGCAGACTGGATGCCCCGACCTCCTCCGCCCATTGCAAGGCCCCCTGCTGCAGGCGCTGCAGACCGTCGGCATCGCGTGCCCACAGCCGCGGCCCGGTGATTGGCGTGAACGGCACCATCGCCACCAGCTTGGGGTAATACACCAGCCCATGCTGCTCGTAGGCACGTGCCCAGGCCCAGTCAAAGACAAACTCACCCCAGGAATGGTTTTTCAGATAGAGCGGCATGGCCCCGCACAGCTGCTCACCTTCCCACAAGGTCAGGTGGCAGGGCTGCCAGCCTTGCTCAGCGTTCACCGAGCCGCTCTCCTCCAGCCCGCTCAGGTAGGCGTGGCGGACAAACAGGTGATCCGGTGCTTGCGCATCCCACTGCGCTGCGTCCAGCTCAGCCAGGCGATGGATGATTTTCAGGGTCGTCATGCCCGCAGCCTAGCGGCTCGCTTTGGCGACGGCAAGCCTTGCCATTTGCAGGTAGCATGTTATATTGTTACCAAAGTAACAAAAAGGAACACCACCATGAACGATACGCTGTTAATTGAACGCCTCCAGACCGGAGTCCGGCTGGAAAAAAGCATGCTGAAAGTCCTGAAAGGGCTGGCCGAGTATCTGGACATCAGTCTGGGGGACTTGCTGGAAGGGATTGTGCTGCACGCTTTTGCCGGGCGCTCTGCCTTTGCGGGCAAACCCGAGCTGCTCGCTGTGATTCAGCAGCTGAAAACCGTCTATGGCATGCACTATGACGAGCAGTTTGCCCATCGCCTGGCGGAGGCGGTGCAAGGATGAGCCCGCTCACCCCGCAAGACCATACCCTGCTGGCACAACTGGCGGATCACAGCCTGCCGGGGGCGGACTTCAACCATGCCGCCCACCTTCGTGCCGGCTGGGCTTGCCTGCAACGTGATGGCATTCAGCGCGGCAGCCAGACCTTTGCGCAGCTGTTACAAGGCTATGCCACCGCCTTGGGTGCGCCGGAGAAGTACCACGCCACGCTCACCGGTTTGTGGTTGACGCTGCTGGCCGAGGCCCTCCAGCATCAACCGGCGTTGGGTTGGGCGGCCCTGCTACACCAACACCTCGCATGGCAAGATGCAGCCCAGGCGCTTTTCGACTACCATTACAGCCCGGCGTGCCGCGAACAGGCGGCAGCCCGTGCCCGCTTCCTGCCGCCAGACCGTGCGCCTTTACCTGCGGTGATGTCTGAGGTGGCTGCAGGCCTGAATCTCCCGCTTTCATCAGAACGAGTTTGACCATGCGTATCGCCCTCGCCCAGTTCAACGCCACCGTTGGTGACCTGTCCGACAATACCGAGCAGATGTTGCAACTGGCAGAGCAGGCCCGTGAACAGGGCGCTCGACTGGTGCTGTTCCCCGAGCTGGCGATCAGCGGCTATCCGCCGGAGGACCTGCTGCTGCGGCCCTCCTTCTATCAGGATGTGCAGGTGCAACTGGCCCGCCTGCGAGCGGCCAGCGTGCAGATTGCGCTGGCTGTCGGCTGGCCAGAGTGGGCAGATGGTCACCGCTACAATGCTGTCAGCGTTTTCGATGGTGGTGAGTGCATTGCTCACTACCGCAAGATGGACCTGCCCAATAATGAAGTGTTCGACGAGCGTCGCTACTTCAGCGCAGGCGAGCACGCCACCGTGTTTGCGCTGGACGGGGTGCGCATGGGCCTCAACATCTGTGAAGACATCTGGCACGCCACTGCACCGCGACTGGCTCGCGAGGCAGGTGCAGAACTGCTGCTGGTGCCCAATGCCTCACCATTTCACCGTGGCAAGGAGCAGGAGCGGCTGGAGATTGCCCGCGCGCGGGCACAAGAAAGCGGCCTCGCCTTGCTGTACTGCAACTGGGTCGGCGGTCAGGACGAGCTGGTGTTTGATGGCGGCTCCTTTGCCATGAATGCCGACGGCAGCGTGGCCTGCCAGCTGCCAATGTTCAACAGCAGCCTGCGCTGCGTGGACTATCAGCATGGTCTGCTACAAAGTGCGGAAGTCGATGCCTGGCCCGAAGACGAAGCCGCCGTCTACCAGGCGCTGGTGGTCGGCGTGCGCGACTACATCCGCAAGAATGGCTTCCCGGGTGTCTTGCTGGGTCTCTCTGGCGGCGTGGATTCTGCGCTGACGCTGGCGGTGGCCATCGACGCGCTGGGTGCAGACAAGGTGCACGCGGTGATGATGCCCTCGCGCTATACCGCCGACATCAGTGTGACCGACTCACGCGAGATGATCGAACGGGTGGGCTGCCGTTATTCGGAAATCGACATCTGGCCCATCTACGAGCAGTTTGTCGGCGCGCTGGCACCCGAGTTTAGCGGACTGGCGGCAGATACGACGGAAGAAAATATCCAGGCACGCTGCCGGGGCACTTTGCTGATGGCGCTCTCCAACAAGAGCGGCAAGCTGGTACTGACCACCGGCAACAAGTCCGAAATGACCACCGGCTACTGCACACTGTATGGCGATATGGCGGGTGGCTTTGCGGTGCTGAAGGATGTCAGCAAGATGTGGGTGTACCAGTTGTGCGAGTACCGCAATGGCATCTCGGTGCGCGGGCTGAGCAACCCGATCCCGCAGCGGATCATTACGCGCCCACCTTCAGCCGAGCTGCGCCCCGACCAGACCGATCAGGACAGCCTGCCGCCGTATGCGGTGCTGGACGCCATCATGGAACGCTACGTCGAACACAACCAGAGCATGGCCGAAATCATGGCGGCGGGCTTTGCAGAAGCCGATGTCAAGCGGGTGGTGAAACTGCTGAAAATCAATGAGTACAAGCGGCGGCAAGCGCCGGTGGGCATCCGCATCACGCCCCGCAGCTTTGGCAAGGACTGGCGTTACCCGATTACCAACCGCTATTTCGCCTGACCCCGCAGGGCCAGGCGACACGGTTGACGCTCAGGCCTCTGCGCTGGCTTCGTCTTTCTTGCCGCGCAGCAAGCGACCACCAAAGGTCAGCAACAGCAAACCACCCACGATGGCCACCATGCCATAGTGCTCCCACAGGCCGCGCTTGGCATCCGACATGGTGTAGTTGGCTTCGCTCTTCAGCTCTGGCGGCAGATCGCCATATTTTTCACCGGCGACATCGACCAGCGCCTGCTGGCAATCCCAGGTCCAGACATCCGCCCAGAACACGCCAAAGCGGCTGCACTTGAAACCCAGTTTGGTATTGGCCGGGTAGTTGGCCACTTCAGCCGCAGGCAAATCCTTCACTTCAAACAGTTCATCACCGGTATTGATGATGAAAATGCCCTTGGCTTGTGCCGCCATCGGCAAGGCCATTGCCGCAACCGCAGCCAGTGCACCCAGTTTGTGTTTCAGTTTCATTGTTTTCGCTCCCTTGTCGGTCAGCCCATGCTGATGACATGGGTGGTAGCAGTATGCCATAGCCATGACGGGGGATCATAGCGGCTGGCGCGGAAGAAATCGGAACACGCACCGCCAGTCTCTTCCGTCGCCGGTAAGAGCCCCGTTTCTGCTAGACTTGCCAGATTATGACCTGCTTCTCTCATCATGCTTGTTCTGGGTATTGAATCTTCCTGCGACGAAACCGGCATCGCGCTTTACCACACAGAACGCGGCCTGCTTGCGCACCACCTGCATAGCCAGATTGCCATGCACGCCGAGTACGGTGGCGTGGTCCCTGAGCTGGCGTCGCGCGACCATATCCGCCGTGTACTGCCACTCACCGAGCGCTGCTTGCAGGATGCGGGCTGCCAGCGCAGTGATATTGATGCTATCGCCTATACCGAAGGGCCTGGACTCGCCGGTGCCTTGCTGGTTGGGGCCAGCATTGCCAATGCCCTCGGCTTTGCGCTGCAAAAGCCGGTGATCCCGGTACACCATCTGGAGGGACATTTGTTGTCCCCGCTGCTGGCAGACCCGGCACCGGCATTTCCGTTTGTGGCGCTGCTGGTGTCCGGCGGTCACTCCCAGTTGATGGCCGTTCGCGGGGTGGGGCAGTACGAATTGCTGGGGGAGACCGTCGACGACGCCGCCGGTGAAGCCTTCGACAAGACCGCCAAGTTGCTGGGCCTCGGTTATCCGGGCGGCCCGGCCTTGTCCCGATTGGCCGACCAGGGGCTGACCGGGCGCTTTACCCTACCCCGCCCCATGCTGCACTCGGGCGATCTGGACTTCAGTTTCTCGGGTCTGAAAACCGCCGTATTGACCCTGGTACGCCAGCAAGACACACTGGACCCGCAGACGCAGGCTGACATTGCGCTGGCGTTTCAGGAAGCCATTGTCGAGGTGCTGGTGAAAAAGTCTCTGGCCGCCCTCAAGCAAACCGGCATGAAGCAGCTGGTGGTGGCCGGTGGTGTGGGAGCCAACCGGCAGCTGCGTCAGCAACTGGACCTTGCGGCAGAACGGCGTCGATTGAAGGTGTTTTACCCGCCGCTGGCTTTTTGCACCGACAATGGGGCGATGATTGCCTTCGCCGGTGCACAGCGCTTGCGCTTTGCCAATCACGACTATGCGTTTTCCGTAAAACCACGCTGGGATTTGTCCACGCTGCCCGCTGCCTGAGGCGCTTCTCATTCGGCAATTCACTTCATGACCACGGGTCATTTTATGCTGCACAGCAGCAATTATGACCCGTTTTGCGCGGTTTTTTTCCGCACCCCTGCCACCACCGCAGCCCCCGTCATACCTTACTCTACGCCTTTGTCATTGGCAAATTCACCACAGAGTTGATGCCAAGTTTTTGAAAAATATCAGTTTTCAGGTAGAATGCCGTTTTAAAAGCATTCTTCACGTTATGACTTTTGCATATAAAAGCTGGGCACTGGCCGTGCTGTTGCTGGCTGGTACCGCCCACGCAGACATCTATGCTTATGTCGACGATGACGGGGTCACGCACTACAGCAACACCCAGGTTGACGATCGATACACGCTGTTCAAACGCGAGGTGGAAGCCCCGCTGTCGGACAGCCTGCCCCTGCCTGCCAGCAAGGCCGACTTGCCCAAACGCAAGCCGGAATCCACCACCTTGGTCAAGCGCCGCAAGGAATTTGCCAAGCTGGTGCAGAAGGTGGCGCGTGAGGTCAAGATCGACCCCGCCCTGCTGGACGCGGTGATTACAGCGGAATCCGGTTACAACCCGGATGCCATCTCGCCCAAAGGCGCCATGGGCCTGATGCAGCTGATTCCGGCCACCGCCGAACGCTATGGTGCCAGTGATCCGCTGAATCCGGAACAAAATCTGCGCGCCGGTGCCAAATACCTGCGTGATCTGTTGAAGATGTTCAATCAGGATCTGTCGCTGGCCATCGCCGCCTACAATGCGGGCGAAGGCTCGGTGATCCGTGCCGGCTATGCCATTCCCAAGTTCAAGGAAACCCAGGCATACGTTCCCAAAGTACTGGATCACATGGGTCGAGCCCAGGGTAATGGTCAGGTGCAAACCGTGAGCATGCCAAATGGTCGGGTTTCTGTTACCCTCACACCCGGCAAGCCGCGCTTTGTCACGGGCCGCTACTGACCCCACGATCGCAGCATGTCATCCTGGCCGGGGCGGCACAACACCCTCCGGTCTGTCATCATCGTGCAATCACGCAGACATTTAACCGGGGCAACCAGTGAGTGACGGGGGGCCCCGATTTGACTCATGGACGCCCTATGGTTTTTTTGCGTACGCTGCTGATCAGCAGCTTGCTGTCCCTGCCCCTTGCCCTGCATGCCGAAGGCCCGGCGCCACTCCCGTTTGACGACCCCAACTACACCCCGCCCGCTGTAACGCCTCAGCCGTTGGCCCCAACGGGAGAGGCCAGCAGCGACAAACCCGACTGCAAGACGGTCATGGTCAAGAAATCCCGCCGTGCCAAGCCCGTACCAGTGACTCGCTGCAGCAAGCCATCTCGCACCGCAGAGCCATCTGAGACACGCGCAGAAGACGGTGAGCGTCACTGCAAGACCGTGATGGTGAAGAAAACCCGCCGCAGCAAAGCCGTGGCCGAAACCCGCTGCAGTGGTAGCAGCAGCCGCGCATCAGAAGCTCGCAGCGAACACGGCAGCACCGCCGCATCACTGCGTAGTGAGCCAGATTGCAAACCTGCCAGCAGTCGCAAAGGGCGTAAAGCTACCACTTGCGCGCAAAGCAAGCACGAAGCCACCTCCAGCAGCCGCAGCAAGAAGGGTAAAGCCGCCGCAGAGGACGAACGCAAAGGCAAGTCTGGCAAAACGGAGAAGGCCAGCAAAAGCAAGACAGTGGCCAAAGAGACTGTCAGCAAGAAGAAACGCAAATGAAACAACGGCCCGGTCAGTGCCGGGCCGCTTGATCTTTACCCCGCTCACGGGGCAGACCTTCGTTCAGCGCGTATGCTGATGAATATACGCTTTGACCGCTTCCGCGTCCGCAGCCATCACTTCAAAGCGCTGTGGTAGCGCCTCCAGCCCTTCGTAGGCTTGTGGTCGCGCTGGCCGACGCCCCAGTGCTTCCACCATGGTGGCTTCAAACTTGGCGGGCAGCGCGGTTTCCAGGCAGATCATCGGCACACCGGCTTCGCGGTACTGCTGCGCCACAAACAGGCCATCCGCCGTGTGGGTATCCACTTCCATCCCATAGCGCGACCACACCTCACGGATGGTCTGCACCCGATCTGCATGGCTGCTGCGACCCGACACAAAGCCATAGCAGGCCACCTTGGACCAGTACGGCGTATCCCGCAGGTCAAAGCCCCCTTCACGGTCGACCTTGCGGAACAAGGCCGCGGTCGCCGCACCATCCCGTCCGGTCAGGTCAAAGATGAAGCGTTCGAAGTTGGAGGCCTTTGAAATGTCCATCGACGGGCTACTGGTCTGCTGCGTTTCGGCAGATTTGCGCACCCGGTAGATGCCGGTGCGGAAGAATTCGTCCAGCACATCGTTCTCATTGGTGGCCAGCACCAGCTTGTCGATCGGCAGCCCCATCTGTCGGGCAATATGGCCCGCACAGATATTGCCAAAGTTACCACTTGGCACGGCGAAGGAGACCTTCTGCTGATTCTCGCTGGTCGCCATCAGGTAGCCACGGAAGTAATACACCACCTGCGCCACAATGCGGCCCCAGTTGATGGAGTTCACCGTACCGATCTGATGGGCTTCCTTGTAAGCGTGATCGTTGCTCACCGCCTTGACGATGTCCTGGCAATCGTCAAACACCCCTTCGATGGCGATGTTGAAGATATTGGGGTCTTGCAGACCAAACATTTGCGCGGTCTGGAACGGGCTCATCTTGCCATGGGGCGACAGCATGAACACACGGATACCGGCTTTGCCGCGCATCGCGTGCTCGGCGGCGGAGCCGGTATCGCCCGACGTGGCCCCCAGGATGTTCAGTGAAGCGCCACGCTTGGCCAGCGCATACTCGAACAGATTGCCCAGCAGCTGCATAGCCATGTCCTTGAAGGCCAGGGTCGGCCCATTGGACAAACCCAGCACATGCAGCTCGGGCGCCAGGGTTTTCAGTGGCGTGATGTCGGCACTGCCAAACACCTCGGCAGTATAGGTCCGCTCGATCATGGCCCGCAGATCGGCTTCCGGGATGTCGGTGGCAAACTTGCGGATGATGGCCATGGCCAACTCGGCATAGCTGTAGCTTCGCCAGGCGCTGAGCTCGGCGTCAGTCACCTGCGGGTACTGCTCGCACATGGCCAGACCGCCATCTGGCGCCAGCCCTGACAGCAGGATGTCGGAGAATTCGCGGGGAGCCATCTCTCCCCGGGTGGAAACATAACGCATAAAGTATCCGCAGTTTACTTGAGGGCTTTCAGGGCGCGGGTTGCCGCCTCGGCAGAGCAGGCAAAGGTTTGCTGGTAGATCTGCAGCATGGCCCGGCGGTGCGCCAGCGACTGCGTATCTCCACTGGCCATGGCGGTCACCATGCCAGGCTGGGCGGCCACGCGGGAAGCCAGGCAGCGGCAGGTCTGCTCCACACTGTATTGCCCGTTTTGCTGCAAGATCAGCTGCTGGATTTCCTTGAAGGTACCTTCTGTTGTGCACGAGGTGTACATCGTCTTTTCGAAGGCCGTCTCACCCATCGCCACTGTCGCTACAGGCAACAAGCACAATGCCACAAACCACTTTTTCATGATGCGTTCTCCCGATTAACCCAGCGTTTCCATGCGCAAGCGCACCACCTTGCCGCGTGACGCGTCCAGCGCCTCGATCTCGGCAATGGCGGCATTCACGTCCTTTTCCCTGGCCAGATGGCTGAGGATCACAATCTCGGCGGCACCACCCTGCGCTTCTTTCTGCAGCATGGCTTCAATCGAAATGCGATAGCGGGCCAGAATACCGGTCACATTGGCCAGCACCCCGGTCTTGTCTGCCACTTGCAAGCGCAGGTAGTAGCTGGTGACGACCTCGTCCATCGGCAAGATGGGCTCGTCAGAAAGCATGTCCGGCTGGAAGGCAGACAGCGGCACCCGGTGCTGCGGGTCAGCGGTCAGCAGGCGCGCCACATCCACCAGATCGGCCACCACAGCGCTGGCGGTCGGTTCCGCTCCGGCGCCCGGGCCATAGTAGAGGGTAGAGCCCACTGCGTCGCCTTTCACCAGCACCGCATTCATCACGCCGTTGACGTTGGCAATCAGGCGCTTTTCCGGGATCAGGGTCGGGTGTACCCGCAGCTCGATGCCTTGCGCGGTACGCCGGGTCATGCCCAGCAGTTTGATGCGGTAGCCCAGCTGCTCGGCATAGCGGATATCCGCCGCATCCAGCGTGCTGATGCCTTCGATATAGGCTTTGTCGTACTGAAAAGGAATGCCAAACGCCAGTGCCGACAGAATGGTCAGCTTGTGGGCGGCATCATTGCCTTCAATGTCAAACGTCGGGTCCGCTTCGGCATAACCCAGCCGCTGCGCCTCTGCCAGCACCTCGGCAAAGCTGCTGCCTTTGTCGCGCATTTCGCTGAGGATGAAGTTGCTGGTACCGTTGATGATGCCGGCCACCCACTCGATGCGGTTGGCGGTCAGCGCTTCGCGGATCGCCTTGATGATGGGCACGCCACCGGCCACCGCCCCCTCAAAGGCAATCATCACGTTCTTTTCCCGCGCGCGGGCAAAGATCTCGTTGCCGTGAGTGGCAATCAGCGCCTTGTTGGCGGTCACCACGTGCTTGCCGTTGTTGATGGCGGCCAGCATCAGTTCTTTGGCCAGCGTGGTACCGCCAATCAGCTCCACCACCACGTCGATATCCGGATGGTTGACCACGGCCAGCATATCGTCCGACACCTGCACTTCATCACCGACCACACCTTGCGCGCGCGCCACGGTACGGGTGGCCACATGGGTCAGCTCAATGGTGCAACCGGCCCGGCGGGTAATCTCCGCCGCGTTGCGTTTCAATACGGCGGCGGTACCGCCGCCCACTGTCCCTATGCCCAACAGGCCTACCTTGATCGGTTTCATGGTTGCAGCTTCTTTTCAAAGTTAAAACAACGAATCTCGAATTGCTCGCGGAAATAAAAGGCATGCGCACGGCCACGGTGGGTGCCGGAATCCAGGGTAAGGACGGTTGCACCGCGTTGCAGCGCCAGCGTGGACAGATGGTCCAGCAGGCACTTGCCGTAGCCTTGTGAGCGACGGGATGCGTCGACGACCAGATCGTCGACGTAGAAGTGAATGCCGTTAAAGGTGTTACGGTAACAGCGAAACAGCGCCAGACCAAGTACCTGTTGCGTGCTTTCATCCACCAGCAGCACCATCTCGGCCCCATCGGCAATGATGCCGTACAGGGTCAGCGCATAGTCCACGGGTAGCTGCGGGCGCAACTGCCGGTGCAAAGGCTCGGCACGGCTCAGCCACTCCGGCTCCAGCACACGCCCTGCGGCATCGGCGACCGTAATCAGCTTCATCCCTTGCTATGCCGCTTTCGGTAATGGTCGAGGAAACGGGCAATCCGCCCGATGGCCTCACTCAGGTCGTCCATATTCGGCAGGAACACCACCCGGAAGTGGTCAGGCCGTGGCCAGTTGAAGCCCGTCCCTTGCACCAGCAGCACCTTTTCCTCTTGCAGCAGCTCGAGGATCAGCTGCTGATCATCCACCACTGGGTACAGCTTGGGGTCCAGTTTGGGGAAGAGGTAGAGCGCACCCTTCGGCTTGACCACACTGACACCGGGAATGGCGCTGAACAGGTCATAGGCCAGATCACGCTGCTTGCGCAGACGCCCACCGGGGCTCACCAATTCATTGATGCTCTGGTAGCCGCCCAGCGCGGTCTGGATGGCGTACTGCGCTGGTACGTTGGCACACAGCCGCATCGAGGCCAGCAGGTTGAGGCCCTCGATATAGTCCTGGGCGTGACGTTTGTCGCCGGACACCACCATCCAGCCGGTGCGATAACCACAGGCACGGTAGGCTTTGGACAGACCATTGAAGGTCAGGCACAGTACATCGTCCGCCAAGGCCGCAATCGAGGTGTGGCTGAGGCCATCAAACAATACCTTGTCGTAGATTTCATCGGCGCAGATGATCAACTGGTGCTGACGGGCAATCTCTACCAGCTCACGCAGCATATCGTCCGGATACAGCGCGCCGGTGGGGTTGTTCGGGTTGATCACCACCAGTGCCTTGGTGTTCGGGGTGATCTTGCTGCGCAAATCGTCCAGATCCGGCAGCCAGTCGCTGCCCTCGTCGCAGATATAGTGGCGCGGCGTGCCACCCGACAGGGCAATGGCCGCGGTCCACAGCGGGTAATCCGGCGCAGGCACCAGCACCTCGTCACCGTCATTCAACAATGCCTGCATGGCCATCACGATCAGCTCGGACACGCCGTTGCCGATATAGACATCGTCAATGCCCACACCCTTGATCTGCTTTTGCTGGGTGTAATGCACCACCGCCTTACGCGCTGAAAACAAGCCTTTCGAATCAGAATATCCACTGGCTTGCGGCAGGTTGCGGATCATGTCCTGCAGGATCTCGTCTGGCGCTTCCAGCCCGAAAGGTGCGGTATTGCCGATGTTCAGCTTGATGATGCGGTGACCTTCCTCTTCCATCAGCTTGGCCTGCGCCATCACCGGACCGCGAATGTCGTAGCAGACGTTGGCCAGTTTGCTGGACTTGACGAGCGGGCGCATGGTGGAGATTCCTGAAGGTAGGCCAAGGTCAGACATGGTGTGGGCGATCCTGTTTGCTAACGCAATGGTTTTCAAAGAAAAAGGCGGTGTTGGGTATAATCCTACTGTAAGCAGCCAGCCCCGACAACGCTTGTTTATTGCACTGCAATAGCTACAGCGCATCGGGTTCGGCAGACACCGTCACTTCGCAGGACCATATCCATGAAATTGCACGAACAACGGGAACAGGGCTACCTGTTCGCCGATTACGGCCCGGACTTCCTCAAGGTCAACGATCAGATCCTCCGGCAAAACCTGTTGCTCAGCCCGGACCGGATCGACACCGACTGGCCCGCCCGCGACTTTGACAGCCTGGAGGCGGCCCACTTTGAGTACATCCTGGTCTTGCAGCCGGAGCTGGTACTGCTCGGCACCGGCACCCAGCTGCGCTTCCCGCATCCGCGCCTGCTGGCACCGCTCAGCAGTCAGGGCATTGGCGTCGACGTGATGGATATCGGTGCCGCCTGCCGCACCTACAATATCCTGATGAGCGAAGGCCGTCGTGTGGTGGCGGCCATGCTGCTGGTTTGACCGGCAAGGCTGGGTAGGCTGCAGGCCATTGTGCTAGAATGTCGGCCTGATTTTCAATCCGGCAAGTTACAGAGGTAAGGACCATGGCAGGTCATTCCAAATGGGCCAACATCAAACACAAGAAAGCCGCAACGGACGCCAAGCGCGGCAAGATCTTCACCCGTCTGATCAAGGAAATCACCGTCGCCGCCAAGCTGGGTGGCAGTGATTCCGGCAGCAACCCGCGGCTGCGGCTGGCGGTCGACAAGGCGCTGGACGCCAACATGCCCAAGGACAACATCGAGCGCGCCATCAAGCGCGGCGCCGGTGAGCTGGAAGGCGTGGACTACATCGAGCTGCGCTATGAAGGCTACGGCATCAACGGTGCGGCGGTGATGGTCGACTGCATGACCGACAACAAGACGCGCACGGTGGCCGATGTACGGCATGCCTTCTCCAAATACGGCGGCAACCTCGGCACCGATGGCAGTGTGTCCTTCCTGTTCAAGCACTGTGGAACGCTGGTGTTTGCCCCCGGCACCGATGAAGACGCCCTGATGGGTGCGGCGCTGGAAGCGGGTGCGGACGATGTGATCAGCAACGATGACGGCTCGATTGAAGTCATCACCCCGCCGTACGACTTCGTGCAGATCAAGGAAGCGCTGGAGCAAGCGGGCTTCAAGGCGGAAATGGGTGAAGTCACCATGAAGCCGGACAATGTCACCGAGTTCACCGGTGACGATGCGGTCCGCATGCAGAAACTGCTGGACGCACTGGAATCACTGGACGACGTGCAGGAAGTCTACACCTCGGCCCTGATCATCGAGGAATAAGGCCAGGGCGGCTTTGGCCGCCTGAGCCCATCACATGGCGGCCCAAGCCGGGCCGTCCGGAGCGCGCGAGATGACTGCTGCGACCCTGCCCCCCAGCCACTGCGACATCGCCATCATTGGCGGTGGTCCGGTCGGTCTTTTCCTGGCCCATACCCTGCGACACAGCGCCCACCGCGTGGTGGTGCTGGAAGCAGAGCACGCGCTGGTTCGTGATGACCCGCGCATGCTGGCCCTCTCGGTGGGCAGCCAGCAATTGCTGGAACAGCAAGCCTGCTGGTCTGCATCGCTGATGCAGTCCCCCATTCGTCATGTGCACGTGTCGCAGCAGGGTTTTTTTGGCCATACCCGCCTGAAGGCAACTGACATGGATGCCGAGCAGCTGGGCTATGTGGTGCCTTATCCGGCGCTGCAAACCGTGCTGACACAAGCCCTGCCGGACAATGCCACCCTGCTGGGCGGTGCCCGCGTTGAGCTGGTACACAGCAATGCGGGTTACGCCAGTGTCCAGTTCCAGTGGCAGGGACAAACCCGGCAATTGACCAGCCGCCTGCTGGTACTGGCCGATGGTGGCAGCCTGTTGCAGCAGCTGCGGGTACCCTGTGTCGAGCGGGACTACCAGCAGTGTGCACTGGTTGGCCTGCTGGAGGCAGATCAGACGCCCATTGACACTGCCTTTGAACGCTTCGTGCCCGGCGGGGCGCTGGCCTTGCTGCCCCAGCCCGGTGGCTATGCCGTGATCTGGAGCCAGCCGCTCAACCGCTTGCAGGAAATGCAGCAGGCACCGGAGACTGCCCTGTGTCTGGAATTGCAACGCCTGGCTGGACACAAGGCCGGGCAGTTCCGCCAGCTGCAACGCAGGCATGTGATGCCACTCAAGCTGCGCTATGCCCGCCAGCTGATCGGGCCACGTTTTGTGCTGATCGGTAACGCCGCCCAGTCGCTGCACCCGATCGCCGGGCAGGGTCTGAATCTGGGGCTGCGGGATGCCTGGGAACTGACCCAGCTGCTGGCCCCCTTGTCGCCCCCGCACCTGGATCACCCGCAGGTGCTGGCCGCTTACCCGGCGTGTCGTCGTCTGGACAAGCTCAATGGGGTTGGCTTTACCGACAGCCTGATCCGCCTGTTTGCCCAACCGGGTCTGGGCCATGTGCGCGGCGCGGGCCTCAGCGCCCTCAATCTGTTGCCAGGCGTCAAGCGCCGCTTGCTGCAGCATCTGGCTCTGGGAGTCCGTCGCGTATGAGTGAATTGCAGGTTGACATCATCGTCGTCGGCGGGGGGCTGGTGGGTGCCAGTCTGGCCAGTCGCCTGAGCGCAGGTCAACACCGGGTTGCCTTGATTGAAGGCCATTCATCCCTTGAAACGGTGGGCGACTGGGACCAGCGCATTTACGCCATCAGCCGCGCCAGCCGTCGCTTCCTGCAGGACTGTGGTGCCTGGCAACGTCTGGACCCTGCCCGACTCGCGCCGATCCGCCAGATGCGCATTTTTGGCGACCAGCGTGCAGAATTGCGTTTCGATGCACACGGCGCCGGCCTGAACGAGCTGGCCATCATTACCGAGTCCCGTCATCTGCAGCACGCCATCTGGCAGGGCCTGGACCGTGACCGGCTAACACTCATTCAGCCCGCCCGCCCCCAGCAATTGCACATGACCCAGGACCGGGTCAGCCTCTCGCTGGACCAGGGCCAGACCTTGCATGGCAAGCTGCTGGTGGGGGCAGACGGGGCGCAATCCTGGGTACGCCAGCAATGGCAACGCTTGTCCGGCAGCCAGCAACAGGCCGAAGCCTATGGTCAATCCGGCGTGGTGGCCAATTTCAGTTGCAGCCAGCCCCATCAAGGCACCGCCTGGCAGTGGTTCCAGCCGGATGGCAGCATTCTGGCCTGGCTGCCGCTACCGGGGCAGCGCATGTCCATGGTGTGGTCCTGTTCACCCGAACGGGCGCAATCGCTGCTAGCACTGGACCCGGCGTCGCTGGCTGAACAGGTTGCAGCAGCAGGGCAACACCAGTTGGGGGACTTGCAGTTGATCACCCCGGCAGCGGCCTTCCCCTTGCGGGCGCTGGTTCTGCCCAAGCTGACTTCACCCCGTCTGGCCTTGATCGGCGATGCGGCGCATCTGGTACATCCGCTGGCGGGCCAAGGGGTCAACCTCGGCTTTCAGGATGCACGGGATCTGGCGCAGGTGCTGTTGCAGCACCCGTCCGTCGACCCCGGCCTGCCGTCTCTCTTGCAGCGCTATGAACGAATGCGCCGTTTCGATATCCTAGCCATGCATGGTGTGACCAAATCCCTGCACCGCTTGTTCAATCAGCCGGGCCAGCTACCCCGCTGGCTGCGCAACACCGGGCTGACCCTGACCGACAGGCTGCCCCTGTTGAAGCAGGAATTGATTCGTCACGCCCTCGGTTAACCCGTACTGGATATCTCTTTCATGACTGTGTCTCTGACCTCGCTGCGCCCTCTGCAGCGCCTGGCCCTGCTTGCCTGCTCCCTGCCCCTGTTGCTGTTGACCGCTCCCGCGCTGGCTGCGGGCAAGCAGGATGCGAACCTGGACAAGATCAAAACCCTGGTCACCCAAAAAATGCCCCGTGCCATCGTCAACGGCGTGTACACCACCCCGCTGCCGAATCTGTATGAGGTGGTGGTCAATGGCAGCACCGTGCTGTATGTGGACAGCAAGGTGAATTACCTGATCCAGGGCGAGATGATTGATGTCCAGCACAAGCAAAGCCTGACCGAGCAGCGGCTGACCAGCTTGCGCAAGGCGGCCTACTCGGAGCTGCCGCTGGACCTGGCCATCCGTGAGGTACGCGGTACAGGCGCACGCACGCTGGTGGTGTTCTCCGACCCGGATTGCCCGTTTTGCCACCAGCTGGAGCAAAACCTGAAGCCAATGACAGACGTGACCATCTATACGCTGCTGTACCCGATCCCCCAGCTGCATCCGGATGCAGCACGCAAATCAGACCTGATCTGGTGCCAGCCCAACCGGCTGGCCGCCTGGCGCAACTGGATGGACAACAAGGTATTACCTGAGGCTGCTGCCAGCTGCATCAGCCCGCTGGCACGCATTGCCGAAACCGGCCAGCGTTGGGGCGTCGATGGCACCCCTGCGATTGTGCTGCCCGATGGCCGCATCATGCCGGGCGCGTATCCGCTGGCAGAAATCGAGAAGGCCCTGAGTGGCCAGTGATGCCCGGCATGCGGTGGGCACCTCTGGCATACATGGATAGGGTAAAGGAAGGCTGATGTCTGCACGCTGGTGGCAGAGCAAGCCGCATGAAAACCGGATGGCCATCGCCCTGGTGGTATCCTGGGGAGTGCACATGCTGTTGCTGCTGCCCAGTGGCGGCTACCTGCGCCCTGCCCCGCCGAGCCTGGCCGTCCGGCTGGCCCCCATGCAGGTCACCCTCCAACACGCGGGCGACGCAGCCGCCCCCGTGCTGCTGGCGCAACGCCCCAACACCGAAGCCTTGGCCTCACCGTCTACCGTACGGACCGCCACACCGGGTAACGGCCAAGGCCTGAGTCGCGAGCGGCCCAACATTGCCAGCAGCCTGCCCGACCCGATCGCCTCCGTGCCGGATCCCTTGCCAGATTCACTGCCACTGGCAGCCAGCCTGCCGACGCCCGGCCAGGCCAATACGCAGCCAGAAGCTTCCGTCGCATACGCCCATACCGCCGTCAACCCGGATTTTCTCAAGCTGCCATGGGACTCCCTGGCTGATGGCTTTGTTTACTCGCGCTTTGTCGACCGTGGCATCATTCCGGGTTGCACCTTGCAGTTCCTCTATCCGGATGACCCTGCCCTGCGCGCCAAAAGCGGGGTACTGGAGATGGAAATCCTGATCAATGAGTTTGGTCAGGCGGTTGCCACCCGCACCCTCAGCAGCACCCTGCCCCCCGAGTTTGCTGAATTCGCGGGCAACGCCATTCAGAGCAGCTGTTTCATTCCCGCCACCATGCAAGGTGCCACCGTCAAGGTGCGCCGCGTCATCCTGCTGAACTACGACCCGGTGCACGGCCTGAACTAAAGCACAGCAGCAGCGCAACACATTTGTCATGTACTTTTCAGAAAAGTGCTTTATCATCAGCCCACTGCATTATTGTTGCATTGCAAAATAACGCTTGACATTGTTGACCACACCTATACAATTCGAGCAAATATTGCACTGCACAAAGTGCGAACCTTATGACGACCCCCCAACAAGGAAAGGGTGTGACATGTTTAACGCTGTTACTTCGCTGGAACAATGGGTGCAACTGGGCCAAAACCAGTTCGACAAAACCCTGCGCTTCGCCAACATCGGCCTGAATGGCGCCGAAAAACTGGCCCAGCTGCAGCTGAATCTGTCGAAGGATTTTCTGGCTGATCAAGCCCAGCTGTTCAAGTCCCTGTTTGATATCAAAGACGTGCAAGCCCTGTTTGCCTTCCAGGGTAACCTGACTCAGCCGAGCATGGAAAAGTCGGTTGCCGCTTCGCGCACCGTGTACGAAACCCTGGCCGAACTGCAAAGCCAGTTCAGCGCTTTCGTAGAAAGCGAAGCCCAGGAAGCCCACAAGCAGTTCACCGGTTCGCTGGATGGTCTGCTGAAGGGTGCGCCGGCCGGTTCCGATGTGGCCGTGGCTGCCATCAAGTCAGCCCTGGCTGCCGCCAGCAACGCTTACGACACCGTGAGCCAGGCCGCCAAGAAGGTCACCACCGATCTGGTGGAAGCCGGTGTCAGCACCGCAGGCGAAACCGCTAAGACCAGCAGCACCCGTCGCAAACCGGCTGCCGCTGCCTGATCGGCCCGCAATCGGTAACGCAACGCCCCGCATTGCGGGGCGTTGTCTTTTGTGGCGCCCCCCATGAAAAACGGCACCCGCAGGTGCCGTTTTTCATGGGGCAAAGCCTGAATCAGCGACTGACTTCCGGCAGCTCGATTTTGACTTCCAGCACATCCAGATTGTCCTGACGCTCCAGATTCACCTTGATGTCATCCGGGTTGATCGACACATACTTGGAAATCACCGCCACCAGCTCGCGCTGCAAGGCAGGCAGATAATCCGGGCTGGCATCGCTGCGGCTGCCGCGCTCATGCGCCAGGATGATCTGCAGACGCTCCTTGGCCACACTGGCCGACTTCTTCTTCTCGCCAAGCAGAAAAGACAGGAAGGACATGCTTACCTCCCGCCGAACAGTCGCTTGAAGAAGCCGGGTTTGACGGCCTCAATAAAGCGCAGCGGCTTGTCTTCACCAAGGAAACGGGCCACCACATCCTTGTAGGCTTCCGATACATCGGAACCATGCATGTGCACCGCTGGCACCCCTTGGTTGGAGGCCTGCAACACCGCCTCCGACTCCGGGATCACCCCGATCAGGTCGATACGCAGGATCTCCTGGATGTCTTCCAGCGACAGCATTTGGCCGTCCTCCACCCGCAGCGGGTTATAGCGGGTAATCAGCAAGTGCTCCTTCACCGGCGGCAGGCCTTCAATGGCACGCTTGGTCTTGGAGCCCAGCATGCCGAGGATGCGGTCGGAATCGCGCACCGACGAAACTTCCGGGTTGGTCACCACCAGCGCTTCATCGGCAAAATGCATGGCGAGCAAGGCACCGGTTTCGATCCCGGCCGGCGAGTCACACACGATGTACTCAAAGCCCGTGTCAGCCATGTCTTTCAGTACCCGTTCCACCCCCTCTTGCGTCAGGGCATCCTTGTCGCGGGTTTGCGAGGCGGGCAGCACGAACAGGTTGTCGCACTGCTTGTCCTTGATCAGCGCCTGGTTGAGATTGGCTTCGTTGTGGATTACGTTGATCAGGTCGTACACCACCCGACGCTCGCAGCCCATGATCAGGTCCAGATTACGCAGGCCGACGTCAAAGTCGATCACCGCTGTCTTGAAGCCACGCAGGGCCAGACCGGAGGCAAAACTGGCGCTGGTGGTGGTCTTGCCCACCCCCCCCTTGCCTGAGGTCACCACGATGATTTTGGCCATCGAATCTTCTTCCTTTCCAGATCAAACATGCAACCCGACTGCTTGCCCGGTTGCCAGCGCCGGTTCACCCGGCAGGATGCTGCTCACAGGTTGAGCGGCAGCATCACCATTTTTTCACCTTCCAGCCGCACCTGGGCCGGTTTGCCGGCAATGTCAGCGGGCAGCGGCGTTTCCATGGTGCGATAGATACCGGCAATCGAAATCAGTTCCGGTTCCAGGCAGGTGCTGAAAATCCGCGCTTCCGTATTGCCACGCGCACCGGCAATCGCCTTGCCACGCAAGGGCGCATAGACATGAATGCTGCCATCGGCGATCACTTCCGCCCCATGGCTGACCATGGCCAGCACCACCAGATCCGCCCCTTTGGCGTAGACTTGCTGGCCGGAGCGCAAAGGCTTGTCGACCACCACTGTGGTGGCGGCAGCAGCAGGAACCGGTACCTCACGTACCACTTCCTTCACCACCTCCTTGACCACTTCGCGCACCACCTCCACCGGCTCGCCACGCGGCGCAGTGGTTTCCGGCGCTTCGGTCAGCCCGGCGGCCAGCGCAGCATTCATTTGCGCGTCATTGCCCCCACGCGCCGCCACCGGCACCATCTTGTACTGCTGCAACAGCGGCAGCAGGACTGCAAAATCAGGCACGCCTTCATCACGTACGGCACCCAGATCAATCACCACCGGATCGTGGCTGAAGAAATTGGGGGTTTTACCCAGATGCTCGGCCAGCTCGCGGGCCAGCAAGTCGAGATCGACGCTTTTCAGCACCACCGCGATCAAGGTCAGCGTGGCGCTTTTCAGCTCATACAGCGCAGGTGCGTTGGAAGTCGGGGCAAGGGCCATATTGTAATAACGCCTTGAAATAGGCGGAGTTTACCGGCCTGCCCCGCTGGCGACAAGCACTGTGACCCACTGCGTGTGCTGCGCCGCTGCACCCGCTTTCGCGCTACAATTCTTCTTTTGACGTACTCAAGCAGGATACGCATGACTGTGCAAGCAGCCGCACTGCGCGAACGGTTGAAATCGGCGCGCGTTCTGGTGGTTGGCGACGTGATGCTGGACCGCTACTGGTTCGGCGACGTCAACCGCATTTCGCCGGAGGCCCCGGTACCGGTGGTCAAGGTGGACCGCAGCGAAGAGCGCCCCGGTGGGGCGGCCAATGTGGCGCGCAATATTGCCGCACTGGGCGGCAAGGTCAGCCTGCTCTCCGTAGCAGGAGATGATGAACCCGCCAGCACCCTGCAGCGCCTGCTGCTGGAAGAAGGAGTGGATACCAGCCTGCTGCGTGATCGTGACTTTGTCACCACCGTCAAGCTGCGGGTGATTGGTCGCCAGCAGCAATTGCTGCGCATCGACTTTGAAACCCAGCCCAGCCACGAGATCCTGGCCGCCAAGCTGGCCGATTTTGAAGCACGTCTGCCCAAACATGATGTGGTGATCCTGTCGGACTACGGCAAAGGTGGGCTCGCCCACATCCAGCAGATGATCCAGACCGCCCGCGCCGCAGGCAAGCCGGTGCTGGTCGATCCCAAAGGCTCGGACTGGCAACGCTACCACGGCGCCAGCCTGATTACCCCCAACCGCAGCGAATTCCGCGAAGTGGCAGGCAGCTGGCAGAACGAGGCCGAGCTGACCCACAAGGCGCGTGAAGTGCGGCAGCGCTTCGGGCTGGATGCGCTGCTGGTCACCCGCAGCGAAGAAGGCATGACCCTGTTCGGCGCCGATCAAAGCTGGCATCAGCAAACGGTGGCGCGCGAAGTGTTCGACGTGACCGGTGCCGGGGATACCGTGATTGGTACCCTGGGCTTGATGCTGGCGGCAGGCCAACCGCTGCCAGACGCCGTGGAGTGGGCCAATCGCGCTGCAGGCATCGTGGTGGGCAAGCTGGGCACTGCAGTCGCACTGCCGGATGAATTGTTTGCCTGACAGGCACGACGGGCAGTCGCTGCCCATGGAAAGGATGCAAATATGTATGTGGTTACCGGGGCAGCAGGCTTTATTGGCTCCAATCTGGTCAAAGCTCTCAATGCGCGTGGCATTACCGACATTCTGGCGGTCGATCACCTGAAGGAAGGCGACAAATTCCGCAATCTGGTGGACTGCGACATTGCCGACTATCTGGACCGTGATGATTTCATCATCAAGGCGGTAAACGGCGAGCTGGATAATCAACTTACCGCCATCCTGCACCAGGGTGCGTGCTCCGACACCATGGAGCACGACGGCCAGTACATGATGGAAAACAACTACCGCTATTCGCTGCACCTGCTGGACTTCTGCCAGCAGGAAGAAATCCCCTTCATCTATGCCTCCAGTGCGGCGGTTTACGGTGCAACCACCACCTTCCGCGAAGATCGCGAGTTTGAAGGCCCGCTCAACGTCTACGGCTACTCCAAATTCCTGTTTGACCAGGTGGTACGTCGCCGCATGGAGGAACTCACTGCTCCGGTGGTCGGCCTGCGCTACTTCAATGTGTATGGCCCGCGCGAGCAGCACAAAGGCCGCATGGCGTCCGTCGCCTTCCATCTGTACAACCAGTACTGGGCAAACGGCAAGATCAAGCTGTTTGAAGGCAATGATGGCTACGCCGATGGCGAGCAATTGCGTGATTTCATCTCGGTGGAAGACGTGGTGAAGGTGAACCTGCACTTTCTGGATCACCCGGAAGTGGGCGGCATCTTCAACTGTGGCACCGGTCGGGCGCAGAGCTTCAATGATGTCGCCGTGGCGGTTGCCAATGCCTGCCGCGAAGCCGAGGGCAAACCGGCACTGCCGCTCGGCGAGCTGGTGGCGCAAGGCATCCTGGAATACATTGCCTTCCCCGATGCCCTGAAGGGCAAGTACCAGAGCTTCACCGAGGCCGATACCGTACTGCTGCGTGAAGCCGGTTATGAAGGTGAATTCCTGACTGTGCAGGAAGGAGTGCAGCGCTACGTGCAAGCTCGCCTGCATGCAGACGGACGTACCCGCTGAGTTCGATCCGGCAGGCAGGCCGCGTTAAGCGGCCTGTTTTTTTGGGCAAGATATGCGATTGATAAGGTTAACAAAAACCATTATCATTTAAATATGAATGCCAGCCTTGCCCTGACCGCACCCCGTCTGCCTACCCTGCCAGGGTGGCGCAGACCGGCACTGCTGGCTCTTTTGATCAGCCTGCATGCGGCCCTGCTGTATGGCATGTCCCGGCTCACGGTCGCACACCCGGCAACCTCACCTGCCAGTGTGATGATGGTCAGTCTGGTCGAAGATCCGCCCAAACCAGCCACACCCGCGCCGCCCCTTGCCGCCGCCCCCACCATCACCCCGGCAGCGGCCCCGCAGGTCAAGCATCCGCCCGTACCACGCCCTACGGCCGCTACGCCAGTTGCTCGCCCGGAGCCCGTTTCCCCGGTCGTGCCCCCCACTCGTATCACCCCGGACCCTGCCGCACCAGCACCCGCCACGCCTCCGGCTGCGTCGCCCGCGCCGGAGAGTGCGCCTGCTGCAACCGCAGTGGCCAAACCCGCCACACCACCCACCACGGGCCCCGCCCCAGGCTCGGCTGCAGGCAACAACCGCAGCAGCGAGGATGAAACCCCTGGGCCGCGGCTGGTCAGTGGGGTGGCCTACCTGCGCGAGCCCGCACCGGAATTCCCGGCTGCCTCGCGCCGGCTGGGGGAGCAAGGCACCGTCATGGTCAAGGTGCTGGTGGATGAGCAAGGCCACGCCGCCGAAGTGCAGATCCACCGTTCCTCCGGCTTCAACCGCCTGGACCGTGCCGCCAGCCGCGCGGTAGCCCAGGCTGTGTTCCGCCCCTATAGCATCAATGGTCGCGCCCAGTCAGCGTGGACCATCGTTCCCATTCATTTCAAGCTGGAAGCAGCAGAAGAGGTCAGCTCATGAACACTCCGGAAACCGGCATCCTGCATTTTCTCTCCCAGGCCGATGCGGTGGGGCACACCCTGCTGGCGGTCTTGCTGCTGATGTCGGTGGGCAGCTGGTATGTGGTGCTGATGAAACTGTGGCAGACCTGGCAGGAGCGTCAGCTCGCGCAACAATTCCTGGAGCGCTTCTGGGCAGCACCCTCACTGGATGAAGTTGCTCGCACGCTGGAGCAGGCACCAGCGCGTGACAGCTTTACCCTGATGACCCAGCACGCATTGCATGCACGCAGCCAGCACAAACGCCATGGCGCTACCCGCCTGGCGGAGGCAGGTTCGCTGGGGGACTATCTGACCCGTACGCTACGCAAGTCCATCGACGAAGAAACTGCACGCATGGAAAACGGCCTGACCCTGCTCGCCTCCGTCGGCGCCACGGCACCGTTTGTGGGCCTGTTCGGCACGGTGTGGGGGGTGTACCGGGCGTTGGTGTCCATCGGCAGCAGCGGCATGGTGGGGCTGGAGCAAGTGGCAGGACCGGTAGGTGAAGCCCTGATCATGACGGGTATCGGGCTCGGTGTCGCCATCCCCGCTGTACTCGCCTACAACGCCCTGACCCGGCGCAACCGGGTGCTGCAGGCACGGCTGGATTCCTTTGCCTATGACCTTTTCAATTTCATGGTCAGCGGCGAGCCGGTGCGGGCACCTGCTACCCCGCATCCCGAGCTGAAACTGGTCGCCGGTCAGGCCTGAGGAGTTAGCCATGGCATTTGGACGATTTGGCGGCCAAGCGCAAGGCCCGCAGGCTGAGATCAATATGGTGCCGCTGATCGACGTAATGCTGGTACTGCTGGTGATCTTCATGCTGTCTGCCCCGCTGATGACCCACGCCGTACGCTTGTCCCTGCCAAACGCACAATCCAGTGCCACGCCTCCTGAGCCCGCCAAGGTGGAATTGTCGCTGGATGCGCAGGGGCAGCTGTTCTGGGATGGCGCGCAGATTCCGCGCGAGCAGTTGGGCCCGCGCCTGCAGCAGCTGGCCCGGCAGCAACCTCAGCCTGCCCTGCACCTGCGGGCGGACCAGTCTACCCGCTACCAGGCGCTGGCCGACATCATGGCCGAAGCCTCGCGTCAGGGCGTGAAGCAAATCGGCTTCATCAGCGACCCGCATCCAGCCCCTTGAAGGCATCACCGCACTGTTGCCCACCTGGACGACACCCAAGTCCTGACAGCGGCCCGCTTCATGCGCTAAGCTATGCCGTCTTGACTTGAACGAGCTTTACCATGCCTGCCATCGGTGCCTACATCATTGGTGATGAGATTCTGTCCGGTCGCCGCCAGGACAAACATCTCACTGCGCTGATCGACATTCTGGGCGAGCGGGGGCTGCAGCTGGGCTGGTGCCAGTATCTGGGTGATGACCGTGAACAGCAGGCAGCCGCCTATGCCCGCTCCCTGCAAACCGATGACATCGTGTTCTCCTTCGGCGGCATCGGCGCCACGCCGGATGACCAGAGCCGACAAGCTTTTGCGCTTGCGGCAGGTGTGCCTTTGTTGCAGCACCCGGAAGGTATCCGCGAGCTGGAGGCACAGTTTGGTGCAGAAGCCTGGCCCAACCGGGTGCGCATGGTCGAATTCCCGCAAGGCGCGCGACTGATTCCCAACCCCGTCAACCGGGTGCCAGGCTTTTCCTGGCAACATCACCATTTTGTGCCCGGCTTCCCCAATATGGCCTGGCCCATGGTGCGCTGGGTCTTGGCACAGGTGTACCCGGACCTGCACGCACCTCGGCAGCAAACCCGCAGTTTCCTCTGCCATGACGCGCGCGAAAGCGTGCTGCTGCCGCTGATGGAGCAGTTTGTCGCCCGTTACCCGGCTCTGCGGCTCTCCAGCCTGCCTCATAGCATCGACCCGCAGCAGCCCAAGCCACCGGTCATCGAGTTTGGCGTCACCGGTCCTGCTGCCGAGGCCGACGCCGCTTGCGAGTGGCTCAAGGCCGCCTTGCGTGCCGAAGGTTACCGCCTGAGCTAAGCCGGCACGAGCAGCCCACTAGCTTCTGCCGTACAATGCCGCCCATGCAACTCATCGACCGCCCCATTCCCGGCGACGCCCTGCAGCGTCTGCTGGCTGCCCGCATTCCGCCCGCACTGGCTCGGCTATACGCCGCCCGGGGCGTGACCCAGCTGGAACAGCTCGACTATCGGCTGCAACAACTGCCGGACTTTACCCGCATGAAGGGGGCTGCAGCCGCAGGCCAGTTGCTGGCAGACTGTCTGCAGCAAGGCAAACGCATCCTCATTATTGCCGACTATGATGCCGATGGCGCCACCGCCTGTGCGGTGGCGGTACGTGGCTTGCGCATGTTGGGGGGCATCGTTGATTTTCTGGTGCCTAACCGGTTCGAATATGGTTACGGCCTGACCCCCGAAATCGTGGAGCTGGCAGCCAAGCGCCAACCGAATCTACTGGTGACCGTCGATAACGGCATCGCCAGCCTGGACGGCGTGGCCGCCGCTCAGGCACGCGGGTTGCCGGTCCTGATTACCGATCATCACTTGCCAGGGCCTCAGCTGCCGGAAGCGGCGGCCATCGTTAACCCCAACCAGCCCGGTTGTGACTTTCCCAGCAAGGCGCTTGCTGGCGTTGGGGTGATGTTCTACGTGCTGCTGGCCACCCGCGCGGCCTTGCGCGAACGCGGGCACTTCACCCCGGAGAATCAACCGAATCTGGCCACCTTGCTGGATCTGGTGGCGCTCGGCACGGTCGCCGATGTGGTGCCACTGGACGCGCTCAACCGCAGCCTTGTTTATCAGGGCTTGCGCCGCATGCGTGCGGGCCAGGCCTGCAGCGGCATCCGGGCTCTGGCGGAGGCCGCCGGACGCTCGCTGGACTTTGCCGGACACTATGAGCTGGGCTTTGTGCTGGGGCCGCGCCTGAACGCCGCAGGCCGCCTGGAAGACATGACGATTGGCATCCAGTGTCTGCTATCTGACGACCCGGCGCAGACCCGCCGCTGGGCCAGTGAACTGGAGCAATTGAACCAGGCACGCAAGGACATTGAAGCCGACATGCAGGAGGTGGCGCTGAACCGGGTCGATCTGGAACAGCTCGGCCAACAACACAGCATCGTGCTGTATGACCGCGACTGGCATCAGGGTGTGGTGGGCCTGCTGGCTGGCCGACTGAAAGAGCGCTTTCACCGTCCGACACTGGTATTTGCACGCGGGCAGGATGGCCTGCTCAAAGGCTCGGGACGCTCGATTGCGGGCTTCCATCTGCGCGACGCGCTGGACTGGGTCAGCAAGCAGCATCCCGACTTGCTGCACAAGTTTGGCGGGCATGCGGCGGCGGCAGGTCTCACCCTGGCGGAAGCGGACTTTCCCCGCTTTGCAGCGTGCTTTGAAGACGTTGCCCAGCAGTGGCTGCAGCCCGCCCAGTTGCAACGCCAACTGGAAACCGATGGCACACTACCGCCTCATGAATTGACTCTGCCACTGGCGGAAGCGCTGGAATCGCAAGTCTGGGGGCAGGGCTTTGCCGAGCCCGTTTACCGTGGGTATTTCCGGGTCAGCAGCCAGCGGGTGGTGGGTGAACGCCACCTCAAGCTGCAACTGACCAGTGCCGACGGTCAGGCTTTTGATGCCATCCTGTTCAACCAGGTAGACTTCCTGCCCGACCGTATCAGCATTGCCTATCGCATCAGCATCAACCGCTATGCCGGACGCAGCCGCCTGCAATTGGTGGTGCAGCAGTGGCAATCCGCTGAATCCATGCCACAATAAGAGTGAAGCACATTATCTGCAATGCCCCCGGAGCCGCCCATGCATATCGAAGCTCAGACCCAAGGCGATACTGCCATCCTGCACCTGTCTGGTCGTTTTGACTTCAGTGCACACCGTGATTTCCGTGAAGCCTATCAGGCACCGCTCGAACTGGCTGATTGCAAACAGCTGACCATTGATTTCTCACAGGTGGAGTATGTCGACAGCTCGGCCTTGGGCATGTTGTTGCTGTTGAAGGAAAAAGCGGCGGTCAGTGGCAAGAGCGTGGTGCTGTCCAACTGCACCGGCTTTGTTCTGGAAGTGTTCCAGGTGGTGAATTTCCAGCAGCTCTTCCAGATGATCTGATGCACGCAGCTGATGCCAGAGGGCACGACTGTGCCGGCAGTGGTATATTTGAAAATAATTCTCATTTAAAATACAATAAGGCCTCCACTACGGGAGGCCTTATGCATCTTATTCAAGCATTGCTATGGTTGGCAGGCTTGCGTCGCGCCCAGCCCGCCAACGACCGCCGCTAAACCGCGCCTGCCTCGGGGTGAAGCACTTAGCTGCGCGGTGCCTGCGGTTTGACCAGTGCTACTTTCTGATGCAGGGCAGCCGGATTACGCTCTAGCCAACGCCGGACCCGGATCGCATCGCCTACGCGGGTCATGCGCCCAGCCGAATCCAGCAGAATCATCACCACTGGCGTACGGTCGATACGGGCTTTGAGCACCAGACACTTGCCCGCCTCATTGGTGAACCCCGTCTTGCTGAGGTCGATGTCCCACTGCGTGTCGCGCACCAGCGGGTTGGTGTTGCCAAACTGGCGCACCCGGCCTCCCGCCAGCGGATTCAGCACATAGCTCTCGGTTGTCGTGTACTGGCGGATCAGCGGATAGCGTGCGGCAGCGTCTACCAATTTGGCCAGATCCTCAGCCGTGGAGACATTGCCGTTACCCAGCCCGCTGGAATCCACAAAGTGGGTGTTCACCATGCCCAGGCTGCGTGCCTTGCGGTTCATGCGTGCCACAAAGGCCTCGGTACCCCCCGGATAGGTGCGTGCCAGCAACGCTGCCGCCCGGTTTTCGGATGACATCAGTGCCAGCCGCAACATGTCTTCCCGGCTGGCGGTGGTCCCTACCATCAGGTGTGAGCTGCTATGCCGCAACTGGTCGACATCGTCTTCTTCCACCGTCACCGGCATATCCAGAGCCAGATGGGCATCCAGCACCACAACCGCCGTCATCAGCTTGGTCAGCGAGGCAATGGGCACCCGCACTTTGGCGTTGCGCTGATAAATGATTGCGCCAGTATCGGCGTGCTGGATCAGTACGGCGGAGGAGCGCAGCTCATCCAGCGAGCTGATCAGGGTGTCCTCGCTCTCGGCCATGGCCTCGGTCGGCAGCCGTGCGTCCAGACTGACGGCCTGCGCCTTGCCCGGCAGGGTCACACTGACGCGGTGACCCGGTTTCTGCCGAGTGGCCGGTTTGATATCACGTGCGGCGACCGGCAGGGTCAACACCCCACCCAGTAGGCCCAACAGCAGCAATCGGGGGAAGGTCAAGCGTGCATCCATGGCTCGCCCCTCTCTATTTCAGTATTCTCAATACAATAAAAATAAACAAAATGAAGGGTTTATACAAGTATTTTTATGTAACACATCACGATTCAACTTGCTGCTGCAGCGCCCACATGCGCGCATAAGTGCCTGATTGGTCGAGCAATTCACTGTGTGTACCCTGCTCGATGATGCGCCCGCCTTCCATCACCAGAATGGTATCTGCGTGCACGATGGTGGACAGCCGGTGCGCCACGATCAAGGTGGTACGGTTGCTGGCGATCTGCCGCAGCTCCTCCTGGATGGCCTGCTCAGTACGCGAATCCAGTGCGGAAGTAGCCTCATCCAGCACTAGGATGGGTGGATTCTTGAGGATGGTGCGCGCAATCGCCACTCGCTGCTTCTCGCCGCCCGAGAGCTTGAGGCCCCGCTCACCCACCAACGTGTCATAGCCATCCGGCAAGCTGCTGACAAAGTCGTGGATATGAGCGGCGCGCGCCGCCTCAATCACCTCTTCCCGGCTGGCGTCGGGGCGACCATAGGCGATGTTGTAATAGATACTGTCGTTGAACAGCACCGTATCCTGCGGCACGATGCCGATATGGCGGCGCAGGCTTTCCTGGCTCAGGCTACGGATGTCCTCGCCATTGATGCAAACTCGCCCCTGCTGCACATCATAGAAACGGAATAGCAGGCGGGAGAGAGTCGATTTGCCTGCGCCACTGGTACCCACCACCGCTACCGTTCGCCCAGCAGGAATGCTGAAGCTCACGTCATGCAGAATGGGACGTTTTTCTTCATAGGCAAAGGCAACTTGCTCGAAGCTGACCGTTACCTCCCGGCTGTTCAGGGCTCGCGCGTCAGGCGCATCTTCCACCTCGCGCGGCTCGCCCATCAGGTCGAACATTTTTTCCATATCGGCCAGGGAGTGCTTGATTTCCCGGTAGACAAAGCCCAGAAAGTTGAGCGGAATGTAGAGCTGGATCATGAAGGCGTTGACCAATACCAGATCCCCCAGCGTCATGGTCTTGTTGACCACGCCGCGAGCGGCCAGCCACATCAGCACGGTGACGCCCGTGGCAATGATCAGCGCCTGCCCGGCATTGAGGAAGGCCAGCGACACCTGATTCTTGACGGCAGCCCGCTCCCACACCTGCAGGTTCTGGTCGTAACGGCGAGACTCATAGGCTTCATTGCCAAAGTACTTCACCGTTTCATAGTTGATCAGCGCGTCAATGGCCTTGCTGTTGGCCTTGGAATCCATGTCGTTCATGGTGCGGCGGAACACCATGCGCCATTCGGTCACCCCCAGGGTGAAGGCAATGTAGATGGCCAGCGAGGTAAACGTGACAATGGTGAACCAGATGTCGTAACGGCTGAGCAGCACCCCAGCCACCAGCACGATTTCCACCAGCGTCGGGATGATGTTGAACAGCATGAAGTTGAGCAGGAAGGCAATGCCACGGGTACCACGCTCAATGTCCCGGCTCATGCCACCGGTTTGCCGCTCCAGATGAAAGCGCAATGAGAGGCGGTGCAGGTGTTCAAACACCTGCAAGGCAATGCGCCGGATCGCACCCTGTGTCACCTTGGCAAACACAGCGTCACGCATTTCCCCCAGGCTGCTGGAAGCAAAGCGTAGCAAACCATAAGCAATGATGGCACCCAGCGGAATCAGCAAGGCTACTTGGCCGGGAGCATGCTCGAAGTGGTCGACCACGGCCTTGAGCATCAACGGCACGGCCACGTTGGCGACTTTGGCCAGCAGCAGGAACAACATGGCCAACATCACCCGGCCCCGGTATTGCCACAGGTAAGGCAACAGGGTTTTCAGGGTATGCCAGTCGTTACGGCGTGCCGGGGCGGGGCCAGTATGGGAAATGCGCATGTGGAGCTTCCAGTGGAGCATGGCGGGAGATCGGGTATGATCTCATGCAGATGGGGGCATCGGCGCGCCCTGCAAGGCAAACCTGCACAAAAAAGGGATACAGGATGGGCTGGCTGCTGCTGGAGGCCGCAATTGCGGTGGGTTTACTGGTCGGGATTGTCTGGTGGACCTGGCCACGTCAGAAATAAACGTGCGGCAAGCTCAGCGCGCCAGCCGCCAGCGGTAATGGCCGGTGATGGTGTCCTGAAACAGATAGTCTTCTTCACGCGCGCCAAAGCCGATGTTGTGGATCACCAAGGGACGGCCACTGGCAGACTTGCGGTCACTGACCAGCATGATGTGCGGGCGGCCATTGGCCAGACGTACCGTCACGATATCCCCGGCCTGATAGTCCGCATTCTGCTCACCCACCGGCAGGGCCATGCCCTTGTGCTGGAAAAACACCTGCAGATTGGGTACCCGGCGGTGGTCGATATTGGCATCGGGGCCGTTGCTGCCCCAGAGCTTGGGATACGTCGCCCAGCGTTGACGCATATCTTCATGTACCTGCTGCTGCAGGTCAACCTTGTAAGCGTGCCGTAGCGCACGGATCACCACGTCCGTACATACCCCCTGCAGGATCGGCACATCACCATTGGGGTACGTCAAGGACTGATAGCGCGGATCATAGATCAGGGTCTTGCCCACTTGCGCACGGGCCGCCTGCACCAGCGCCGGGCTGGCTGCCGTGGAATGGCATGCCAGACCCCAGCTCAGGCAAGCAGCCACCACCCAGCGGATTACCGTCAATTTAGCCATTGGCTATTTATCTCATAAATACAATCAAATTTACCAATAAAGGCACTGCGCGCACAATTAGCACCAAGATCGACACAGGAGCACCATCATGGCCAAAAGTGCAGCTTTTGGGCTGGTCCACATCGGTACCGCTTTCGGGGTGACCTATGCACTGACCGGCAATCTGGCGGTCAGCGGTGCGGTGACCTTTGTCGAACCCGCCGTCAACACCGTGGTACATTATTTTTTTGATCGGGCATGGGATCGTAAAGTTCATCCCGCCAGCCCGTCGACCGCGATGACACCCTGAGCCAGGCATTGCGGGTTTTCCCCAGCTTGTCCGGCGCGTCAGACCGGCGCAAGCTGGCTGCATTGGAAATCACCCGCCCACCATGCCAGCCCTGACCACTGACCTGTTCCTGCATGATCTGGCCGCCAGCCTGCCGGTTGACGCTCGGGTAGTGGATCGTGAGCGGATGCGCGTTTTCGAATGCGACGCCTTGTCGGCTTATCAGCAATTGCCCCTGGCCGTCGTCTTGCCCGCGGATGAAGCGCAACTGCTGCACACGCTGGCGCTATGCCGCCAGTATCGTGTTCCGGTGGTCGCCCGCGGTGCGGGTACCGGCCTCTCCGGCGGAGCCTTGCCGGTGGCCGGTGGCGTCCTGCTGTCGCTCTCCCGCATGAACCGCCTGCTGGAACTCGACCCGCTGGCGCGTACCGCCCGGCTGCAGCCCGGCGTTCGCAATCTGGCCATCTCGGAAGCCGCTGCGCCGCATGGCCTGTACTACGCGCCCGACCCGTCCAGCCAGATTGCCTGCAGCATTGGCGGCAATGTGGCCGAGAATGCGGGCGGCGTGCATTGCCTCAAATACGGACTGACCGTCCACAATCTGCTGGCCTTGCGGGTGGTCACCATGGAGGGTGAAGTCCTCAGCCTGGGTGGCACGGCGCCCGACGCACCGGGGCTGGACCTGCTGCCGCTGCTGACTGGCAGCGAAGGCCTGCTGGGCTTTATCACTGAAGTCACCGTGCGCTTGCTCCCCAAACCACCGCTGGCCAGGGTCATCATGGCAGCCTTTCCGACGGTGGACCGGGCGGCCGATGCCGTGGCGCAGCTGATTGCCAGCGGCCTTATCCCGGCCGCCGTAGAGATGATGGACCGGGCGACCGTACAGGCGGTCACCCCGCTGGTCGGCCCGATCTACCCCACCGATGCCGCCGCCGTGCTGCTGGTTGAGGCCGATGGCAGCGAGGCGGAGGTTGCGGGGGATATTGAGCGTATGCAGCGCGTCTTGCAGGAGCGTGGTGCGTCACAACTCACGGTATCTGACAGCGAGGCCGAGCGCCTGCAGCTGTGGGCCGGACGCAAGGCAGCTTTCCCGGCTGCAGCCCGTCTGGCTCCGGACTATTACTGCATGGATGGCAGCATCCCGCGCCAACAGCTGGGGCGTATCTTGCAGGAAATCGAGGCCCTGTCTGCCGAGTTTGGACTGCCTTGCATCAACGTCTTTCACGCTGGGGACGGTAACCTGCACCCCCTGATCTTGTTTGATGCCAACGCGCCCGGCCAGTTTGAACGCACCGAAGCCTTTGGCGCCCGCATTCTGGAAGCCTGTGTCGCGCTGGGTGGCGCCATCACCGGCGAGCATGGTGTGGGCGTGGAAAAAATACAGTCCATGTGCGTGCAGTTCTCCCGCGCAGAGCTGAGCAGCTTCCACCAGTTGAAGCAGGCTTTTGATCCGCAGGGCCTGCTCAACCCCGGCAAGGCGATCCCGGAGCTGCACCGGTGTGCCGAGCATGGCCGCTTGCATGTGCATGGCGGGCAACTGCCCTTTCCTGACTTACCCCGGTTCTGATCATGCTGGATGCCCTGCAAGCACAAATCCGCCAAGCCTGTCATGCCGGCCAGCCGCTAGCCATCCGTGGGGGTGGCAGTCATGCCGGGCAGCTGCCTGCCCCCGGCCCCGGCCACACACTGCAGGTCAGCGACTATCAGGGCATTGTCCAGCACGACCCGGCGGAACTGGTCATCACCGTGCGGGCGGGCACCCCGATCGCTGTGGTGAACGCCCATCTGGCGCAGCACCAGCAGATGCTGGCGCATGAGCCGCCTGAGCATGACGGGCAAGCCACCGTCGGCGGCATGGTCGCCACCGCCAGTGCCGGGCCGCGGCGGGTCTACCGGGGGCCGGTGCGTGATCAACTGCTGGGAGCGCAGTTGATTGATGGGCGGGGTGAGCTGCTGCGTTTTGGCGGGCGGGTCATGAAAAATGTAGCGGGCTTCGATATCAGCCGCATGCTGGCAGGCAGCCGGGGCAGCCTCGGCGTCCTCACCGAGCTGACCTTTCGCGTGTGGCCGCTGCCGGAGGAGGAACGCACGCTGGTGTTTGCCGCACATGAGCAAGAAGCCATCACCTGGCTGAACCAGTGGGCCGGGCAGCCGCTACCCTTGTCGGGTAGCGCCTGGCAGGATGGCCAGCTCTGGATACGCCTGTCCGGCCACTCGGCCAGTGTGACAGCAGCCCACCGCCTGCTGGGGGGCGGCCTAGACGAGGCGCCTCCGTGGTCCGCGCTGCGTGAGCAGCACTTTGCCCGTCAAACCCTGAGTACCGGCGAAGCCCTCTGGCGCTTGAGTGTGCCGCCCACTGCGCCCCCCTTGGCACTGCCCGGCCTGACGCTGCTGGAATGGGGCGGCGGTCTGCGCTGGCTGAAAGCACCCTTGAGTGCCGAAGCGATCATCCGGCAACGGGTGCAGGCACTCGGCGGCCATTGCCAGTGCTGGCGCGCGGAAGGCGCACCACAACAGGTGTTTGATCCGCTACCTGCCCCTCTGCTGGCACTGCAGCAACGCATCAAAGCCCGGTTCGACCCTGCAGGCGTATTCAACCCCGGCTTGTTTTACCCGACCCTCTAGGCCGATCATGCAGACCCGTTTGCGCAGCGACCTCCTCCCGTCCACCGAAAGCCAGCAGGCTGAACAAATCCTGCGCCGCTGTGTGCATTGCGGCTTCTGCCTCGCCACCTGCCCCACCTACCAGCTGACCGGCAACGAACTGGATAGCCCGCGTGGCCGTATCTATCTGATCAAGCAACTGCTGGAAGGTGAAGCGGCCAGCGTGGCCACGCAGCAGCATCTGGATCGCTGCCTGACCTGCCGGGCCTGTGAAACCACCTGCCCCAGCGGGGTGCAATACAGTCAACTGGCCGACATCGGGCGCGGTCTGCTGGAGCGGCAAGGCTTACGCCGCTGGCGTGATCGCCAATACCGGCGTTTGTTGCAGACTGGCTTGCGGCAGCGTGCCCTGTTTGGTACCGCCGTCTGGCTGGGGCGTACCCTGCGCCCCCTGTTTCGTACCGCCACCGCAGGCATCCCCCCGCGCCGCACCCTGCCCGCGTGGGCCTCACCGGCGCTGCCCGCCAATGCCCCCAGCGTCATCGTGCTGCAAGGCTGTGTGCAAGCTGCACTGGCACCGGACACCCACGAGGCCACATTGCGCGTGTTGCAGGCGGCGGGCCTGCAGGTCCACACCGTGCCGCGCGAAGGGTGTTGCGGGGCGCTGGCCTGGCATCTGAACGATCAGGACGCGGGTAGGGATGACATGCGACGGATGGTAGACAGACTGTGGCCGCTGGTAGAAGCGGGTGCGAGCGCCATCATCACCACCGCCAGTGGTTGTGGTGTGCAACTACATGAATATGCTGTACTGCTCGCGCAGGATGCCGACTATGCCTTGAGGGCGGCCCGGATCAGCGCACTGGCTTGCGATGTGTCCGAAGTGGTCAGCCAACACCTGACGCCGCTGCTGCCACAGCTGAAACCCGCCGGTCCTGCACTAACCCTGCACACGCCCTGCACCTTGCAGCACGGCTTGCGCAAGGCGCCGCTGCTGCAAGACCTGCTGGTCCGGCTGGGCTGGCAACTTGCACCGGTCGCCGAAAGCCACCTCTGCTGTGGCTCAGCCGGCAGTTACAGCCTGTTGCAGCCCGCTCTGTCCGGCCAGCTGCGCGAGCGCAAGCTGGCCGCATTGCGCGCGGAGCAGGCCGCGGTGATTGCCACCGCCAATATCGGCTGCCAGTGCCACCTGCAAGCCGGAACCCGCACACCGGTACGACACTGGATCAGTCTGCTGGCGGAGCGATTGCGGGACTGAGTGCCTGAGCCACTGACCCGCTTCAAGCCAAAATCCTGCAACTGGACACCGGGGCTGCTGCACTGCCATCATGGCAAGCTGATTGATCGGAATACCCTATGTTCTCTCTGGAAAGCTCGCTGTCTGAAGCCACCGCCATGCTGTTTCACCGCTACAGCGGGCAGGTGGAAGCACATCCCGATTGCTGGTGCATCCTCACCCCGGATAATCCTACCTTCTGGTGGGGCAATTACCTGATCTTCCCGCAGCCCCCCACGCTTAGCCGCTTTCCGCAGTGGGAGGCGCGGTTTGCAGCGTTGATCAGCCAGCGCCAGCCCGGCTCAAGCCATCGGGTGTTTGCCTGGTTGGGCGAAGCAGGCGAGGCGGCGCAGTTATGCGATCAGGGCTACCACTTGGTGGTGGCGCAGGAGTTAAGCTGCACCGAGCCGACCCTGCCTGACGACGTGGCAACACATGTGCAAGTCCGCCCACTGCACAGCGATGCCGACTGGCAGGCAGCACTGGAGCTGGACGTCGTCAACCGCCGCCCACAGCATGCCGAGGACACCTACCGTGAGTTCAAGCTGCGGCAGCACGCCCGCTACCGGCGCATGGCTGCAGATGGTCGCGGCCACTACTACGGTGCATTCCATGGCGAGACGCTGGTCGCTGCCCTGGGGATTTATGTCAGCCCGGAAGGCTATGGCCGCTATCAGAATGTCGGCACCCACCCGGACTGGCAACGCCAAGGGATTGCCGCCCGCCTGGTACATGATGCCGGGCATCATGTCCGGCAGCACTTCCCCGTACGTCAGCTGGTCATCGTGGCGGATGCCGCAGGCGCGCAGGCGCTCTACCGCAAGGTTGGTTTTCGGGTGGCCCGGCTGGCTTATGCGCTAGAGAAGCCGCCCGTCTGACGCGGCTTCATGGCAGGTCGAAGCGCAAGACTTCGGCCTGCTCCGCCTGATCAAGCATCAGCACATCACCGGGGTCCAGCATCAGGGCATCCCCCGCTTGCATGGGCTGCCCATTGGCCCGCAGCAGCCCGCGTACCAGATGCAGATAGCGGCGACATCCGGCAGGCACCATGCCGCGCTGCTCACCGCTCAGGCGCAAGGCATAGACACGGGCATCCTGCTTGATCGAGATCGACCCCAGTGCGCCGTCTGGTGACAGCAGCAATACCCAGCTTTGCGCCAACGCCGCTGCATCCACATGGGTTTGCTGATAGCGCGGCGCTTCACCGCGTACCCAGGGTTCAATCCAGATTTGCAGCAAATGTGCTGGCGCTGTCGTGGAACCGTTATATTCGCTGTGTTCCACCCCGCTGCCCGCACTCATGTACTGCAATTCACCAGGCCGCAGACTGGCTTGATGGCCCATGCTGTCTTGATGATTCAGCTGGCCCGACAGCATCCAGGTGACGATTTCCATGTCGCGGTGACCATGGGTGGCAAAGCCCGCACCAGGCGCAATGATGTCCTCATTGATCACCCGCAGAGGCCCAAACCCCATGAAGGCCGGGTCGTAATAACCCGCAAAGGAAAAGCTGTGCCAGCTTTGCAGCCAGCCATGATCCGCTTTGCCCCGCTCTGCCGCACGCCGCCACTGCATGACACCCCTCCTGCTGTTGCTGGCATGGTAGGCAGATCTCCATGTGCAGCGTTAGCTAAAGGTTTTGCTGGAATCATTCAGCACACCTGAATAACAAAAACACATCCCATCAAAATTAGGTAAGGCTAAAATTTCCACTCCCACGCCCATGCAATTCGTGTAGCATTTCCAGCAAAAAACCATACCCAGAGGACGACATGCCCCCATCAGCACCCCATGCTGCCTCAATGCGCTTGCTGCCAGCACTGCCACGCGCTGAAACCTCAGCCACCACTTCTCGTGTGCAGCAATGGACTTCACCCGCCCCCACTGAGCTGCAAGCACAGCTGCAGCGCTACTGCGCAGCGTCCGGACAGTGGGCGCCACAGGTACTGCAGTATGCGGGCCTGATCTGGATGGCACGGTGCACCCACTTTGAGCAGCAGCATGTACGCTGGCAACACCCGGACGGAATGCGGGTGGTTCACCTGCAGCTGAGCCCACAGCACAGCCTGCAGTACCTGCTACACCAAGGCCTGCCGGAAAACGCCGCCAGAGACACGGCCGCCTACTGGCAACTCTCAACCCTGGACGCTCCCTTGCCGGAGGGTCTGGCCTTGGGCTTGCGTTTCAGCCTTGATCCACTCGCTCTGGAGCTGACCTGTGATGCCTCCGTGCTGGATGGCCCGTTCCTGCGTACTGCGCCAGATCAGATCTGGACCTTGCTCTCTGCTGCCTTGACGCAGCCGGATGCACCTGTGGGTCAGCTGGAGATGTTGACGCCAGCTCAGCGCACCACACAGCTGGTGCAATGGAACCAGACTGCCCTGCCTTACCCACGAGACAGTCATCTTGCTGAGCAATTTCATCAGGTCGCCATGCGCCAGCCCGATGCCATTGCAGTCAGCCAGCAGGGTGCTCAACTGAGCTATGGCGAACTGAATAGGCAGTCCAGCCAGCTGGCACACCAGCTGTTGCAACACGGCATTCAGCCCGGCATGCGCATCGGTGTCTGTCTGCAACGCAGCCTGGCCCTGCCACTCAGCTTGCTTGCCATTCTGAAAGCAGGGGCCTGCTACGTACCGCTCGACCCGGACTACCCGGTACAACGACTTGACTGGATGCTGGCCTTTGCCGAGTGCGCCTGGGTGCTGCTGGACCACACCACGGCTGAACGCATGCCAGCCCCGGCCTGCCCCGTGCTGCAGGTAGAGTCGCTGCTTGCACACAGTGCCGCACAGCCTCTGCATGTACCGGATGGCCAGACACAGGCAGAAGACCCCGCCTACTGCATCTATACCTCGGGCTCGACAGGCGTGCCCAAAGGGGTCATGGTCACACATCGGGGTGTACTGCGACTGGCCATGGGCAGCGGTTGGCCCTTTCCGCCCGATGCAGTCTGCCTGCAATCGTCGTCGATGGCGTTTGACGCCTCCACCTGGGAAATCTGGGGCACACTGCTGAATGGTGCACGGCTGGAATGGATGCCACCGGGACAGATCACGGCAGAAAGTGTGGCTGATGTGATTGCTCGCGAGCAGGTCAGCCATCTGGGCTGCTCCACCGGCCTGTTCCACCAGCTGGTGGAACAGCACCTGCCCAAACTGGGCAGCCTCAAGCGTCTGATTGCCGGGGGCGAGGTCATGTCCCGCGCCCATGCCCAGCGCTTTCTGGAAGCGCTGCCGGGCGCTCAACTGGTCAATGGCTACGGCCCTGCCGAGAACACCACCGCCAGTACGGCCTGCCGGCTTACCCTGCCCTTGCCGGCAGGCAGCCTGCCGATCGGGAAAGCGATTGGCAATTCCGAGTGCCTGGTACTGGACGAACAACTACAGCTGCTGCCGCCTGGCGTGACCGGCGAGCTGTATGTCGGCGGGGATGGCTTGGCACTCGGCTACCTCAAGCAGCCTGAACTCACTGCAGCCCGCTTCATCGACCACCCCTTTCGCCCCGGTGCACGCCTTTACCGCACCGGCGATCTGGTGCGACAACGCGCAGACGGTGTATTGCTGTTTGTGGGACGGCAGGATCATCAGGTCAAAGTACGAGGTTATCGGGTCGAGTTGCCGGAAGTTGAAGCAGCGCTGTCCAGCCTGCCTGCTATCCGGCAAGTGGCTGTCGTGGTACGGCAGGACAGCGCCCCCCCGGAGCTGGTCGCCTATCTGGTCACCGATACCCCTGCCCCCACCCGCGACAGGATCCGGGCAGCGCTTGCGGCACGACTGCCCGCCTTCATGTTGCCCACGGCCTATGTGCTGCTGCCCAACTTGCCGCGCACGCCAAACGGCAAGGTGGATCACGCCGCCTTGCCCGCGCCCGGCCGTTCCCGCCCGGTGCTGACCACCCCGTATGTGGCGCCAGAAACCGTCCTGGAAAAGCAACTGGCCGCCATCTGGGAGGCGGTGCTCGACATTGCACCCATCGGCATGAACGATGATTTCTATGCGCTGGGTGGACACTCGCTGCGCGCCACCCAGATTACCGCGCGCATCCGCAATGAACTGGGCTTCGAGCTCTCAGTGGCCGACACACTGGCCTGGCCCAGCGTTCGACAACTCCTGGAGCGGCTGCAACACAATCGCCCTGTACTGGAAGACATCCGCCCCTGCGCACGGGAAGGCGATCACCCACTGTCGCTATCGCAAGAGCGGGTGCTGTTTCTGGAGACCCTGAATACCGACCTGCTGGCCTATAACGCACAGGCCGCGTTCCACCTGCAAGGTCCCTTGCAGGTGGATGCACTGGCACAGGCCTTGTCCGATCTGGTCGAGCGGCATGACATCCTGCGGACCACATTTCACAGCGGACGGGGCGAGCCAGTCCAGCGTGTAGCCCCAGCGTGGCAGGTACCGTTGCCGCTGCTCGATCTGAGCATGCTGGCGGCTGATGAGCAGCAGGTTCGGCTGAAACAGGAAATCGAGCAGCGAGTCCGCCAGCGCTTCCAGCTGGACCAGCTGCCCCTGGCCTACTGGTATCTGTTCAGGCTGGCCGAAGAGCGGCATGTGCTGCTGCATGTCGAGCACCATTTTGTCCATGACGGCTGGTCATTCGGTATTTTCCTGAATGAGCTGCGTGCCTGCTATCTGGCCCGAAGTACCGGCAAGGCACCACAGTTGCCACCTGTCAGCGCTCAGTACATTGACTATGTGCACTGGCAACGCAACTGGTTGAACACCCCGCATGCCCAAGCCCAGCTGGACTACTGGGTACAACTGCTGCGGGGCGCACCTCCCCTGCTGGAACTGCCGACCGATCGGCCTGCACCGCCCGTACAACGGTTCCAGGGCACGGCCCAGCGGGTAGAGCTACCTGCCAGACTGGCCAATGCCATGCGTCAGCTTTGCCAGCAGGAGGGCGTTACCCTGTTTGTCGGCCTGTATGCCGCCTATGTGGTCCTCCTGCATCGGCTGACCGGCAGTGATGATCTCTGCGTAGGTACCGCCGTCGCCAACCGGCAGCTCAAAGCCAGCGAGGGCATGATGGGCATGCTGGTCAATACCATTGCCCTGCGCAATCAGCTTAGCCCAGACCAGTCTTTCACCGGTTTGCTGCAACAAGTACGTGAGCAAACCCTGCAAGGGTTTGCCCATCAGGAATTGCCCTTTGATCGGGTGGTGGAAGCACTGTCGCCGGTGCGTAGCCTCAGCCATGCCCCGGTTTGCCAGACCTTGTTCAGCTTCCATGATGCTCCGATGCCAGACCGCCAGTGGGGTAGCCTGGAAGTCGACATCGAAGAGGCCATCAATAATGGCTCCGCCAAGTTCGCGCTCGATGTGGTCGCCATCCCGAGAGTGGAACAGCAACGGGGTACCACGCAAGAGGCCATCACCCTGATCTGGGAGTACCAGACAGCCCTGTTTGACGATGCCACCATTCGTCGCATGATAAACAGCTACTTCTGCCTGCTTGAGGCGGTGGTGGTGAACCGGCAATGTGCAATCGGCCAGCTGCCCTTGCAGGATGCTGCCCTGCAGGCGGCCACCATGCAACTGGGGCGACCGCAACCGGTTGCCGTGCAAGATATGCATCTGGCTGCGGCCTTGGCACGTCACGCCCGCAACACTCCCCAGGCGTGTGCTGTGCAACACGGCGCGCACACCCTGAGTTATGCCGAGCTGGAAGCGAAGAGCAATCAGCTGGCACGGCTCTTGAAGCCTCACACGCAGGTAGCGGATAGCCGTATTGCCCTTTGTCTGCCCCGCTCCCCGTGGCAACTGATAGCCCTGCTGGGCATCCTGAAAGCCGGCGCTGCCTATGTGCCCATCGACCCGGCCTGGCCTGCCGAACGCCAGCAGGCGGTCTTGCACGACAGTGCGGCGGTCTTGCTGCTGGGGGTTGACGCCTTGCGACAGTGCTCAGTCCGGCAGCTCCCGCTTGCTGCATGGCAGGCGGCGCTGCCCGGTCAGGACAGCCGCCCGCTGGCGCTGGATCAGGCCGGGTTGGCCTATTGCCTCTACACCTCGGGCTCGACCGGTACACCGAAGGGGGTCATGGTCGGACACCAGCAGGTCCTGCACCAGCTGGCCGCTCTGCAGGCACATTACACGCTCAGCACAGCGGACCGGGTACTGCAAAGCGCAGCCTTGACCTTCGATGTCTCGGTGGGCGAAATCTTCATGGCATGGTCGGCAGGGGCCTGCCTGGTGCTACGCGAAGAGGCCTGGATGGATAGTCTGCCGCGTTGGGTCAGCGCGGCCAGCCAGGCAGCAATCACCGTGGCAGACTTGCCCACTGCATTCTGGTCCACACTGGCACAGGAGGCCTCGCTCAGCCTGCCACCCAGCCTGCGCCTGATCCTGATTGGCGGCGAAGCCGTCAGCCCGGTGGCCTTGCAAGCCTGGTTTGCACGCCCTCAGCCCCTGCCTCGGCTGCTCAATGCCTATGGCCCCACGGAGACCACCATCAACGCCACGCTGTGTGAACCCCGACCGGATGGCAGCAACTGGCACGCCATTGGTCGCCCGCTCGCCAACAGCCCGCTGCATGTGCTGGACCTGTCCGGCCAGCCGGTGCCGGTGGGTGTGGCAGGCGAGCTCTACATCAGTGGGCCCTGTGTGGCGCAAGGCTATCTGAACCAGCCCGAGCTGACAGCATCACGTTTTCTGCCCGACCCCTACCTGCCCGGCCAGCGCATGTATCGCACCGGAGACCGGGTTCGCTGGCGAGCCGATGGCGAGCTGGACTTCCTCGGGCGCCTGGATCAACAGCTGAAACTCAGAGGGTTCCGCATCGAGCCGGGTGAAGTGGAGGCCGCACTGCAGCGTTGTCCGGGTGTCAGGGCATGTGTCGCCTTCATTCGGGAGCAACAGGGTGAGCCGATGCTGGTTGCCTGCCTGGAAGGGCACGCGGAGGTCAGCCTGGTGAAGCAGCAGCTGCAGCAAGCCTTGCCCGCTTACATGGTGCCGAGTTCTTTTCTGGTAGTGCCGCAATTACCGCTGACGGCGCAAGGCAAAGTGGATCGCCGCGCCCTGTTGCAACTCCCCTGGCCAGAACCGGACCGGGGAGAGGCCACATCGCCGTGCAGCGAGATGGAAATACGGCTGCAGCCACTGTGGCAACACGCACTAGGGCGCCCGGTTGGCCTCCAGGACAACTTCTTCACCGCAGGCGGGCATTCCCTGCTGGCCATGAAGCTGATCGCTCAAATCGAAGCGGAACTGGGGCTGAGCCTCAACCTGCGCACCCTGTTTGAGCACCCGACACTGGCGGAACTGGCCCTGTGGCTTGAGCAGCAACAGGTATCGGAAGAGGATGAGGCCGCCGCCATCCTGGCGGAACTGTCTCATTTGTCGGATGAGGAGATCGCCGCCCTGCTGGACAAGGTGAACTAAGCCGACTGCGGGAACCCTGCCGTGCCCTCTCTGTAGCAGAGGGGGCACGGGGCTTTACAACAGGCGGGCCAACAGTGCCTTGTCCAGCCCGGCCGCCAGTGGAATCTGCACGATGTGACCACTGCCCGAAGCCACTTCAACCGGGGCCCCGTCCAGCCCGCGCATGGTCTGCACCTCTACCAGATGATTGCCGCTGGGGTGGATCACCTCTAGCCGGTCGCCCACTGCAAAGCGGTTTTTCACCACCACCTCGGCCCAGCCATCCTGTACCTGACGGACATCACCGACGTACTGGCTGCGATGCGCTTCCGACACCCCGGCGAGGTAGTTCTGGTATTCCTGGGTGTGGTGGCGCTGGTAGAAACCATCGGTATAGCCACGGTTGGCCAAGCCTTCCAGTTCACCCAGCAATGCCGGGTTGAAGGGACGGCCCGCCACCGCATCGTCAATCGCCTGTCGGTACACCTGCGCGGTGCGCGCCACGTAGTACAGCGATTTGGTGCGCCCTTCCACCTTGAGCGAATCCACGCCGATGCGGGCCAGCCTCTCGACGTGCTGCACGGCACGCAGGTCCTTGCTGTTCATGATGTAGGTGCCGTGCTCGTCCTCAAAGATCGGCAGCAGTTCACCGGGCCGCTCTTTTTCCTCGAGAAAATAGGGACGATCTGCCAGCGGGTGGCGGGCCTGCTGGCCCAGTGCCGAGAAGGACTGATTGGCTTCTTCCAGCGCCTGCTGGTAGTTGAACCGCAGGGTTTCCACCGGGATGCGGGCGAGGTCGCCACTGGCATCTTCATTGGCGTTCTGCACCTTGTAATCCCAGCGGCAGGAGTTGGTGCAGGTGCCCTGGTTCGGGTCGCGATGGTTAAAGTAGCCCGACAGCAAGCAGCGCCCTGAATAGGCGATGCACAGTGCCCCATGCACGAATACTTCCAGCTCCATGTCCGGGCAGGTTTGGCGGATTTCTTCCACCTCATCCAGCGACAGCTCGCGCGAAAGGATCACCCGGGTGAGGCCAACAGACTTCCAGAACTTCACATCCGCCCAGTTGACCGCATTGGCCTGCACCGACAGGTGAATCGGCACCTCAGGCCATTTCTCACGTACCAGCATGATCAGGCCAGGATCGGCCATGATCAGCGCATCCGGCTTCATCGCCACCACCGGCGCCATGTCGTGCAGATAGGTCTTGAGCTTGGCGTTATGGGCAAAAATGTTGCTGGCCACAAAGAATTGCTTGCCGCGCGCATGCGCCCCTTCGATACCGGCCTGCAATACCTCCAGCGTGGAGAATTCGTTATTGCGCGCCCGCAGGCTGTAGCGCGGCTGACCGGCGTACACGGCGTCCGCGCCAAAATCGAAAGCAGCGTGCATCTTGTCGAGAGAGCCCGCAGGCAGCAACAGTTCGGGGGCACGTAACATGATGAGGTCCGGATTGCGTGGTGAAGGGGCGTTATTCTAACGAAAAAACAGAAAAGAATCAGTAACTTCCTGCACCCTTTACCGTTCCCTTCATGAGAGGCATGCGCTGCAAGGTCACGGCTGGCATCAGCGCTTGCAGTTGCATCTGCAAACGGCGTGCAGCCTCCGCATCAGCAGCCCAGCGTAAGTATTGATGCCCCGCAGCAGCCGCTTGCAGCAGCCGCCCCTCAACCAGCACGCCTTCAGCCAAGGCCGGAGCTGCAGCTCGCTCCGCCCACACCACGCCCCAGCCCGCATCTGCAATCGGCCGCCATGGCTCCGCGTGCTGCGGTTGCCATTCCCAGAGTGCCAAATCTTGCCAGACGGGCTGCCCGTGGGGACGGCTAAAGCGAGCCTGCACCAGGTGCCATTGCCCGTCCCGATGGCGGCGAGGCTGCACCTCTACCCTGTAGGCACGGTCTGGCTCATCGGATACTTCCAGCTGTCCCTGCAAGTCCAGTACGCCTGGTGGACCGTCATACCATTGCACCACGGTTTTCGCAGGCTGCCCCAGGAAACGTAGTGTCAGCAATGCGCCGCCATGCTGGCCGGGCCAGGTCTGCAAGCCGATCTTGACCGCGTGCTGTTTATCCTGTGCCAGCAGCCATTGGGGGAGCGAAGCAGTTTGCGCCTCGACAGCGGCTGTCAGCTTAAATGTGGACCACGCAGGCTCACCTGGTAACGCCGGAACACGCCAATCAATCCGGGCATGCGCCTCCGGTTTGCCTTGCCGCAAACGCAGCAGCGTCATTTTGCACTGGTATGCCGGGCAAGCATCCCGCTGCAGTACATAGCCAAGCTCACCGGCCACGGCTGAAGACATCACCCCGAGCATGATCAACCCTTTCCAGAGACTGCGCATGAATGCTCCTTTGAACCCCATCTACGACAGGACTGGATACGCCGTAAAACGTTCCCGAGCTTGCGTCTGGCGCATCCCGGCAGTATGATATGGAACGAACGTTCTTGTTTATCCAAGGAGTGGCGATGCCCCCACCGAACCGTGATCATGAGTATCTGGCCAAGCTGCAGGGTTATTATGCGGACTACCGCTCGCTGCCCTCCTTTGCCGTGATGGGGCAAATGCTGGGACTGGCCTCCAAATCGGCCGTTTCTGCGCTGGTCAAGCGGCTGCAGCTGCAAAATTTTCTGGAGATGACGCCGGACAAACGGCTGGCGCCGACCAAACGTTTTTTTGCCCGCCCGCTGATGGAAGACGTGGTGCGTGCAGGCTTGCCCAGCCTGGCTAATGATGGCATGCGCGACGCCATCACCATTGATGACTACCTGATCGACAACCCGGCAGAAACCATCCTGATCACGGTGCGGGGCGACTCCATGATCGACGCCCACATACAGGACGGCGATCTGGCGGTGGTGGAGAAGCGCCACGCCGCCCGCCCGGGCGACATTGTGGTCGCCATTGTGGATGGCGAATTCACGCTGAAATACCTAGACAAGGAAAACGGTCAGTTCATCCTCAAGCCGGGCAACCCGGCTTACCCGGTGATCCGGCCTACCACCAGCCTGGAAATTTTCGGGGTCATGGTCGGTCTGGTACGCAAGCTGGGCTGACGCTGATCAGCCTTGCCCGGCCAGATTTGCCGGGCTCGCATCAAGTGATTCGCTAAGCGCGCTGACCTTGTGCCACAGCGGCAGCCAGCGGGGCCGATGCGGCACGTTGCGCACGGCGCAACAGGAACCAGACTGCAGCCCAGTATGCCGCGTAGCAGAGCAGCAACATCAGCGACGGTTGCGCACGGTAACCGGTCAAGCCCGACAGCAAGCCGCCTAAACGGCCATCATCCGGCACCATGGCGCTGCTATCCCACAATGGGTCTACCAGCGCAGGCAGCCATTCCAGCCCGATCATCTTCTCGACACCCGTCACCAGCATGGATGCGCCCAACAGCAGCAGCAGGCTTTCTGTGACCCGGAAGAACAGCCTCCACGAAAACACTTTGCCACCCAGCTGCAACAGCCAGAAGGTGACCAGTGCCAACACAAACCCGGTCGCAGCCGCCAGCCAGAAGTGCAGCAAGGCCATGCCCTGCTGCGCCACACCGGAGCTGTAGAGGAAAATGACTGTTTCGCTGCCCTCGCGGCCCACCGCCAAGGCCACCAGCAGCAGCATGCCCCACCAATTGGTGTTGTCTACATTCTGCTGCATGCCCTGCTCCAGCGTGCGCTTCAGGTGTCGACCATGCCGCTTCATCCACAGCACCATCTGTACGATCAGGGCCGACGCCACCAGCACCATGGCCAACTGAAAGTAATCCTGCGCCCCCTCCGGCAGCATTTCATCAAACAGCAGGATGGTGCCACCCAGCAGAAAGGCAAAGCCCAGACCGGCAGCCACCCCACCCCACAGATAGCGCATGCCTTGGCCTGCATTGGGATTGCCCCGCAGCCAAGCGTAGAGAATGCCGATCACCAGCATCGCTTCCACACTTTCCCGCCAGACGATGAAAAGAACCTGATCCATACGGCTGCCCCGCTGCTGATTTGAAACCACCGGGCACCGGGCCCGGTGTACTGCCTTACTTGGCGATGATCACGCCTTGTGCAGTCGGCAGGTTTTCATGGAATTCGTCCACAAACTTGTACTCGCCCGCCTTGACGGCTTTGACCTTCAGCTTCACGGTCTTGCCCGGTGCAACCACTTTTTCCTGCTTCAGCGTCTTGCTCTCGAATTCGGCAGCGGATTTACCGGTGTTGCTCACTTCAATCACGAAGGGCTTGCCAGCCGGTACTTCCAGCTTTTGCGGCGTCATCACGCCATCCTTGAACTCCACTTTGACCGACAAGTCTTCGGCCTGGGCAACCCCCACCGACAACAGCAAAGCACCCACCACTGCAAAACGCTTGACCAACATGAAGCCACTCCTGATCACATTGAAAAACCGAAAAAGCTGCCCGCTTGGACAGCTTGTATTATCCGCGCCTGCAATAACAAACGCCAACAAAATGTGAATCATTCCGTTTATCAGGCAAGCTGCTGTCAGGTTGCCTGCTGTTCTCAATGGCGACGGCGCGCCACCATCTGCTCGGCAATCCGGGCCAGCACATCAGTGCTCAACAGTTGTGTGGCGGCTGGGTAGACCTCAGCCTCTTCCCGTGCCGCGTGAGCGATATAGTCCGCCGCAAAACGGCTGGCCAGCTCCCCCTCGTTCAGCTCCAGCCAGTGACCATCATGAATGGCCTGCAGGCGCGGGCGCAGCTGCTGCCACAGCAGGCCCAACGGCTCATGCTCATGCTGCAAGGCCAGCAGGGCCGCCCTCATGGCCGCAAACTCCACCTGTTCGCCCGCCGCCAGCAGCAAAGCCGGGAACAGGTCATCTTCTTCGTCTGCATGGTGGCGTGGTGCGGCCAGGTCAAAGTAGCGGATGACATTCCCTGCCGCCTGGCGGGCATCGGCCGTCAGGCCATGCTGCGGCAAATGCGTCACCAGCTGCTGGATCACGTGGCAAAACTTGCGCACCCGCCCGTGACACGCCAGCAGCATCTCCAGCGGGGTTTCCAGTGAAGGGAGCTCTTCATGCCCCGGCAAGCGCAGGCTCATCGTGTTCCTGTTGGGTGAAGACGGGCTTGATGCCAGTGAGCAGGTAGTCAATCAACTCACGCACCGGCCGGATGGCCGAACCAAATGGCAGCGGCTCCGAGCCCCGGAAGAACAAACCCTTGCTGACCTCGCCGCGCAGTGCCGCTGCCAGCTGGGTATCAATGCAGAATTGACCAATCTTGGCCAAGCCATCACGCAGGCCGCACACGGACAGGCAATTCAGCCCCGTGGTGCAGCGTGCCGAATCACACTTGGCCTTGCTCTGCAGCAAGGCCTCGCGGCGCAGGTAGGTTTTCAGCCACGGTGTCAGCACCCCGCGAGCAGGCAGGCCCGCAACGCTCATGAACTCGACGATATCTTCCGGGCCCGCTCCAGCCAGCACCGCTTTGAAATTGGGATGGGCATCCCCTTCCTGACTCACGGCAAACGCCGTACCCAGCTGCACGCCAGACGCCCCCATCTCGAAGGCTTCCTTCACCTTCTGGTGGCTGTTGATACCCCCGGCCAGAATCAGCGGAATCGGCTCCCGTTCCAGTCCCAGCTCGCGGAACAACTCCCGAGCGCCTTCCACCACCAGCCGGAAGTCAAAGCGACCATCCTTGAGGTCTTCGATCCGGGCCGCGCCCAGGTGCCCCCCGGCATAACGCGGATGCTCAATCACGATGGCATCCGGCTTGCGGCCTTTTTTCAGCCACTTTTTCAGCACCAGCGCAATCCCGCGCACTTCCGACAGGATCGGAATCAAAGCCACCTTGGGATGCTCGGCAGTAATCTCTGGCAGATCAAACGGCAGGCCCGCGCCCATCACCACGGCATCCGCCCCGCTTTCGCAGGCTTGCCGCACATAATCGGCATTATCCAGCACCGCCTTCATCACGTTGACCGCAACCATGCCTTTGCCCCCGGCAATCTCGCGGGCCATGCGAATCTCACGGTCGAGGGCTTCCAGATTGGTCTGGTCCAGTACTTCCTGATCGCGCACCTTGTGGCAGCGGGCCAGCAGGTCCGGGTGATGATGCTTGAGGTCCACACTGGCAATGGTGCCCATGGCGCCTTCCCGCGCCACGCTACCGGCCAGTCGGTGTGCAGACACCCCGACCCCCATCCCGCCCTGCACGATTGGTAATACGGACTTGCCTGCCAGTTCCAGCATGGGGAACGGCGATTGATGCGAAGACATGACACCCTTTCCGGGCAACAACGGGATGCCCAAGCTTGCCAGCAATCGGCTTGGCTGGCTTTGAGTTGAATCAACGCTCACGGAATGGTTCTCATCTTCCGTGTAACTGACGATCAAACCACAGTCGCCCTTGTTCGCCAAGCCCCGCAGCGATTAGACTGCATGCGTACCCTGTTTGGCCATCACTATGTCTGATTTGCTTGCGCAACTGGCTCACCGGATTGGTGACACCCATGTCTTGACCGACCCTCAAACCATACAGCCCTATCTGACCGACTGGCGCAAACGCTATCGTGGCAAGGCGCTGGCAGTGTTGCGCCCGGCCAGCACCGCCGAGGTGGCCGCCATTGTCCGCCTGTGTCATGACGCCGGTGTGTCGATGGTGCCACAGGGCGGCAATACCAGCCTGTGCGGTGCCAGCGTGCCGGATACCCTTGGCAATGCGGTGGTGATTTCGCTATCCCGTCTGCGGCAGATACGACAAGTCGATCCGGTCAACCAGACGCTCACTGCCGAAGCAGGCTGTACTTTGGTCGAGGTGCAAGTTGCAGCGGCGCAACAGCAGCGTCTGTTTCCACTCTCATTGGCCTCTGAAGGCAGCTGCCAGATTGGCGGCAACCTCTCCACCAATGCCGGTGGCGTCCAGGTACTGCGCTACGGCAATATGCGCGAGCTTACCCTCGGGCTGGAAGTGGTGCTGCCGGATGGGCAAATCTGGGATGGCCTGCGTGGCCTGCGCAAGGACAATACCGGCTACGACCTCAAGCATTGTTTTATCGGCGCGGAAGGCACGCTCGGCATCATCACTGCAGCCACCCTCAAGCTGTTCCCGCGCCCACTGCAGCAGTGCACCGCCTGGGTGGCACTCAGCGGGCCGGAGGATGCACTGCAACTGCTGGGACAGCTGCAACAGCGCTTCAGCGACAGGCTGACCGCCTTTGAGCTGGTGTCGGACGTGTGCCTGCAGCTGGTCACACAACACATCCCCGGTAGCCGCTCACCGCTGGAAGCCCCCAGCCCTTGGTATGCCCTGCTGGAACTCTCGGACGGCGCGCCGGATGACCGTCTGGCAGGCGACCTGCTCGCCACCCTTGCGGAGTCGCCGGTGCAGGATGCCGCCATCGCCCAGAGCGAACAACAGGCACGCGCACTGTGGCTATTACGGGAAAGCATTTCGGAAGCCCAGCGGCTGGACGGACCGTCAATCAAGCACGACATCGCCCTGCCCGTCAGCGCCATCCCGGCCTTCCTGCAAGATACCGCCGCCCTGCTGCAGCACGCCTTCCCCGGTGTACGCTTGCAGGTCTTCGGCCACCTTGGCGATGGCAACCTGCACTACAACCTCAGCCACACTCGCCCCGGCAATGTCGATCTGTTCGATGACGAAGCCCAAGCCAACCGCATTGTTTACGACCAAGTCGCACACTACCGTGGCAGCATCAGCGCCGAACATGGCATCGGCCAGCTGAAGCGCGACACCCTGCCCCACTACAAGTCCGCCCTGGAACTGAAACTGATGCACCAGCTCAAAGCCAGCCTCGACCCCAAAGGCCTGATGAATCCGGGCAAGGTCCTGGTCTAGCCCCAAGACTGTCATCGCCCCCCCACTCACAATACCTCAAAGACCTGTGCCCATGACAAAACTGAGTGAATCCGAACGCTACCAAGGTGCCTGGTAGGCCTGGCTTGTGGCGATGCCCTTGGCACGACGCTGGAGTTCTCCCCGCGAGGAAGCTTTACCCCGATCACGGACATGGTCGGCGGTGGTCCGTTTGATTTGCCCGCAGGCGCCTGGACCGACGACTGCAGCATGGCGTTGTGCCTGGCGCACAGCTTGCTGTATTGCAAGGGGTTTAACCCGACGGACCAGATGAACCGCTATTGCAATTGGCAAGCACATGGCTACATGAGCAGCACCGGACGCTGCTTCGACATTGGTATGACCATTGCCCGCGCACTGGAGCGCTATCAACAGTCCGGTGACCCATACAGTGGCGAGTCCAACCCCCACACTGCAGGCAATGGTAGTCTGATGCGACTCGCCCCCGTGCCGATGTACTTCTGGCATGACCCCGCCCAACTGGATGAGATGGCCGCGAATAGCGCGCGAACCACGCATGGTGCAGAAGAAGCAATCGAAGCTACCCGGCTCTTTGCGCAGCAGATCCGCTTGGCCCTGCAGGGTGCGGATAAGACTCAGATTTGCCAGATCACGGACTTCAGCACGCCTGCAATCACAGTCCAAAATCTCGCAAGGGGGAGTTGGCAAACCAAATCTGAGCAACAAATCATGGGTACCGGCTACGCCATCGCCTCGCTGGAAGCTGCACTGTGGTGTTTCTGGCACACGACAGACTATGCTTCTGCAGTATTACGTGCGGCTAATCTGGGGGACGATGCCGACACCACCGCAGCAATCTGCGGTCAGCTGGCAGGGGCCTACTATGGCATCAACAGCATCCCTGAGCCGTGGCAATCGCGGCTGTTCATGGGCAAAGAGATTAAAGATCTGGCCGATCGGCTCCTGGATCAGCGCGTGTAATGGTTGTAATCAGAATTGTGCGGCATACCGTTGCAAATCCCGCAGGTAGTCCGGGTTATACACTGCACGTGGCCGGAACAGGCTGGTGAGCCAGCCCACCGTGGCGCTGTCTTCCACCTGCCGCCGTGTCATGGCGTGGTAGGTATCCGGGTAGTGAATCACGGTCAGTCGGCTGGCCGGGAGCCATTGGCGATAACCTTGTTCGGTATTGCGGATATCCACGTTGCGATCCAGCGCCCCCAGCAGCAGTAATACCGGGACCGGGCGCTTTGCCAGCGCTTGCAGATCCAGGGTGGCATCGGCTTGCCAGTTGCGGCGAACAAACTGCCAGCGGTCTGCACTCATGGGCTCGCTGCCGGCGACTTGCAGATATTGGGCATAACTGCCGCCCTGCTGCAGCAGGGCCAGCACCTGTTGGCGCCGCTGTACGCTTTGCTGACGGGTTGCGGTATCTGCTTGTTGATGCTGCAAGGTGGTCTCGCTGTGATAGCGCCCTTGCTGCAACCAGTTGATGGCCGGGCTGACCGCAATCACAAAGCGGATACAACAGTCACGTGCTGCCACCTTGGGCAACACCCAGCCCGCCTGACTGCTCCCCCACAGGCCGATACGTCGAGTATCAAACTGGGGCTGCCGCCTTACCCAGCCCAGCACCAGCCGCGCCTCTTTGGCACGGTCTTCCATGCTTTGCTGCAGCCAGTTACCGCTGGACCCGCCGATACCTGGCTTGCTCCATGACACCGAGGCATAGCCTGCCTGAGCCAGCGATTCCCACAGCGGTTGATAGTAGTCGTCATAGCTGGCGTTAGCCGGGCCATCACCATGAATGAACAGCACCACCCCCGGCTTGTGCTCACTGCCCTGCGGCAGGGTGACCGTGATGTCCAGCGTGCGCCCATCCGCAAAGCGCACCACGTGCTGCTGCTCATCAAAGGCGTAACTGTGCTGATACAGCAACCAGCACAGCAGCGACAGCAGTATGGCGACCACCCATAGCCACTTTTTGCGCACCCATGCCCCAACCCTCGTACCCACGCTTGACTTGACCTCTTTGAACAACCGCAAGACTAGAAGAGAAAACCTAAAATGAACCAAAGCGGACGGCAAGCCACACCTTAAGCCGCATTCCCCAGTACCCGGTTGGCCGCTTGCACGCCCCACCAGGAGGCTTCTTCAAACAAGGAGAGGCCGGAAAGGTCTGAATGGGCAAACAGGATGGGGCCCGTGTGGTCACGCAATGCCCGCAGGCCGGGATGGGTGAGGAAACCGGGGCGGGGAGTGGACATGCCGTGGGCCCGCACGGTGATCTCCACTTCGCGTGCAGCACGCCACCAGTCCATGCGGCCATAGACCTGCCGCAGGTCGCACATGGCCATGTCGTACAGCACCTCACGGTTAGCCTGCAGCAACCAGCGGCGGGCGTCGCCCGGCCCCTGTCGGGACAGGGCCTGATAGGCGGTAAACACAGTATGTTGCGGCTTGGCGGTGCGCAACCATTGATGAGTCGCCACCACATAGCCCAGGCCCGGCCCTTCGTGCAGGATATTGTCCCAGGCCAGCTCCACCCCACGAGCCTCTTCGGGAAACCGGTTCAAGCCAAAGCTGGACACCAGCCAGGCCGCGTGCGGTAACGCCTGTTGCCGTTGATAGCCGTACTCCGGCAAGGTGGGCAATACATGCTGCAGCACATGCAAGGGCATGGCACAGATCAGCTGTTGCGCCTCGATGCGCACCACTTTGGCGTCCATCCGGCACAGTACGACCGGCTTGCCCTGCTCCAGCCTGATATGCAATGCCGTGCCTTGATGCAGCCGCTGCTGCCCATCCTGTTCCAGCGCGCGCTGCAAGTGGCGCAGCACGGGATTCAGCCCATCGGGCCAGGTCAACACTGCGCCATCCTCACCATTGGCGGCATGCCCACCGCGCGCGGCAAAGTAATGCAGTCCGGCCCATGCCGAGACTTCATCGCACGGCGCGCCATAGTCATCGCGGCAGCTGTAATCCAGCCAGCGCCGTAACACGGGGTCGGTCAACTGCTGCTGATCCAGCCAGGCCGCAAAACTGAGTCGATCCAGCGCCAACCATTGCGGGTCTTGCGATGACAGCGCCAGCGGCACGCTGAACACCGGCCGACCATCCCGCCCCACTTGCCGCTTGAGACGAGCCACCTGCGCCAGAAAGCGCTGCTGCTGTGCCAGGCTGTCCGCACTGCGGCCACGCTGTGGCAGCTGCCCTTCTTGCCATACCCCATTGGCAAACACGCGTTCGTCTGGTGCCTGCACCAGCACCTGCTCGTCGTATTCCGGGCGTAACGCCTGCGGATCACCGCGCAACACCCCCATCTCGGCCAGCATCTCCCGCACATGGGAGGACGCCAGCGAGGGGAGCGGCAGGTAATGTGCGCCTCGCGGGTAGGGCACCTCTCCCATCTGGCCGGATGCCCCATTGCCGTACCATTCTGGCCCCGACAGCAGCAAAAAGTTGCGATAGCCCTGCCGCCGCAGCTGCCAGCCTGCACTCAGGCCAGCCGCACCACTGCCGAGGATCAGCGTATCGGTACACCAGACGGCTTGCGGCTCCGGCAGTTGCTTGAGATCGCGCAAGGCGTGCCCCGTCGCCATCCCCGGCTGATAGACCCGTGTCGGCACCTCCAGCCAGCTGCCCGCTTCACACCCCGCCAGCGCCAGGCTGGACAGACCAATCAAAAACCGGCGGCGGTCCATCAGCGCAACACCTGCCGCCAGTCCTGCTCAAAATAATGCACCAGCGCCTGGGTATTGAGCTGGTTGGGTTCCACCTTCCAGCGCGGCATGTCCGGCGGGAAGCTGAACATCAGGCGGGTCGACTCGGCATTGAGGAAGCGGGTCGGTACCCGGTAGCGCCCGGGAGGCGCAAAGCGGGCAGTCATCGGCCCGGCCATGATGAACCCCCACTCGCCAAAGGAGGGCACGTAGGCGTGATACGGCCAGGTTTGCAGCCCGGCCGCACGCAAGGTGGCCTCAATGCACCAGTAGGAGCGTGGCGCGAAATAGGGCGAGGTGGATTGCACCACCATCAAGCCATTGACCGAGAGGTGATGCGACATCAAGCGGTACATCGGTACCGAGTACAGCTTGCCCAGCCCGAAGCTGGAGGGGTCGGGAAAATCGACGATGATGGCGTCAAACACCTCGCTGCTCTGCTCCAGCCAGCGTCCGGCATCATCATTGATCACCTTCACCCTGGGGTGCAGCAGCGCACGCTGATTGAGCGCCAGCAGATCCGGTGAGCGGGAGAACAGACCGGTCATCGCCGCGTCCAGGTCCACCAGCGTAATCTGCAACTGCGGATATTTCAGCAGCTGGCGTACTGCCAGACCATCGCCGCCACCGAGTACCAGCACCCGTCGCGCCCACGGCAGGTTTTCCATCAGCGGCAGCACCAAAGCCTCGTGATAGCGGTATTCATCGCGCGAAGAGAATTGCAGATTGCCGTTCAGGTACAGCCGGGTGTCGTCCTTCCAGCGGGTCAACACCAGGCGCTGATAGGGCGTCGTTTCCGCATGAATGATGGGGTCGCCGAACAGACTCTGCTCCGCCCAATGGGTCAGCCGTTCAGAGAGGAAGAATCCGCCCAGCAGCAGCCCCAGCACCAGCACTGCGCGCAGGCGGCGCAAGGGCAACTGGTGTACCTCACCGCGAAAGGTCTGCAAGGTCCACAATGCCACCCCGGCATTCAGCACACCGAACAGAAAGCCACTGCGGCCCAGACCCAGGTGGGGCGCCAGCACCAGCGGGAAGGCCAGCGACACCGCCAGTGCCCCCAGGTAATCAAAGGTCAGCACCCGGCTGACCAGCTCCCGGAAAGCGGTATTCCGCTGATTGAAGATCCGCATGACCAGCGGGATCTCCATCCCCACCAGACAGCCAATGATGAAGACCAGTACATACAGCACCGTGCGAAACGGGGTGGCATCCCAGGCATACAGCACAAAAAGCAGGGTGGCTGCCACACCGCCAAACAGCCCTACCAGCAACTCAATATCGACAAAGCGCCCCAACAGGTCCTCATCCGGCACATAGCGCGCCAGATGCGAGCCCACGCCCATGGCAAACAGGTAGCAGCCAATGATGCTGGAGAACTGCAGGATGGAGTCCCCCAGCAGATAGCTGGCCAGCGCACCCGCAATCAGTTCATAGGCCAGTCCGCAGGAGGCCACCACAAACACGGACAGAATCAGGATCCGGTCACGCATTACTCACATTCCGTTCGGCAAACGCTTGAGGGTATCGCAAAATGCTGGCTAAATGCATGTGATCGTTTCGCAGGAGTTGACCATGCCCCCGTTACAAGCCTATTTGTTGTACTTGCTGACCGCGATGGCCCTGCTGTTTCTGTTTACCCTGATCTACCTCAAGCTCACCCCCTACGATGAGCTGAAGCTGCTGCGTGCCGGAGAGACAGCGCCTTTGCTGTCGCTGGGTGGGGCGGTGCTGGGGGTGACCCTGGCGCTGGCGTCCAGCATCATGCACAACGACAGCTACCCTCTCTTCCTGCTGTGGGCGGGCATCGCCATGCTGATCCAGCTGCTGCTGTATGTCGCGCTGACCCGGCTGGTACCGGACCTCAAGCGCGCCATTGCCGACAACAATACCGGCATGGCCGGATTGCTGGGCATGGCCTCACTGGCGGTCGGCATCCTCAACGCCGCCTGCCTGTACTGAACCTCATTCTTTTCGAAAGGACGCCGACCATGGGTCTCGGATCGTTTATCAAGAAGCAGTTTATAGACATCCTGCAGTGGACAGAGGATGGCGACGGCGTGCTGGTGTGGAAGCACCCGATGGAGGACAACGAAATCCAGTACGGTGCCAGCCTGACCGTGCGGGAAAGCCAGCAGGCGGTGTTCATCAATGAAGGCAAGCTGGCCGATGTGTTCGGCCCCGGCATGCACACCCTGACCACCCAGACCCTGCCAGTGCTGACCTATCTGCAGAACTGGGACAAACTGTTCGAGTCCCCCTTCAAGTCGGATGTCTACTTTGTCAGCACCCGGCTACAGCTTGGCCGCAAATGGGGCACCCCGCAGCCGATCACCATCCGCGACAAGGATTTCGGCATGGTGCGTCTGCGCGCCTTCGGCAGCTACAGCTACTCGGTGACCGATGCTGCCAAATTGTTCTCCGCTGTCAGCGGCACCCGCGAGGAGTATACCCGCGACGAGCTGGAAGTGCAGCTGCGCAATCTGGTGCTGGCGACCATCACCAACACACTGGCGGCGTCGGAAGTGCCTTTCCTTGACATGGCAGGCAATCAGCTGCTGATGGGCGACGCCGTCAAGCAGCATCTGGTGGAGCCGTTCGCCAACTACGGCATTGCACTGGATGCCTTTGTGGTGGAGAACATTTCGCTGCCGGAAGAGCTGCAAAAAGCCATCGACACCCGGATTTCGATGGGCATGATCGGTAATATGGGTACCTACGCCCAGTACCAGACCGCCCAGGCCATCCCGCTGGCGGCGCAGAACGAAGGTGGCATTGCTGGCATTGGTGCCAGCCTCGCGGCGGGCCTGCAGTTCGGGCAGATGATGGCCAACAGCACCGCCAGCAATATGGCTGCCGCAACGGCCGCAGCCACCCCGGCACCCGCCGCTGCAGCTGCCGCCCCCGCTGCGGACCCCAATTCGCCGGAAGCCCGGCTGGAAAAGCTGAAGGGCCTGCTGGACAAAGGTCTGATCTCCGCCACGGATTACGACAGCGCCAAAGCGGAAATCCTCAAACAGCTGATCGGCTAAGCCCATGTTCAAGGCCGCCTGCCCCGGTTGCGGTGCCGAGCTGAGCTTTCGCTCGGCTACCTCGGTGCTGGCCATCTGCAAATACTGCCAGAGCACCGTTGCCCGCGATGCGGACAGCGTGCGCAACCTGGGCAAGCAATCTGCGGTGCTGGAAGATTTCTCCCCGCTGCAGATTCATAGCAGTGGCCGCTATCTGGGTCTGGACTTCAGCCTGATCGGCCGCATCCAGCTGCAGTACGAACGCGGGGTATGGAACGAGTGGTATCTGTGGTTTGACGACGGCAGCACCGGCTGGCTATCCGACGCCAACGGCCAGTATGTGCTGACCCGCCCGCTGCCCGACGTTCCCAATGCACCCTCTTTTGACAGCCTGCAGCCAGGCAGCGACTTCATCCTCGACAACAAGCGCTATAGCGCGGCCGACGTGCGCCGCGCGCAGTGCGTCGCCGGACAAGGCGAGCTGCCGTTTACCGTGGGCGCAGGCTGGGAGGCCATCGTTGCCGATTTCCGCTGCGACAGCCGTTTCCTGACCCTGGATTATTCCGAAGGCCAGCTGATCGGCTATCTGGGTGATGCCGTCCGGCTGGAGGAGCTGCAATGCCAGAACCTGCGTACAGAGGAGCAGATACAGCAACAAGCCGGAGCAGTACGCGGAGAGCTCAGCACCCTGAGTTGCCCCGGTTGCGGCAGCGGTATTACCCTGCCCGCCGGGCTGGCGACCCAGCTGATCTGCCCGGCCTGCCACAGCCAGAGCGTACAGGAAGGCGGCACGCTGCAACTGGTGCAGCAACACCAGCAGCATGAGGCTCAACATGGCTCCCTGTCGCTGGGCGATCAGGCCAGCATCAACCAGCTGCAATGGACGGTGATTGGCCTGCAGCAATGCCGAGAGCTGGACAGTGATGCGTACAGCCTGTGGTGGGAGTACCTGCTGTTCAATCCCTTGCGCGGCTTCTGCTGGCTGAGTGAGAGTGATGAGCGCTGGGAGTGGATCGAGGTATTGAATCGCTGGCCACGACAAGTCAATCGCGGCGGTGTTCGCTACGGTGACAATTTGTATACCAGCGAGTATCAATATGGGGCAGAGGTCTGCTATGCCGCCGGGGCTTTTAACTGGCAAGTGCAGGTGGGTGACCAGACCCGTATCGCCAGCTACCGCCTGGATGGCAAAACCGGCACGCCTCCAGACCGCCTGTATGCGGAATACACTGCTCATGAGCTGACCTGGAGTGCCGCCAAAACGGTGCCATCCAGCGTGGTATCAGGCTGGTTTGGCAAGGAAGTCGCTGCCGCCACGGCCAGTGACCCCGACACCGCCTCGGCCCGCAACACCTTCATCTGGCTGGCGATTGGCATGTCCATACTGTTGCTGGTGCTGAACCTGTCCTCCGGCTGGCTGGAATACGATGACGACGGTGAATCCACATTGTCTTCTGCCGGCGTGGCCGTGCTGATCGGTCTGGCGCTGATCTGGCTGCCGATCTGGCTGACCTCACCCAAATCCGACAGTGCCGATGAGGATGACGACTGATGTTACGGGGCCTCTATACCATTTATGCGGTGATCATCGTCATCGCCGTCACCAGCTATAACCACAGCGGTACTGGCCAGAGCGCACGCGGCTGGAGCAGCTCGCGCAGTTCTAGCGGCAGCAGCGGCTGGTTCTCCGGTGGGCATAAATGACGGCAGCCGTGGGGCAGCACTGGCTGATTGAACTCTCGCAAGCCGACCCAGCACGGCTGGCCAGCCCGGCACAGATTGAGCACGCATTGCGTGCCGCCGCCGAGGCCGCCGGTGCGCATGTGGTGCACGCCCACTTTCACCACTTTGGGCCCAATCAGGGCGTCACCGGCATGCTGCTGCTGCGCGAATCGCACATCAGCATTCACAGCTGGCCGGAGCTGGCTTACGCTGCGGTAGACCTGTTCATGTGCGGGCACGCTGCGCCAGACCGCGCGCTGGCGGTGCTGCAAGCGCAACTGCAGGCGGCAGCCTTCCAGGTGCGGCAGCTACAGCGCGGCCCACAAGCAGTCGAGCCCTGAACGTATGTTGCATACCCTGGCGATTGCCAATTACCGCTCGCTGCGCAAGCTGCATCTGCCCTTGCAGCCCCTCACGCTGGTAACCGGGGCCAACGGCAGCGGCAAATCCAGTGTGTACCGCGCACTGCGGCTGCTGGCCGACGTGGCGCAGGGTCGCATCATCAGCTCGCTGGCACAGGAAGGGGGCCTCAGCTCCACCCTGTGGGCCGGACCCGAGCAGTTCTCTCGTCAAATGTTGCAGGGGACGCAGGAGATCACAGGCGTACGCCGGAATGCTGTGGTGCGACTGTTGCTGGGGTTTGCCAGCGAGGATTACAGCTACGCAATCGACCTGGGATTTCCAGAGCCGATACCCACTTACTTTGGGCAAGACCCCGTCATCAAACGCGAATGTATCTGGAATGGCCCGGTCTACCGTCGGGCCAGCTTGCTGGTAGACCGGCATGGTGCGCATGTACAGCTGCGTGAGGGCAAGGGGGACTGGGCAGTGAGCCCACTGCGGCTGGCCACGCATGAGAGCATGCTCACCCAGCTGGCCGACCCTCGGCAAGCCCCGGAGATGCTGCTTCTACGCGAGAAAATTCGCGGCTGGCGCTTCTATGATCACTTCCGCAGCGACAGCGAAGCCCCCGCCCGACAGCCACAGATCGGTACCCGCACCCCGGTACTGGCCAGTGATGGAGCCGACCTGGCCGCTGCCATGCAAACCATTCTGGAAATCGGGGATGATGCCGCCTTGCAGGCTGCCATCAGCGATGCCTTCCCCGGTGCGCGGATTCACATCGACAATCAGCAAGGCCGCTTTGAGCTGCAGATGCAGCAACATGGGCTGCTGCGCCCCTTGCGCAGCGCGGAGCTCTCCGATGGCACCCTGCGCTATCTGCTGTGGGTAGCTGCACTGCTGACGCCACGCCCGCCCGAATTGCTGGTGCTCAACGAACCGGAAACCAGCCTGCATCCGGACCTGCTGCCCGCGCTGGGGCGGCTGATCATCCACGCCAGCCAGTATAGCCAGCTGCTGGTGGTCTCCCATGCGCCTCGGCTGATCGCCACACTGGAGCGGGAGGGTCGCTGCCATCACCTGATGCTGGAGAAGCGACTGGGCGAGACCCTGCTGCAGGAAGATATCGACAGCGCCGCCTGGAAATGGCCCGAGCGCTGAGACCCCCTCAGTGCCGAGGCAAATCGGCCTCCGGGCCAGCTGCCTTGCGTGGCCACAACTGTGCGGTCAGCATGCCTGCCAGCATCAGCCCACAGCCCAGCCAGCCGCGCCCGGTCAAGCGTTCACCCAGCACCCACCAGCCCGCCAGCGCACCAAACACCCCTTCCATGCTGAAGATAATGGCGGCATGCGACGGAATAGCATGACGCTGAGCCACCATCTGCAAGGTATAGCCCAGGCCCACCGACAAGGCCCCGCCATACGCAATGGCATACTTGGCCTGCCACAACGCCACCAGGCTGACCGGCTCGCGCCACAGCGCAACCAGCAGGCTGAGCAGCCCGCAGACCCAGAACTGGATACAGGCCAGTTGCAGGGCATCATGCCGCCGCGCATAGTAGCCCACCAGCAAGACATGCACCGCCCATACTGCGGCGCTGACCATCTGCAGGCCATCGCCGTAGGACAGGGTCAGCTGGTCGGTGACGCTGAGAAAGTACATGCCCACCACCGTCAGCCCCGTGCCCAGCCAAACCCCGGCGCCAGCCTGATGCTTGAGCACCCAGCCAATCAGCAGCACCAGCACCACGTAAGAGCCCGTAATGAACGCCGCGTTGGTTACACTGGTAGACAGCAGGCCCACTTGCTGGAAATTGATGGCAAACGACACCACCGCACCCAGCACCAGACCAGCCAGCCACAAGCTGCGACGTGACGTTGCAGCCATTCCAGGCGGATGCGCCCGCCGCTGCAGTGCCAGCGGTGTCAGCAACAAAGCCCCCAGCAGAAAGCGCGATGCCGTGTACAGAAACGGCCCCACCACATCCATGCCCAGACGCTGGGCGACAAAGGTGGTACCCCAGATAGCCGCCGCCAGCAACATCAGGCCATCGGCACGCAAAGACGAACGATTCATGCGACGCTTTACCACACACAAACCCCGAGCCTGCCCGAAAGCCCGCCCAAGGGCAAGCCTGATCTCAGTCGGTGCGCTGAAACAGCAGGCTGGCGTTGGTGCCACCAAAGCCAATGCTGTTGGACAATACCGTGCCCAGCCGACATGGAGTGTGCTGGCGAACGATCGGTAGATCGGCAAACTCAGGGTCAAGTTGATCCAGGTTGGCTGAGCCCGCCACAAAGCCGTGTCGCATCATCAGCAGGCAAAAAATGGCTTCATGTGCACTGATCGCCCCAATCGAGTGGCCAGACAGGCCCTTGGTCGCCGAAACAAGGGGCATATGCTCGCCAAACAGGCGGCGAATGGCCTGCACTTCCGCACGATCGCCCAGCACCGTGGCGGTGGCATGCGGGTTCAGGTAGTCCACCACCGGCTCACCGGCCTGCGCCAGCGCCAGCGCCTGCTGCATGGCCTGAAGAATGCCATCGCTATCAGGCTGAACCATGTCCGATGCCGTATTGCTGGCCCCATAGCCGCTCAGCTCAGCATAGACCCGCGCCTTGCGTTGCCGGGCACAATCGGCCGCCTCCAGCAGCAGGACACCTGCACCGCCTGCAATGGCGAACCCGTCCCGGTCCTGCGCAAAGGGGCGACATGCCTGCGCTGGGGTGTGGTTATAGCGGGTGGTCAGGGCCCCGAGGGGTTCATACAAAGCCGTGGCGACCGCACTCACCTCTTCCGCACCGCCCACCCAGGCCCGGTCAATCAGACCGCTGCGTATCATCGCCCATGCTGTCCCGATACAGTGCGCAGACGTGGCACATGCCGCGGTAATGCCAAAGCTGGGGCCATTGATCTGAAACGCCTGTGCAAGATTGGCCGCCACCGTACTCGACATGACTTGCGGAATGTAATAAGGCCGCAGTTTGTCGATACCGCGCCCGCGCAGGGTGCCCAGCGCCTCATCAAACTGTTGTGGCGCTGACATGCCAGAGCCAATGAACAAGGCTGTTCGGCTATCGTGCAACAACGCTGACGGTAAAGCAGCATCATCCACCGCTCGCTGCATGGCATGATAAGCATACACGGCGGCATCACCCATGAAGCGGCGTAACTTGCGGTCAATCGTGGGCAGTCCACCCAGATCCGGCACTCCGGCCACCTGGCTGCTTAACTGGGCCTCCGCAAACGCGGGGACCTGCCGGATACCACTTTGGCCGGTCTGCAAGGCCCGCGTCACCGTCGCCAGATCATTCCCCAGGCAAGAGACGATGCCCATGCCGGTCACCCATACCCGCCGCATGTCTTATACCCTGGCAAAAATCAAAGAGGTATTGATACCACCAAAGGCGAAGTTATTGCTCATGGTGTATTCGGTATCCAGACTGCGATGCTGCTGAACAATATGATCCAGCGCTGCGCAGGCCGGGTCCGGATCCGTCAGGTTGAGGGTGGGCGCAAAGGCTTTGCCCCGCATCATTTCAATCAACCACCATGCCTCAATCGCACCGCAGGCCCCCAGCGTATGTCCGAGATAGCTCTTCATGCTGCTGACCGGTACCTGCTCGCCCAGTACGCGCTGGGTTGCATGGCTTTCAGCGATATCACCACGGGTGGTTGCCGTGCCATGGGCACTGACATAATCAATGGCCGACGCGGGCAGAGCGGCATCATCCAGCGCCATCAGCATGGCCTCTGCCATGGTGTCCGACTCCGGCTGGGTGATGTGGGCACCATCCGAGTTGGTGGCAAATCCAATGACTTCTGCATAGATGGTGGCACCACGGGCCAAGGCATGCTCCCGCTCTTCCAGCACCAGGGTCGCTGCGCCTTCGCCGGTCACCAGTCCATCCCGGTTTCGGTCAAAGGGTCGCGGCGTCATGTGGGGTTCATCATTGCGAACCGAGGTGGCAAACAGCAGATCAAACACCACGGCGGAGGCCTCTGTCAGCTCTTCCGCCCCACCCGCCAGCATGATGTCCTGCTTGCCCATGCGAATGGTTTCAAATGCATAGCCAATCGCTTGGCTACCGGAGGTACAGGCGCTGGAGGTCGGAATCACACGCCCAGTCAGACCAAAATGCAGGGCCGCATTGACCGCCGTGGTGTGCGGCATCATCTGGATGTAGGAAGTGGCATTCAGCGACATCATGCTGCGCTGGTCGAACATCGCGCCAAAGGCACGTACCGGCTCCATGCTGCCCGCAGAGGAGCCATAGGCAATCCCGGTTCGTCCCTGCTTCAGCACAGCATCTTCCAGCAGACCCGCCTGGGTCAGGGCCAGCTCCGTCGCGCGTACGGCCAGCAAAGACACACGCCCCATGGAGCGAATCTGCTTGCGTGGGTAATGGGGGGGCACGGTAAACGATACCGGCGCGCCAAGCACCGTATTCAGGCCCTCCAGATCCGCCCATTCCGTCATGCGTCGTACCGCATTACGCCCTTCGCGCAGCCGGGCGTCAACGCTGGCCCAATCACTGCCCAAGGCAGTGACACCGCCCATGCCCGTTACCACCACGCGCCTCATGCCAGCCCCCCATTGATGCTGATCACTTGCCGGGTCAGATAGGCCGCGCCGTCCGAGAACAGAAAACCCACGGTCGCTGCCACCTCCTCAGGCTTGCCCATGCGCCCCATCGGGATCAATTTCATCATGTCTTCGGTGGGAAGTTGCGCCACCATATCGGTTTCAATCAGCCCGGGAGCCACACAGTTCACCGTGATTTTCCGGCTGGCCAGCTCCAGGGCCAAGGCTTTGGACGCGGCAATCAGCCCGCCTTTGGCCGCGCTGTAGTTGACCTGCCCCCGGTTGCCAATCAAGCCGGATACGGAGGCCAGGGTCACAACCCGGCCCCCTTGCCGCAACCGGATCATGGGCATGGTCAGCGGATGCAGAACGTTGTAAAACCCGTTCAAACCGGTATCAATCACCTGGTCCCAGTCTGGTGCGGTCAATGCCGGGAAGGCCTGATCGCGGTTGATGCCGGCATTCAGCACCACGCCCCAGTATGCCCCGTTCGCTTCAATATCCGCCTCCAGTACCGCACGGACAGTATCCCGCTCACACACATCAAATTGCAGCACGCGGGCGGACTGATCACTCAGGCTAGCCACCTGCTGGGCGACCTGCTCTGCCTCATCCCGCTGTTGCCGGCAATGCACGGTGACGGCAAAGCCTGCTGAAGCCAACTGTAGCGCAACCGCCTTGCCGATACCCCGGCTGGAACCCGTCACCAACACTCGACGCACACTCACAGCGTACGCTCCTTGTATAAAAACGCCTGGAAGTCGTCAGGCTCGAACACCGTCAGCGTCGCTTCCGCCACCGTCTCTCCACCGTCGGCCAGCTCGATGCGGCAGTCATACGCACCCACTCCGGTGTCGTCTCGAAAAGCTTGGGTCGCCTGAATCCGCAATCCTTTTCCGGCAGGCAAACATGCCATCATGGCCGTATATTTCCGTGTCCCCAGCAGTGCGCCAAGGCGCGGCGGGCGACCTTGCATTCGTGCCAGCATGCCAACATGCACCCCCACCGTCTGTGCCATCAACTCAATACCAATCCAGGCCGGCATGTCTCCGGCCTCGGACGCATACCATGCGGCTGAATCAGTCTTCGCCGTGCAGCATGCCTGTGTGGCATCCACATGCTCAATAGCATGCACCAGCAGCATATCGCCTCGGTGGCCCAGCACCGTTTCAATCGCTGGATAGCTTGTCATGCGCCACCTCCCAGGATCAGGCTCAGGTTGTTGCCACCAAAGGCAAATGAATTGCTCATCGCGTAGCGCGGCCCTGGACGCCATTGTTGCCCCACTTGCACGAGAGGCAGCGCAGGCAACGCAGGATCCGCGACACCATCCCAGCAGTGCGGAGGCAGTCGGCCTTGGGTATCCGTCAGACTCAGATAGCAAAATGCGGCCTCCAGCGCCCCGGCAGCCCCCAATGCATGGCCCGTCATACCCTTGGTGCCACTCACCGGCACCCCATGCGGGAAAACACGGTCCACCGCCTTGCTTTCCATGGCATCATTCTTGATCGTGGCGGTGGCATGCAGGTTCAGGTAACCGATGGACGTTTCATCCAGCCCCGCATCGCGCAATGCGGCCTGCATGGCAGCGCTTGCACCGAGCCCTTCTGGCTCTGGTGCAGAGATGTGATAGGCATCGCTACTTTCCCCGGCACCCAGCAGTTGCACTGCCCCCGGCTCGGCTGACAGGATGAACACCGCCGCCCCTTCGCCGATGTTGATCCCTGCCCGGTTGAGGGACAGCGGGTTGGTCAGTTCACTGGTGGTGGATTCCAAGGCGGTAAAGCCATTCAACGTCAAACGACACAAGGTGTCCACGCCGCCAGTAATGACCGCATCACACATCCCGCTCTGCACCAGGTTTCGCGCACTGACCAGCGCCTTGCTCCCGGAGGTACAAGCGGTGGAGATACAGTACGCCGGGCCGGTCAGCTCGAGCCAGTCCGCCAGGAACCGTGCCGGATCACCTAGGTCGATCTGTTCAAACTGGAACCCTTCGGGCAACTGACCCTGTGCCGCATGTGCTTCCAGCGCCCATTCAGCGTGGTCTACCCCCGAGGTGCTGGTTCCCAGCACCACACCGATGCGGTGTGCCGGGTAGCGTTGCTTGCAGCGCTCAACTTCTTGCATGATCTGCTGTACCGCAGCCAGCAGCAGGCGGTTGTTCCGGCTGGCCCGGGCCTGCCAGGCTGGCGGTAGTATCGGCAACGTTGCCGCCACACGCCCGACCCGTACAGCGGCATTGTGATCATGAGCCAGCCAGCCCTGCTCCAGCACCAGCCCCTGCTGCTGACCCGCAAACAGCGCTTCAGCAACGGTATCCGTATCCGCACCCAGCGCACACAGCAGACCGGGGCGCGTCAGATAGCAAGATTTCATGGGCCGTTCCCCTCCTCCAGTTGCCGGGTATCCACGATCACGCCTGCAGCAGGCAACTCAAAACGCAAGCGCGAATAAGGCGGGTGTGATCCTTGCCACTGAATGCGCAGCACATCCTGCCCATCTTGCATCAGTCGTCTTCCACCCGCGTCTTCGACCAGTTGTACACCGTCAGACAAGCCCCGCCGTACCTGCTCTACCGGCCAGAACGCCAGCTGCATGAGCGCAGGCAAAAGGGCGGGTGGCAATTTGCCTTTCAGCGCGTCAAGCTGCCATACGCTCAATTGCCCGTTGTCCCAATCGACTTTCAGCAGGGTCTGGCCCAAGGGGCTCACCCCGGCCAGCTGCATCCGCGGCCCGCTGACTTGCAAACGACTGAGCAACTGGAAACGGTCATCACCGTGCGCCACTTGAGTCAGACCATCCGCATCCATCGCAGGGCCTGCTTGGGTACTCAGGCAATAGTGTGCTGAAATCGACAGCCGACTGCAGTGCTCCGGCAGGCTCATGCATGCGGGTAACAGGGCCGTCAGCATCATCATCATGCACCAGCGCATCGTGCCCTCCCAAATGTCAGCGACAGCGGAGCCAGCAGAACCGAACAGATAATGCCAAACAGCAGTACGGTGCCGAACTGGTTCAAGGCAGGCATGCTCGACAGACTGAGCAAGCCAAATGACAACACAGTCGTCGCGGCCGACAGCAAGACCCCGGCGAAGGGCACCGGATTACGAACCCCGGCCTCCAGCAAGAAAATCGCGTAATTCACCCCGACGCCCAGCACCAGCATCAAGCCCATCAGACTGAACAGGGTAAACGGCTGCCCGGTCAAACCATACGCTGACAAGGAGACCGCCAGGGCCACCAGATTGGGCAGCATGATGGCACAGGCATTTCGCAGCCGATAGCGTACCAGCAAGACCAGCAACACCATGCCCATGGCACCTGGCAGCCAGTAATAGCCTAATTGTCGATACTGCTGAAACATGCGGGATACACTTCTGGCCTTGTTGACCACCGTCACTCCGGGCAGGCCGCGTGCCACGGCATCCAGGTCCAGTCGTCCATCGTCACCTTGCAGGATCAGGATCAAGCCCTTTTGCCCTCCCGGCAAAGGCATCACCTGGTGGCGGTATACCCCGGCAAGTGGCTGCTGCATCCAGTGATCCAGCGTCAGTACCGGCCATGTACTGCGGGACTGCCAGCGGTTCATGGCCTCGTCTGGAAAACCTAGTGCCTGCATGACGGGCAGCACTGCTGATGCCGGTAAGCGCTGGCGTAACAAGGCCTGGTCTCCACGCTGCTGTGCCACCGGCGGCACGAGGTCCGATACGGCGGTGAACCCGGACACCCCCTGCCCAAGGTGCTCGCGCAGGCGGCTGACCAACACGGCTTCACGCTGCAAGGCCTGCTCGGCATCCGCACCTTCGGTCAAAAAGAAACGACTGGCTTCACTGATGCCTACCAGCTGTCGAACCTGCCGCTCCTCCGCAACCAGCTGCGCAGGATGGGATACCAGCAGGTGGATATCATCATTGCCTTGCAAGCGAAGCCAGCCCGGCAGACAGGCCAGCAGCAAAGCGCCTACCAACAGGACGCCTCGCCCCAGCGTCATCCTGGCCAGCCACCAATGCAACACGGCCGCAGGCCAGCGCACCCGCCGCAATCCATCATGCTGACCAGGCTTTTGCACCCATCGTGGCAACAGCAGTGCGACCGATAACCAGGCGGCAACCAAGCCGGCAAACGCAAACAGGGCAATCTGGCTGATGGCCGGGAATGGCGTCAAGGTGAGCGCCCCATACCCCAGCAGGCTGGTACACAGGGCGACCAATAATCCAGGTAACACGCGGCGCATGCCTTGGCGTGCCTCCCAGCGTGATCCGGCCTCCAGATGCGCAGCAAAATACTGAATGGCGTAATCAATGGCCTCGCCAATCAGGCTGACACCAAACACCAGGGTGATGAGGTGAATTTTGCCGTAAACCAGCAAGACGGCCGCACAGCTGAATACCATGCCAATCCCAACCGTCAGCATGCCCAGCAGCAAAGGCTTGATCGAGCGGAACAGCAACCACAGCAACAGCAGAACCCCAAGCAGTGAACCACCTCCGATCAGGTCCACCTCATGACTGGCCTGCTCCCGAGCACTGCTGGCATAAAACAGGGCGCCGGTGCGTAACAGTTGCACCCCGGGGTGCTGAGCCTTGACCTCTCGTTCAGCCTGCTGCAAACCCGTGATGACGGCCCGTTGCGTCGCCGCATCAAACGCCGCCCCTTGTGGCTCCAGCACCAGCAGCACGTAAGTCTGACCTGACTGCCGTGCGACCAGCACCCCTTGCTCTTGCTGCAGGCGGGTTTGCGCCAGTGGCAACTGCCCCAGCCAGCGCTGCAAGTAGCCGAAGGGGTCAAGTGAAGGGGGGGTCGGAATCCCATCCTGAAAAGGTGCCCCCAATCGACGCAGCAACTGGTGTTGTACGTCCGGTGTGGCCTGTTGTAGTTGTTGCCGATCAATCGCCGTCAGCAGACCCGGTGCATACGGCAGATAGGTATCCAGCAGTTGTTGGGCATTGAAGGTCGGGACCTCCAGCACCACTCGACGAAACGCCGGGCTGTGGCGCAGCACGCTCGCCAGCTGGTGCGCGGCGGCATGTGCTTGCGCCGCATCCTTCGCCCCTGCCAGCAGCAGGATGCGGTTGCCCAACTGCCCGTAGAGGGCATTGACCGCTTGCTCAGCGTGGCTGTTCTGCTCGGTCGCAGGCAGCAGGCGCAGCAAATCGGTTTCCAGCACACCGCCACGCAGGAAGGCACTCAACACCCAGGCGCCACACAAGCCCGCCAACGCCAGCCACCACCACGGTAACCACCGCCGCATCAAGGCTGTCCCAGCAGCGCACGTTCATCGCCAGTCAGCTGCTCCGCCTCGGTAACACCCTGAAATGTAATCACGGTTGCATCACCGCTGGTTTCCTCAATGCGGATGCGCTCAACATTACGCCCCCCCGTCATGTGCACCTGCTTCATGAATTGGGCTACAGGCCCCGGCTTGGGTTGCAATTGCATCTGCCAAGCGTCTATCTGACCATTGGCCTGCACCATGAACAGGTCTTGCAAGGATTGCGTCTGTGCACCCAACAGGCTCCGGAACACCTTGCTGACCTGGGCGATTGCAGGCACCTCTTTGCTGGTCCGGACCAGCCGCTTGCCTTGCTCATCAATTTCAATCACCCGGTCATCCTGCATGATGTAGCTGACCTTGATGGGTGACTCCAGGCTCCACAGTGCGCCCTTGCCCGCCACAAACACAAAGCGCCCCTTGCTGATCAGCGGCTTTTTGAATGCAGCCATCTGCTTCTCTTGCACAAAGGTAGCCCGTAACACCGGTTTCTTGTCCAAGCGCTGGCTGAAGCGGCTCGCCAATTCGTCAGCAAGCGGCAAAGCGGCGTACAGCGGCTGGCTTATCAGCAGCAGGGTGACGATCAGGAATCGCATAAGGCTTTGCCTCGCTCCAGCAAACAGGCGGGAGAAACGAACTGCATTTCCCCTGTTTTCAGACAGACGGCCACCTGGGTGGTGACCGCTTTGGTCAGGCGCGCACCCTGTTCGTCATGAATTTCATAGGACAGTTTGAGCCGGTTTTCGTACTCCAGCAGTGTCGCCGTCACCGCCAGGCGCTGCCCATAGCGTGCAGGTCGCACATACTTCAGATTGCATTCGACCACGGGCCATGCAAAGCCTGAAGCCTTCATCTGCGGGTAGTCGTAATCCAGCTTGCGCAGCAAGGCACAGCGGGCGATCTCCAGATACTTGATGTAGTGCCCGTGCCAGACCACATCCATGGTATCAATATCATGGAAAGGGACGTCGACCCAGATGGTTTCATGCAGCGGCGTCATACAATGCCCATGTACGAGACTGAATCCAGGCCACCATGCGACGCAGGTCATGCTCCATCGGGCGGTCCTCATCCAGGAAGGCCACATGCTGCCGGATTTCCTGACAGAACGCAGCACAAGCTGCCGTCAACATCGGTTCGCTCTCGGCAAAGCGCAACTGGATACCCTGCGTCACAGCCAGCACCAGCGCAGCAGCCACCTGCTCGGTCAGCTCCAGCACCCGCAGGCAATCCCGTGCCGCGATGGTTCCCATGCTGACCTTGTCCTGGTTATGGCATTCGGTCGAACGAGAAAACACCGAGGCTGGCATGGTGAGCTTCAAGGCTTCCGCGGTCCAGGCAGAGGCGCCGATCTGGATGGCCTTGAAACCATGATTGATCGCAGCACTTGGGCCGCTGGCGCCAGACAGATTCTGCGGCAAGCCATGGTTATAACGGCTATCCACCAACAGCGCCAGTTGCCGGTCCATCAAGTCCGCAAGGTTGGCCACCGCCGTTTTCAGGCCATCCATGGCAAAGGCGATATGGCCGCCGTAGAAGTGCCCGCCATGCAACACCCATTCTTCATCACCATTGATGATGGGGTTGTCATTGGCACTGTTCAGCTCATTCTCGACATCGCGACGGATCCAGCCCAGCGCGTCACGGGCGACGCCGATGACATGCGGGGCGCAACGGATGGAGTAACGGTCTTGCAACCGGACTTGCTCCGCCTGAGACTGGGATGCCAGATCCTCCCAGATCCATTGGGCACATTCGATCTGCCCCCGGTGCGGTTTGACCGCAAACAGTCGTGGATCGAAGTGACCCGGGTTGCCTTGCATGGCGATGGAAGCCAGCGCCGTGATACGGCTGCACAGCCGTGTCAGATACTCTGCACGCTCCACGGCCAGACACGCCAGACCGGTCATCACAGCAGTACCGTTCATGATGGCCAGCCCTTCCTTCGGTGCCAGCTTGAGCGGTGCCCAGTTCAGCGACTGCAAGACCGGCAACGCATCACAGATCTCACCCCGGAACCGAACCTGTCGCTCCCCTACCAGCGTCGCCGCCACGTAAGACAAGGGCGTCAGGTCGCCACTGGCCCCCACCGAGCCTTCCGCCGGAATCAAAGGCAACACATCCTCAGCCAGCAATTGCTGTAACCGCTCCAGTAACGCCCAGCGCACGCCGGAGTAGCCTTGCGCCAAAGACACCAGCCGAGCCACCAGCACCGCGCGCGTCCACTCCGGAGACAAGTACTCCCCCAAACCACAACCGTGGTAACGGGTCAGATGCAAGGGCAGCTCAGCCACCAGCTCAGGCGGTACAGTCACAGTGCAGGAGTCGCCGTAACCCGTCGTCACACCATACACTGTGCCACCATCCGCCAGCAGGGCTTCCAGATACGCGGCCCCCGCCCGGATCTGCCGCTGAAATTCAGCATCGTCAGACAGGCAAAGCCCACGTGCCCCACGCGCCACAGCCGCCACTTCAGCAATGGTCATACGTTGTCCGCCTACCGTCACCGGGCTCGCTTGAGTACCGCCGGGTAGCGTTGTGAAGTGTTCAGTTTTCATCGGTTTGACTCAGCCACTTTGTCTTTATTGCTTCCGGTTCCGTGCCCAGAAGTCGAAAAAATTGAACCATTGTAATGGTGCTTGCTGGCAATACCAGGCCAGACGGTCAGCGTATTGCTGTACGTACCGGGAAATGGCTTGCTGTCGCTCGCCACGCGGCAACACCAGTTGCTCAGCAAATGCCTCGAACTCGACCTGATAACCGGTGTCGGTTTTCAGGCAGAAGAACAGGTAGACCGGACACTCCAGCAGTGCGCCCAGGATAAAAGGTCCCTGCGGAAACAATGCCTCGTGCCCGAGGAACTGGGCGGGCACCACTCGGCCATTGTCCGCCGGTGGAGTACGATCCCCCACGATCACCAGCAGTTCACCCTGGTCTACTTTGTCGCGCAGACGAATGGCGGTATCCGGCCCCATATCGCTAATCTGCAGCAAGTTGACCTGAAATTGCGGGTTCACACTGGACAAGGCACCATTGAAGCGCTGGGCATGCTCGGTGTACACCACCGCATTGACACGCGCAATGCCATTCAGATTGGCCAAGGCACGCAACATTTCCAAATTACCCAGGTGCGCACCCAGCAAGACCGCACCCTTGCCACTGGCCAGCAAGGTTTCAAACGCGGGCTGCTGCGGAAAACGGATGGCGCGGTGTGCCACCCGCCCGGTCCAGGCCGCCAGTTTGTCCAGCCCCGACTCGGCAAAGCTGAGGATGTGCCGGTAGGCATTGCGCCAGCCGGGCGCGGGGGTCACGCCACCGCTGACTTGATGCAAGCGTGACAGGTATTCATATGAAGCGCGCCGAGCACGTCCACTGGTCAAAGCAAACCAGAGGACGATCAGTCGCAACAAGGCCCGCGCACCGGCATCCCCCAGCAGCCGGTACGTCAGCATGACAAGGCGCAGCCCCAGCGAGGTTCCACGCTCGTCCTGACGCGACCAATGTTGCTCTTCAAAACGGCGAGGGAAGCATTTGCGCCACAGCAGCAGGGGGCTGCGCCAAAGCATGCCAAAGAACAGCCGGGTATGCATGGCTGAAATCCGGACATTGTCCCGCAGCATGTCAAAGTGAGAGAGGCCACCTTCCGGGTAAATCACCCGGGTCGGCTGGTTGATGACAGGTAAGCCCGCCCAGAATAGTCGGACGATGATCTCGATATCAAACGCCATGCGGGAGGGGATGCGGACCCGGTCAATCAACTGAACGGTGGGCGCGACCGGGTATAGCCGGAAGCCGCACATGGAATCCCCGATGCTGAATGACAGGGTTTCTACCCACACCCAGAAATGGGTGACCAATCGGCCATAGCGACGCCCCGCCGGGGCCGAAGCATCGTAGATCGGCTTGCCCGAGATCACCGCCCAGGGGTTGCTTTCGCCCACGGACATGAAGGCCGGCACATCATCGAGATCATGCTGGCCATCCGCATCCACCTGCAAGGCGTGACTAAAGCCCAGCCGGTGCGCCTGACGCATGCCATGCAGGACGGCAGCACCCTTGCCCGCATTCTGCGGCAGATGAAACAGCGTGACGGTGGGCTGCTGTTCGGCAAGCTGGACCAGGGTATGCCGGGTTGCCTGGTCCGAACCATCATCGACAATCAACACCGGATAGCCGTACACGGACAGCCGGTCTACCACAGCCGCGATGGTGTCCTTGTGGTTATAGATCGGGATGATGATACAGGGGTTGAAACGCATCATGCCTCAGCCGGAGCGAACTGCAGTTGCCCCATGGAAAAAATCTTGTCGCTGTCCAGCGCCAGGTATTTAAAGTCGAGCCGGGCCTGCGTTGCCTGCCAGGACAGCAGCAAGCGCAGTTCGTCGCCCGGCAGCACAGGGGCAGTGAACTTGAGGGCTTTCATGCCAGACATGGCGATCAGTGGCAGCCCCAAATGCCGCCGTGCCAACCGGACGGCCCAATCAAGCTGCACCACCCCCGGCAAGATGGGCATGCCGGGAAAGTGACCTTCGAAATAGCGAAGGGTCGGGCTGACCTGGAACTGCAACGCCACATGCTCCGCCGTCGCCGTCATGACCGTCACATCAGGCATCCATGCACTCATTGTGGCTCCTGCAACAAGCGCACCAGATCAGCCTGAACCAGCTTGCCGCGTTCGTTATACGGCAATTGTTTGCACAGTCGCCAACGGCGCGGCAGCAATACCGGGTCATAATGTTGCAACAGGTGGGTTTTCAGGGCAGACAGCAGCTCTGTGCGCACCAGCGGCGCCAGCTGCGAGGGTACCAGCACGCCCCCCAGAACGGCTCGCCCGCCCAGGGTAACTGGCGCCAAGGCAGCCTCCTGAACCCAATCATGTTGCCGCAGCAGGGTTTCCATCGCATCCAGCGAGACCCGCTTTTCGGCTATCTTGACGATACGATCCAGCCGCCCCATCAGCTCAAACCGGCCATCACGGGCAAAACGTACCGCATCCTCGGTTTGCCAGACACCCGGCGGCGGTAAAAATGGGGACTGTACCCGCAGTGCGCCTTGCGCATTGGCATCCAGAAACACCGTGGGCAACGCCTGCCAGCGCGCATCTTGCTGCTGGTCACGCCAGGCCATGCCTCCGGTTTCCGTGCTGCCCAATACCTCCAGTACCGGAAGTTGCCAGGCTTGCTGCAGCCGACACGCATCCATGCTCGACAGTAAGCCACCGGAGGAAAAAACCGCCTTGAGTCGCCCTGCCACCTGCTCGGGCCGGAGGAGCTCCGGCAGGCGGGATAACTGCGAAGGGGAAGAAACCAGTATGGCGCCAGGCAAGGCTTCCAGCCGCTCCATCAATCCGGCTGGCTCGCTGACGACGTCGTTGTCCCACACTCGACCGGCACGTAATGGCCACAGCAAACGGAAGAGCAAGCCATAAACATGGTGTACCGGCACCGTGCTCAGTACAGGTGCTCGCCCCAGCTGTGAACCCCAGCATTGTTCCAGCACATCACACTCACGCAGCAGCTGATCCAGCTGCTTTGGCACGCACTTGGGTTCGCCACTGCTTCCGGATGTGTATAACTCGATCTGATGTACATCTGCCGGGGTGGGCTCCGGCAGCGTCTGCAAGGCAGCCAGGGTCGCTGGCTGAAAATTGGGCGGAATGACAGCAATATCGCCATCCGCCAATGCCGCGATCAACGCGGACAAAAACGCCAACGGCTCAGCAGCCGTGAGCAGGCGGCGCCGCGGTCGGCCATCACCCCGCACAGATTGGCGGGCGGCCTCATGCAACACCGATGCGGTAATGCGCTGCGAGCCGGCACAGGCCACCACGCTGTCGGGAAGCAGGCCAGGCGCCAAGCGTGCCAACAAGGGGAGCGTCATGCCGCAGCCCCTGCTTTGACACGTTTGCGCACCAGCATTTCGCCCAGAAACAATACCCCCATCAGCGCATACGAGACCAAGCCGTTATACACCAGCCAGGCCTGCCGTGAATGCAGTGTGGTGGCCAGCGCCACCAAGGCATTGAGCAGAAAAAAACCACACCATACCTTGGTCACCTGCCGGGTGTAATGCACGGCAGCAGGGGGCAATGCAGGCTCACGCAAGCGGGCAAAACGCTCGATCATGCTGGGAGGGGCCCAGAGCGTACGGGCAAACAGCATCAACATGATGCTGCTGACGGCAATCGGGTAATACAGCAGAAGTTCAGCCCGGTTGCTGAGTGAAATGGCTGTGGCAAGGCTGGCCAGCAGCATGACGCCCAACCACTCCACCCACGCCATGTCCATGACGAAGCGCAACCCCATCAGCCCATAGCGCAACACCAGCAGGGTCAGCAGCATGAGGCCCAGCCAGCGCGGCTGTATGGTTTGCAGGCCATAGTACACTGCAAACGGGTAAGCCAGACTCAGCAGTACCAGCAGACCACTGAGCAGACGATGCCCGCGCAAGGTCATGCAGCCAGCAGTTGCTGAACCGCAGCAATCACATCGCCAACCGTGCGGACTTCCTTGAAGTCTTGCGGTTGAATGCGGCGACCCGTCAACTTCTGCAAGCCGATGGCCAACTCGACAGCATCAATGCTGTCCAGATCAAATTCTGTAAACAAATTGGCGCCAGCGTGCACCCGCTCTGGTTCAATTTCGAAGTTCTCACTCAGTATCTGCTTGATATGATCGAGAATGGTTTGATCTGTCATGCTCATGGTAGGTACTTCCAATACGTTTGTTTTTATTGGTGTGCTTGCTGGCGTACCAAGGCCGCCAGCGCTGCAATACTGCGAAAGTGTTCCCGGGTACTGCTATCTCCGGCTTCCAGCTCAATCTGGTACTTCTTCTTGAGGGCAATACCCAGTTCCAGCGCATCAATCGAGTCCAGCCCCAAACCCTCGCCAAACAGCGGGGCGTCCGTCACGATGTCCTCCGGGGTCATGTCCTCCAGGCTGAGGGCATCAATCAGCAGTTGTTTGATCTCGTGTTCAAGCGTATCCATACTCAGTCAGTCTCGATTGGAAAAGGGCATGCAATGCTTCGGAAAGCTTGCGTGCGCCGATGGAGGGATTGGCAACCTCACCGATCAGTTGCGATACATCGGTCTGTGCCAGGACACGAACCGTAAATACAAAAGGTTGCGTCGGCGCAAGCCACCAGGATGCGCCCTTGGTCAGCGTCGGTGGCGTACAGTGCAGCAACACCGGCACAACCCTGGCCGTAGCCCGCAAGGCCACATGCGCCGCGCCACGCTGGAACTTCATGGACTCACCAGGCACCGTTCTCGTCCCTTCCGGAAACAGGATCAGCGCATCACCTGCGCTAATGGCCTCGGCACACGCATCCAGCGCCTGCTCCGGCGATGTGTTCTGCACATACCCTGTCGCCCGCACGATCCCCCAGAAGAAGGGGTTTTTCCACAACGCCCCTTTTACCAGACAATTGGCCTCCGGCATCAACGCCAGCAATACGACCACATCCAGGTAGCTGGGATGATTGGCCAGCACCAGACTCTGCCGCAGCGTTGCCAGCTGCGCCACATCGTGCACCACCAACTGCATACAGCCGGTAACCCGCAATGTGCCGAGTAAACCCCGGAAGAAGAAGTTAACCATCTTGCGGGCATGCCGCTGCTTCTTCTGCACCGAGCCCGGCCATAACAGTCGATACAACACGCACAAGGTGGACACGCCAATGCCACCTATGGCAAAAAAGCTGAAGCACGCGATTTGAATACCGGTGCGCCACATACGGCTCAAAGTCCTCATGGAAGCAAGGTCCAAGTCCATGAGCCACGCTGGCCGGTCCACGTGGCGGCCCCTTTACCCTGCAGCGCCGTGAGGCACGCGTCAACTTGAGCAGCGGGCAGCGGACTATCCTCGCAAACACTGGCATCAAAGGTCAGCTGCAACCGAGCCCCATCTCCCCCGCCCAGCAGCACAGCCAGCCCGCAAGGCGTGGCAGGATCTGCCTTTTGCGCAGCAAACGGCTGAGGTGCGGGCTCTTCCGCAAACAGAAACAATATCGGCCTGGACGGGCTGCGCTCATTGCGAATGCAAGCCTCCAGCAACCCCCAGCCCAAGGTTTCCGCACCGGCCGATACCGCAGTGATGGCCGAAGTATCCTGTCGGGAAATCGACAGGATGCCTGGCAGCGCATTGAGCACTGACAAACTGAACTGCGTAGGCGATGCCGCCTCGCCTTTCAGCAATCCCTGCACCACCTCTACCGTCCGTTTGAGTTCGCCGTGACGTGAGGCATAAACCAATTCAACAGACGACAAGCCCCCCCAGCACTGAGCGGCGGCCCATGACGCGCCCCTCGCCAAAGGCGACAATCTGCGGCGCAACATGGGCTCTATCTCCGCCCCGGCCAATTTGGCATCCATCGCTGGATCTGGCCAACTTGCCCAGCCCAGCAGGGGTGCTTGCCATCTCAACACCGTGCAGCCCCGCTTACAGCTTGTTCAGTTCCCGCTGAATAGCCATGCGCAGGTTATTGACCCAGCTGTTGTAGTTCGGATGAATCACGCGAATACCGTCGGGAGACTTGTCGTTCGGAGCCATCTGCCGATAAACATCCAGATTGGACACCTCATAGTTCAAGTTAATGCTGCTGCTGTACAGGATGGAGTATTTGGTTGCATCGTAGGGGATATTCACGACAGCTGTGTGCTTGTTACGCACCAGCACAGTTGCCACCAGCCCTTTGCCGTTCGGGTTGGAATGCACTTCCCAAGTCAGCCCGTTTCCTGCTGCGATGATCGCCTCACGCACTTGCTCAGCCTTGACCGGCTTGCCGGACGCGGTCGCCACAGGGATGTCAATCCAGTCAATCACCGGGGCCGATTGGCGAGCCTGCGCGGCAGACATCACGCCCAAGGTCAACAGTAAACCGGCAAAAATTGCTTTCATGTCGTACACACTCCTGAAGTTAAGCCAAAGAAATATATAAACCCACAACTATAACATGGATTTATGACTCTTTTCCAACTCGTTCATGACAAGCAATTTTTTTTCTAACGCATGTCATGCCAGCCATGACCGTAGACTGTTAAGCCCCTCTCACGCCCCCGGCGTAAACCTTCACACCGTGTCACGGTGGCAGCCCTTATACTCAGCGCATTCTGGTTCACTGCGTCTGCTCCGGGTTGGCCTCATGTGGTTTTATCGTTTGTTGTGCGGTTTGTCGTGCTGCCTGTTGCTGGCGTGCCAGCCGGAGCAGGCCGCTCCGCAGTGGGGGCATGATGCTTATATCTGGCAGCGTGCCTGGCGTCCGGCACTGCTGCAGTCGGTGCAAGAGGGCGGGGCGTTGTTCCAGCAGTGGCGGGTGCTAGGTTTGGAGGGCGACGCACGGTCCGGCAGCTGGTACCGGGTCAAGGTGGAGGCTGCCGCCTTGCAACACTCGGCGCACCCGGTGTGGCTGGTAGTGCGGATGAACGGGGCGCTCGGCCAATACAATGCGGCGGACACCCTGCGCACCATCATGGACACCCTGGCGCAGTGGCAAAGTCTGGGTATTCCGCTGGCCGGGCTGGAAATCGACCATGACTGTGGTGAGAACAGCCTGCCCGGCTATGCCCACTTTCTGCAGACCCTGCGGCAACAGCTCAAAGGCAAGTTACCGCTGTCGATCACCATGCTGCCTGCTTGGCTGGATAGCCCGCAGCTGGGCCACATCATCGCGGCCAGTGATCAGCGCGTACTGCAGGTGCATGCCGTGCAAAACCCGCGCAAGGGCTTGTTTCACTCGCAACAGGCCGAAGACTGGATTCGCCGCCTGTCCCGCTCGACAGATCAACCGTTTCGGGTTGCCTTGCCCAGTTATGGCTCGATGGTCAGTTTTGATGACTGGGGCAATCTGGTCGGTATTGAGAGTGAAGCCCGCACCGGCGTGACCGGCGCACAACGCCAGGAGCTGATTGTACCGCCCGCCCAGGTTGCCGCCTTGCTGCAGCGCTTGCGACAGGACCCGCCCAAAGGCCTGAGCGGCTTCGTCTGGTTTCGCCTGCCCACGCGCGAGGACCAGCGTGCCTGGCAGCTGGCTACCCTGCAAGCGGTGATCCACAACCAGCCTTTGCTGCCCCGGATACGGGTCGGGCTGACGGCCCGTGACAGCGCGGGACTGCACGACCTGACTTTAATCAACGATGGCAATGTGGATGCGCCCCTGCCTGCCATGCTGGAAGCCCCCTCCACCTGCGGCACGGGTGATGGCATCGGCCCCTACCGCGCGCAAGAGGGTGTCAACGGCCTGCTGTTGCAACGTCAGCAAGCCGGTCTGTTACGCCCCAGCCAGCGGCTCAATATTGGCTGGTTACGCTGCAGCGCCCCACCTTCCTCCCTCATCATTCACGACTGAGCCCACCCATGCGCCTTCGTCTCCCGCTGTCCCCACGCCTGTTGCTGGCCAGCTCCGTCCTGCTTGGACTGGTGGTCTATGCCTGCGGTCCGGAATTCAACCTGCTGCTGAGCGACCGGCGTTTCACCCTGCAAGCCCCCCCGAGCAGCGGTTTTCGCCACGATGCGCAGCGGCTGGTGCCCAAGCCCGCGTTGAAATTACCCGTAGGGCGTGATCTGGAAAAAGAGTGGGAGCAAGGGTTGTATGATCTGCCTCCCTTGCCGGATCGGGAATCCATCGACAAGCAAACCTTGAGCGCCAGTCAGTTCAAACAGGTACAAGCCATGCGCGCCGAGCGCAACGGTGAGCGCGCCTACGCACTGGGTCAAGGCCTGCCGGAAGCCATACGGCTCTACACCGCGGCCGCCGTCGACTATCGCGAACATGGCTTTGATACCGCTCTCCAGCGCTTTACTGCCATCTCGCAGTTACCTGAGGCAGAACAGCGCAGTCGCGGCGTCTGGGCGAACTATATGCTGGGCAAACTCTACAGCCTGAATGGAGATGCCCCCCAGGCGCACGCGGCATTTGCGCGCAGCCGGGAACGTGCCGCCCAAGGCTGGCCGGACCCGCTGTTTCTGGCGGTGGCCAGCTATGGTGAAGAGGCACGCCTGCTGCTGGACCAGGGCAAGCTGGAAGCCGCCCTCACCCTGTATGCCACCCAGGCCAGCTATGGGGATGCCAGCGGGCGCAGCTCCCTCAAGCAATTGGCCCGCACCCTGCTGCAACAACCGCAAGACACCCGCCTCATCCTGCACAATCCACTGGTTCAACGTCTGCTGGCCGCCTATGTGCTGGATCATGCCGGCAACCGGCTGCAGTGGGAAACCACCTTTGGCGATAAGCCCGATCTGAGCGACTTGCGGACCCAGGACTCCCCACTGCGTCAGCTCACCCTGCTAGTCCAGTCTGCCGGGCTGGCAGACTTTCCCGAATCGGGCCGTCTGGCCGCAGCCGCCTACGGCGGGGGAGACTATGCCCTGGCCCAAACCTGGGCGGAACGTGGCAAAGGCGCGTGGAACCACTGGGTGCTGGCCAAGCTGGCCCTGCGTGAAAGCAATCAGCGCCGTGCAGCCCAACACTATGCAGCTGCCTTGCGTCTGCTCACCTCTGCCGACAGTGACCGCACCCGCCTGCAACTGCAAGGCGAGGCCGCGCTGCTGCACCTCTCGCGGGATGAAACGCTTAAAGCCTTCCAGCTGCTCTACCAGCAAGCCGACCAGCACTGGATGGATGCGGCGTATCTGGCCGAGCGGGTCTTGACGGTGGAGGAGCTGAAAGCGTTTGTGGACCGCAAGGTGCCGCAACCACCCTCACCCGCGTACCGCATGGTGGATGGCCAGAAGCAGCCCGAGTACAACCCGGCCATGCGCTGGCCAGCCACCCAGCCCGCCGCCCAGCTGCGGGACTTGCTGGCACGCCGGCTGGTGCGGCATGGCCGTTACACCGAGGCCCTGCCCTACTTCCACGCGGCGGACAATGCCTGGTTTGCGGACCCGCAGGTCAGGGAGCATGTCGACGCCTATGCGTCAGCACTGGCAGACAGTCGTAGCGCCTGGACCCGCGCCGGGCGCGCCGAAGCGCTATACCGGGCGGCTCGGCTGGCGCGTGACCACGGCATGGAGATGATGGGCTATGAAATGGCGCCAGATTACTTCTCCAATGGCGGCCAGTACGAGGGTCCCGAAGTACCGCTGGAGGCGAATGATGCCTTTGTAGGACATAGCGAACGACGCGCCAACTGGCGTGAGAGCGCGCCACCGGAGCTGCGTTTCCACTATCGCCATACAGCCGCCCGGCTGGCCGAGCAGGCGGCAGATGCCGTCCCTTCTCACACACAAGCCTACGCCACCCTGCTGTGCAAGGCCGGAGCATGGGTGCAACGAAGCGATCCGGATCAATCCCGTACCTACTATTTGCGCTATCTCCAGCACGGCGCCTTGCTCGATGGCAAGGGGGGCATGCTGCTGGACAGCGAGAACATCCGCTTTGGTACCCACTGCCCTGAGCCGGACTTTGACGCGGCCGCACAGGCCGCACGCACCGAATACCTGCAATCTGCCGGACAGTGGGCAGCACAGAACCGGGTGTCACTGGTCGGGCTGGGCCTGCTGCTGATGCTGCTCACTGGCCCCGGCTTGTGGCAACGCTGGCGCAAGCGTCGCCCGGGTTAGAGCGGATCGGCGCGGTCGTCGTGCCAGCGCAGCTTGTCGTGCAGCCGCACCACGTCACCAATGATGATCAGCGCCGGCGAGCGAATGCCGTGCGTCTCGATCAAGCTGGGCAGGTCCGCCAAGGTGCCGGTGCGTACCCGCTGCTGCCGGGTGGTGGCCTGCTCAACCACGGCGACCGGTGTTTCCGGCAAGCGGCCATGCTCGATCAACTGACGGCAGATGTCCGGCGCCTGTGCCACGCCCATATAGACCACTACCGTTTCGCTGGGGTGGCTTAGCCGCGCCCAGTCCAGCCGGGTTTCTCCCTCGCGGCGATGACCGGTGACAAAGGTACAGGCTTGTGCGTAGTCGCGGTGTGTCAGCGGGATACCGGCATAACAGGAGGCCCCGGCAGCCGAGGTGATGCCTGGCACCACTTCAAACGGGATGCCATGCTCGGCCAGGGTTTCGATCTCTTCGCCGCCTCGGCCAAAGATGAAGGGGTCGCCGCCCTTCAGGCGCAGCACCTTCTTGCCTTGCTGCGCCAGCTCCACCATCAGCAGATTGATGTCCTGTTGCGGCAGCGCGTGGTTGTTGCTGCGCTTGCCGACGTACACCCGGTCCGCATCGCGGCGCACCAGCTCGAGAATAGCCGGGGCCACCAGATTGTCGTACAGCACCACATCCGCCAGTTGCATCAGGCGCAAGGCGCGGAAGGTCAGCAGATCCGGATTGCCGGGCCCCCCGCCCACCAGATAGACACAGCCCTGCTGCAGCTGGGCGGCATCCGCCGCCTCCAGTTGCCGTGTCAGCGTCTCACGGGCCGCCTCCAGTTGACCGGCGAACACCTGCTCGGCCACCGTGCCTTCCAGCACGTCCTCCCAAAACAGGCGACGGCTGGCCGGGTCCGGCAGTTTCTGTTTGGCCTGGCTGCGGAAGGAGCCCGCCAGCTTGGCCAGCTCGCCATAGCCGTGGGGGATCAGCCCTTCCAGCCGGGTTCGCAGATGACGCGCCAGCACCGGCACCCCACCTGAAGTCGAGACGGCAATCACCAGCGGGGAGCGATCGACAATGGCGGGCATGATGAAACGGCACAGCTCGGGTTGGTCCACCACATTGACCGGGATACGTTGTGCTTCAGCCGCCTCGAATACCGCTCGGTTCACCGCTGGGTCATTGGTTGCTGCAATCACCAGCCGCACTTCCTGCAGGTGCTCCGGCAGGAAACAGGCCGGCTGATGGCGCATGCGCCCTGCCGCGACTTCGGCTCTCAGCGCGTCGCACAACTCTGGCGCAACAATCTCCACCTTCGCATGTGCATCCTGCAGCAAGCGTGCCTTGCGCGCTGCCACCTCGCCACCGCCCACCACCAGCACAGGCAGATCGCGCAGCTGAAAGAAAACCGGGAAATAGTCCATATTGAGTCCTGAGCAGCCCTTCAGGGGGCTGGATTGGGGGAATCCTGTTGAATCATGTCGATGGCAGCGAGCAGCTCGGCATCCAGCGTCAGCTGCTGGCTATCCAGCGCCGACTGCAGTTGCGGGCAGGTGGTCACGCCAATGATGGTGCTGGCGACGAAGGGTTGCTGGCGGACAAAGGCCAGTGCCATTTGCGCGGGGTCCAGCCCCCGCTCACGGGCCAAGGCCACATAGCGGGCAATCGCTTGCTGTGCCTGAGGTTTGCGATAGCGCCCCCCAAAGGCCGGGAAGGCCGACAAACGCCCGCTTGCAGCCGGATCGTCCAGATATTTGCCGCTGAGTGCGCCAAAGGCGAGCGGGCTGTAGGCCAGCAGCGGTACACGCTCACGGTCCGCCACTTCGGCCAGTGCCGACTCAAAGCTGCGGTTGACCAGGCTGTAGGCATTCTGAATGGAGACAATGCGGGGCAAATCGTATTGCTCGGCTAGCCGCACGAATTGCATCACCCCCCACGCGGTTTCGTTGGACACCCCGATGTAGCGCACCTTGCCACTCGCCACCAGCGCGGAAAGGGCTTCCAGCTGGGCATGCACCGAGGGCGTATCCGCCGGGTCACTTTGTGCTTGATAACGGGTGCCGCCAAACATCGGCACATAGCGCGCGGGCCAATGCAGCTGGTAGAGGTCGATGTAGTCGGTTTGCAGGCGGCGCAGGCTATTGTCGACGGCTTGCTGCAATTGCTGCCGGGTGTACTGGATGGTCTCATGCGGGCGTAACCAGTCCATACCCCGGGTGGGGCCTGCCGCCTTGGTGGCGATGATGAACCGGTCCCGCGCCTGCTGTACCAACCAGCTGCCCAAATACTGCTCGGTTCGACCAGCAGTCTCGGCACGCGCCGGTACCGGGTACATCTCGGCGGTATCAATGAAATTGATGCCGTGCTCCGCCGCCATCGACAATTGTGCATGGGCATCGGCTTCATGGTTCTGCTCGCCCCAGGTCATGCTGCCCAGACAGATTGCAGAAACCTTGAGCGGGCTGTCGCCCAGTGTGTGATACAGCATGTGGACTCCGGCAAAAGGCGCAGGGTACAACACCCCACACCTTCATTGTAACGGTATCCACACCCGCCCGGGCAAGCAGACGCAACAGGCTTGATCCGGCGCAACCCGGGCTCAGCCTCTCTACTAAAGCGCTGGCATCAATACAGCGAACAAGCGGGCTGCAAGCCATGCTCGCACAGCCGTTGCAGGTTATCGCGGGCCAAAGGGTAATTCTGCCGCGCAGCCTGATAGAACCAGTACAGGGCAGCCACCAGATCACGCTCCACCCCATCGCCCGCCAGATAGAAGGTCGCCAGATTATTCTGGGCGGCAGGCAGGCCGGACTCCGCGGCCAGCCGGTACCAGTTGAAGGCCGCCCCTGCGTCTCGTTGCACCTCTTCACCACTGTCCAGCAGCTGTGCCAGGTTATACTGCGCCTGTGGCAAACCCAGTACCGCAGCTTTCTGGTAGGCCTGCATCGCTGCAGGCACATCACGTGGCCCGGCCACCCCATTTTCCAGCATCACGCCCATGTTGTACCACGCGGCAGGCATGCCCTGCTGGGCGGCTTGCTGATAGCGATGCAGCGCTGCGGCCTCGTCCTTGCCGCCGCCCACCCCATTGAGCATCATCATCGCGAGGCTGAACTGGGCATCCGCACTGCCATGATCGGCCGCACGCAGAAACCACTGCCTCGCCAGTTGCTGATCGAGCGGCAGACCATAGCCCTGCTCATGCAAGCGCCCCATGGCATATTCCGCTTCTGCATCGCCCTGCTCTGCCGCCATGCTCACCCGACGCAGCACATCCGGTGGCAACGCCAGGGTACTCGACACAAACTCCACGGACTGGGCTGCAGGATCCGGCGGTGGCGCCATGCTCAGACTGGCAGCAACGGGCAAGGGGAGCAGCAAAGTGATATACAGGATCAACCGAGAGGGTTTCACAGCTCACCTCCTTTCGTGGCGAACCGGTCTTCCGGTTTTTATCCTAGTCCCGTCCCCGAGGAGGAAACCATGACTGGCCGATCAACGGTCAGTCATTTTGAACCTGTGCCTGCGGCAGCCGACGAAAGGTCGGATTTACCTTTTGCCTTCGCATAAAAAAACCTCCCCGAAGGGAGGTTTCAAGACTGCAGCCACGGGCTGCAGTGACCATAGGAGACCGAGCTAAAACGATCAGAATGCGTGACGCATGCCGACCATGAAGCGGTTACGGCTGTCTTTGTTGGAAACCTTGTCACGCATGGTTTCGATGTATGCCGAGGTACGCTTGCTCAGGTTGTACGCAGCACGCAGCGACAGGATGTTACGACGGTCGCTGTTGAAGCTGTACTTCTCACGAGCGATAAAGGCGCCCAGATCCACCTTGCCGATGGTGTAGTAGGCGTACACACCGAAGGCCTTGGTGGTCTTGTTGCCTGGTTCCTTTTTACGCTGATATTCAGCGTAGGCGCTGAAATCGCCAAACTTGGCACCGCCAGTCAGGTTGTAAGTACTGGTATTGCCAGTGCTGGTGGCTTTGCGTTCAAAGCCACCGCCGATATCCCAATCGGCAGCATCGTAATCCAAACGCAGACTGGTATAAGTGCTAGCCTTTGCGGTGGTCGTCTTGTTTTCATCAGTGGACCATTGCAGCGAACCGGTAAAGCCGCTCATGTTCGGTGTGTTATAGCGCACCATGTTCGTGGTGCTACCTGGGCGGCCGAACACACCAGAGCCCGTGGTTTTGCCGGTTGAAGCAATGGTGTTACCCACGGTGCCACCTGCACCCATCACCACAAACTGATCGTGTTTTCCATCGCCAAAGTTGTCGTAGCCACGACCCACTACAATCTGGCCAAAACTGCCCTTCAGACCCACATAAGCACGGTCGTTGCCGAAGGTACCATCACGCGTTTTACCGTTTTCGTCGAAGCCGCTACCATCCAGACCAAAACGCTGGCGCACGATCCAGACCGCAGAAAGGCCGTTGCCCAAGTCTTCGGTACCCGCAAAGGCCATTTCACCACGACCATCCACGCTGGCCTCGGATGCATCGCCGCCAATCGAAGCCGCCGAATTCCGCCACTGTACACCGGCACGTACATAACCAGAGATGGTGACATTACCGCTGTCGGCAAAGGCAGCCGGGGCCAGCATGGCAGCCATCAGGGCCACCGTCAGTTTCTTTTGCATGATCATTCCCTTGAGTATTGATTTAATTTGGTGTGCCCCGGCTACGTACCGGAGCACACCGCAGAGCAGGCGCATCCCATTCTCTGCTGCGGCGCAACGACGCTTGCGTCATCGGCCTCCGTTATACCGGTCCATTCCTACATGCGGGTTACCGTTGCATGAAACGCGCGATCCAGCCGAGGCTTGTTGCATAATTGCCCTCATGATCATGTGCAGGAGTCATCATGACCCTATACCGACTACCCGCGCTCTATATGCGAGGTGGCACCAGCAAGGGGCTGTTCTTCAATGAGGCCGATCTGCCTGACGACCCGGCTTTGCGCCACGCCCTTCTGATCCGGGCGGTGGGCAGCCCGGACCCTTACGGCGCACAGATGGATGGCATGGGTACCGGCATTTCCAGTACCAGCAAGGTGGTCATCCTGCGGCGCAGTACCCAGCCGGATTGCGATGTAGACTACTGGTTTGGTCATGTCGATATTCAGCGCGGCACGCTGGATGAATCCGGCAATTGTGGCAACCTGAGTGCTGCGGTAGGCCCGGCGGCCTTGCTGATGGGGCTGCTGCCCGCGCAAGGCGAGCAAATAGACATCCGTATCTGGCAGCAGAACTTGGGCCAGCGCATTATCGCCACCGTCCCGCTGCAGCAGGGCTGGCCCGCCTGCGAGGGCGATTTCAAGCTGGATGGCCTGGCTTTTCCCGGGGCGGCCATCCAGCTGGCTTATCTGGACCCGGCAGGGCAGTCCGCCGGGCTGTTCCCGACGGGGCAGCCGCTAGACATCCTGCATTTACCCGATGGCAATACCCTGGAAGCCACCTTGCTGGATTGCAGCAACCCGTTGATTCTGGTGCGCGCAGTGGACCTGGGCCTGAACGGAACCGAGTTACCGGTAGAAATCAACGCGGATGCGGGCTTGTTGGCCCGACTGGAGACGATTCGCGCCAGCGGTGCCGTTGCCATGGGTCTGGCCCGGACCGTGGCTGAAGCCAGTCAACTACGGCCTGCCACCCCCAAGCTGGCGCTACTGAGTACCGCACAGGATTATGCCAGCACCACGGGCGAACCTGTCCAGCACGAGGAGCAGCATCTCACGGCCCGCATCCTGTCGATGGGCAAGCTGCACCATGCCTTTACCGGTACCGGCAGCCTGGCGCTGGCGGTAGCCACCTTGATCCCCGGCACCCTGGCCCATGCCCTGAGCCGCCCGGTTGACGGCGGTCTGGTGCGCTTCGGTCATCCATCGGGCTATAACGAGGTGGATGCGACGGTGGAGTCGGTGGCAGGCCAATGGCAGGTGCGGCAGGTGAACATGACACGCACGGCACGCTGCCTGATGCAGGGTGTGGTGTGGGTACCGCTGGAGGAGCATTAAACAGCATGGGGTGAGATGGCGTGCCCGACAGGGATCGAACCTGTAACCCCCAGCTTAGAAGGCTGGTGCTCTATCCAGTTGAGCTACGGGCACGTTGTGGCCGATCGACTCGCGGCAGGCCGGGAAGGCAGAATGAAACCTTGCTGCTGAAACAGGGTGGTGCCGACGACCGGAATCGAACTGGTGACCTTCGCATTACAAGTGCGCTGCTCTACCTACTGAGCTACGTCGGCATTCGCATCAGCCTGTTACCCGATGCGGTCGGCTAGTTTAAAAGAAGCAACAGCAAATTGGAAGCCTCAGCACGGGGATTCCACACCGAGGCCTCATCCCTGTACAGGGCGTGATGCTTATTTGACGACTTTCAGCCTGGGGCGCTCGGCCTTCTCCGGCTCAGGCTGCACCTCATCCCCCGGGCCTTCATCCGTAGGTGGTGGCTCAGGCTGGCCATCGTCGTTCACCTCAAACGCCATGCCGGTACCATCCTCGCGGGCAAACACCGCACGCACCCGGTTCACCGGCACATAAATCTGGCGGGAGGCCCCATTGAAGCGGGCGGAAAAGGTAATCACCTCATTCCCGATTTGCAAGCCTTGGGTGGCCGTCGGGCTGATGTTGAGGGTGATTTCACCATCCTTCACATACTCTACCGGAACGCGGGTCTGCGCGGAGACCGCGACCACCAGATACGGCGTCATACCGTTATCACAGCACCATTCATGAATGGCGCGGATAAAGTAAGGGGTGGTCGTGATCACACTCACTTGCGCATGGCCTTTTCGGAAGCGGTCAGCGAATCAATAAAGGCTTGGCGGCTGAACAGGCGCTCGGCGTACTTCAGCACCGGCGCGGCCGTCTTCGGCAGCTCAATGCCATAGTGTTCCAGGCGCCACAGCAGCGGGGCGACCGCCACGTCCAGCATGGAAAACTCCTCGCCCAGCATGTATTTCTGCTTGGTGAAGATCGGGGCCAGCTTGCTCAGGCCATCACGAATGGCGGCGCGTGCCTTGTCCACGCCCTTGCTGCCCTCTTCCAATGCCTCGACATGAACAAACAGCTCCCGTTCAAAGCCATGCAGGAAGAGGCGCGCGCGCGCGCGCATGATCGGGTCAGCCGGCATCAGTTGCGGATGCGGGAAGCGCTCATCAATGTACTCATTGATGATGTTGGACTCATGCAGGATGAGGTCCCGCTCGACCAGTACCGGCACCTGGTTGTAGGGATTCATCACCGCCAGATCTTCTGGCTTGTTGTGAATGTCCACATCCACAATCTGGAAATCCATGCCTTTTTCAAACAGCACAATGCGGCAACGGTGGCTGAACGGACAGGTGGTCCCGGAGTACAGGGTCATCATGATGCGGACGTCGCTCCATCAAACAAATCGTGAAAGCGGCATTTTAGCAAAGTGGACATGCCCATGACCAGAAAAAGATTACAAGCCCATGAAAACAAAGAGGAAAACAAGAAAAACCAGCCAACTAATAGCTGCGCCCAGCATAAAAAAACGGGGGCCAAGCCCCCGTTTCTACACATCAGACAAACCGGCGTGTGCTTAATGCACTTCTTTCCAGTAGTCCTGCTTCAGCAGATAGACAAACGGCAGCAGGATCAGGATCAGGAAGAACAGCACGCCGTAGCCCAGCTGCTCGCGGAACACCTGGTGCGGTTCACCCATCCAGACCAGATAGTTGACCAGATCGGTCACCTTACGGTCATACTCAAGGGTGTTGGCCTTGCCATCATTCAGCGAGGTCAGCAGGCCCGGCTTCACCAGCTCCAGCTTTTCCAGCACTTGGTGCGGTTTGTTTTCGTGATCTTTCTCCGTCTTGTAGACGGCCACTTGCTCGCCTTGCAGCTCCCACAGCACGTGCGGCATGCCCACCTTGTCGAACACTTTGTTGTTCCAGCCGGTCGGGCGGCTGCTGTCACGGTAGAAGCCGCGCAGGTAGGTGTACAGCCAGTCGGCACCGTTGTCCTTGGTGCGGGCAATCACGGAGAGGTCCGGCGGAACCGCGCCAAACCACTCCTTGGCTTCCTTGCCGTTCATGGCCACCGTCATCGGGTCGGTTACCTTGTCGGCCGCGAACAGCATATTGGCCTTGATCTGCTCTTCCGGAATGCCAATGTCGGCCAGACCATTGAAACGCATGGCCTGGGCGGAGTGACAAGACAAGCAGTAGTTGACAAACACCTGTGCGCCACGCTGCAGGGATTCCTGATTGCGCGGGTTGATCTCGACGTGGTCGAGCTGCACAGACGACTCATTAGCCAGAGCCAGCACCGGGGCGACACAGGCCAGCAACAGCAGTTGCTTGATCATGCGGGTCAATTTCATCACCGTATCCGTCCCTTGCTCACATGGTTACCCGGCTAGGCACCGGTTTCACTTTGTCGATGCTGGTAAACACCGGCATCAGAATGAAGAAGGCGAAGTAAACCACGCTCAGGATCCGGGCGATCAGTGTACCCATGTCAGTTGGCGGCTTGGTGCCCAGATAGCCCAGACCCAGGAAGGCCACCACAAACAGGGCCAGTGCGCTCTTGTACAGCACGCCACGGTAGCGGATCGACTTCACCGGGCTACGGTCCAGCCATGGCAGGAAGGCAAAGGCCAGCACGGAGGCGCCCATGGCGGCCACACCGGGGAACTGGGAACCCAGAATCGGCGGAACCGCGCGCAGGATGGCGTAGAACGGGGTGAAGTACCATACCGGCGCAATATGCGGTGGCGTCTTCAGCGGGTCTGCCGGGATGAAGTTGTTGTACTCCAGGAAGTAGCCACCCATTTCCGGCATGAAGAACACAATGGCGGTGAACACGATCAGGAATACCACCACACCATAAATATCCTTGATGGTGTAGTAAGGGTGGCTATAGATCGCATCCAGATACAGGCCGGTCTTCGGGTCTTTCGGCTGCTTCTTCACTTCAATGCCGTCCGGGTTGTTGGAACCCACTTCGTGCAGTGCCATCAAGTGAGCAGCCACCAGACCGATCAGCACCAGTGGCAGCGCAATCACGTGCAGCGCAAAGAAGCGATTCAGGGTCACACCGGACACCACATAGTCACCACGAATCCACACGGCCAGATCCGGCCCGATGTACGGCACCGAGCCGAACAGGTTAACGATCACCTGTGCACCCCAGAAGGACATCTGCCCCCAAGGCAGCAGATAACCAAAGAAGGCTTCGCCCATCAGAGCCAGGAAAATCATCACGCCGAAGATCCAGATCAGCTCGCGCGGCGCTTTGTAGGAGCCGTACAGCAGGCCACGGAACATGTGCAGGTAGACCACCACAAAGAACATGGAGGCACCCGTGGAGTGCATGTTACGGATCAGCCAGCCACCCGGCACATCACGCATGATGTATTCCACCGACCAGAATGCCTTCTGTGCATCCGGCACATAGTTCATGGTCAGGAAAATGCCGGTAACAATCTGCAGCACCAGCACCAAAGCCGCCAGTGAACCGAAGTAGTACCAGAAGTTGAAGTTCTTCGGAGCAGCATATTTGCCCCATTGCTCTTCCCACATGCGGGTGAGCGGGAAGCGCTCATTGACCCAGCCGAGCAGGCCGTTGCGGTCCTGTTGCACGCTGTTCGCCATGCTTACGCTCCTTTTCCGTCGTCACCCACCAGCAGGGTAGTACCGCTGAGCTTGTAGGGCGGAATTTCCAGGTTTTTCGGGGCAGGGGAACCGGCATACACGCGGCCCGCCAAATCAAAACGAGAGCCATGACAGGGGCAAAGGAAGCCGCCCTTCCAGTCCGCGCCCAGATCGGCTGGCGCAATTTCCTTGCGCAGGGTGGGCGAACAGCCCAAGTGCGTACAGACGCCCAACGCCACAAACAGCTCAGGCTTGACCGAACGGTTGGTGTTCTTGGCGTAATCCGGTTGCTGCGGATCTTCCGACTTTGGGTCTGCCAGCTTGCCATCCAGCGATGGCAACACGCTCAGCATGTCCGGGGTGCGGCTCAGAATCCACACCGGCTTGCCACGCCACTCTACCGTCAGCAATTGCCCCGGCTCCAGCTTGGATACATCTACTTCCACCGGTGCACCTGCTGCTTTTGCGCGCGCACTCGGGAACCAACTGGCCACAAAGGGTGTCGCAATACCAGCTACTGCCACGCCACCTGCTACGCCGGATGCGGCGAGCAGAAAGCGGCGCTTGCCACTGTCTACCGTTTGATCACTCATCGCTCGATTCCTGCCAGACCTAAACCTGCGCATTCTACCGCAATCCCGCCCTCAGCTTAAGCACCACGCTCAGGAAATTGCCGCAAAAACGCCCATTCGTCGCAGCAAGGCGACGTTTCTTGATCATTGTTAGCCAGTTTTCCAACAGACGCAAAAGAAAAAACCGCCCGAAGGCGGCTTTTTCAGACTTCAAACCGTTGCAGGCAACGATTAGAAGGAGTGCTTCATACCAACGAAGAAGCGGCTCGGCTTGGTGGTGCTAGTGCTGCTACGTTGCTTGTACGAAACAGCCTCAGCGAAGAACTTGCTGCGCTTGCTGAGGTTGTAGTTCATACCAACAGACCAAGTAGTCGCTTTTACATCAGAATTGAAGCCAACGTTACGCTCGCGGCCAGCTTGAATTTGGAAGTCCACCTTGCCAAAAGAAGCACCTGCGTACAGCGTAAATGCCTTTTGCTTCGGGGTTGCAGTGCTCTTCTTCCATTGCTGATATTCAGCGCCGATGGTCCAATCACCGAACTTCACACCACCAGTAATTTCCCAAGTGTTCACGTTGTAATACTTGGCAGCAGTATCATCATACGCGTGGTTTTGGCGGTCGTATGCGAAGCCCACACCCCAGTTGCTTGCGTCGTAATCCACGCGCAGGGAAGTACCTGTTTCAGCACGCTCAGTGGTGCTCTTATTTTCTTTGGTAGACCATTGCAGGGAGCCAGTGAAGCCACCCATTGCCGGCAAATCATAGCGAACCATGTTACCAGTGCCACTCTTACGGCCATGCAACACATCGCCGTACAGTTCCAGAGCGTCGTACTTGCCATCACCAAAGTTGTCTTCGCCACGACCCAGACGAACTTGACCAAAGGAACCCTTCAGGCCAACCCAAGTATTGTGGTTGCCAAAGGTGCCGTCACGCTTGGTATCGCCTTCGTCGTAATTGGAGCCATCCAGCGAGAAGCGTGAGCGGATTTGACCTACTGCGGTCAAACCATTGCCCAGATCTTCAGACATATTGAACTGGATTTGACCACGGCCATCAATCTGGGTTTGACGAGTCTTATCCCCTGCCACAACTTTGCTCTCACCCTTGATTTCAGACTGGCGAGCATAGTTTGCATCGGAATTCAGAATTTGCAGGCCACCACGCACATAGCCAGAAATGGTCACGTTGCCGCTATCAGCGAATGCCGGAGCAGCCAGGGCGCCCAGCACAGCAACTGCGATCAGCTTTTTCATTTAGATCACTCCATATGGTTAACAACAATATCAGTGCCTTCTGTCGGACACCAATTCTGTGAAACTACCAGCGCATTTAACCGCATCCACCGCCGACATGCCAAGTTGATTTTCACGTTTCGCCCGGTTTGGCACAGCAAGTGTTGCGGGGTCACAACAAGCATGCCCTTAACATAAGAAGACCCAACAAAACCGGCCGTCAAACCGCGCCAATGCTTGCCCGAAAGAAATCATCGCTGCTTTATCCCGCGCGTCACCTTCAGCACGGCAGGCGCTATTTCCGCAAGATGTGAAGGTTTCTTCCGTTGCGGCAACACAACACTTTTTGACTCCACATCCCGACTTGGCGGGGGAGTTCAGTGCCGCAGGGCATACCACACGATACCCAGCCACTCGTGCAGCATTTGCCCACTCTCACGCCATGAGCCGGCATGTGGCAGCCAGTCACGCACCCAAAAGGGCGCATCTTCATGAAACGCTACACCGGCTGGGTACACTTGCAGCCCTTGCTGTTGAAACTGCGGCAGCGCGCGGCGCAAGTGCCAGGCATCGCTCACCACGTACACGCGCCCCACGCCATGCTGGCGAAGCAACCGCGCACTGAAGGACGCGTTCTCGGCTGTCGTGTTTGATGCGCCTTCCAGCCATTGAACCCGCACGCCCAATTCATCCTGCAATACACGTTGCTGCAAAACCGCCTCGGCAATACCGCCATCAGGCGCACCGCCGCTGACCAGTATCGGCAAACCGGTCTTGCGATGCAGCCAGGCCGCGTAGCGCGCTCGCTGCAAGCTGGCTTTGGACAGGGTTCGACTTTCATGGAAGTCCGCCTGCGCCGCCTGACGCCCCCCTCCCAATACCACAATCGCCTGAGCGTCCGGATGAGGCTGCCAGGCCATGCCCCGCTCCAGCCCGGCCGCCAGACGGTTGGCACACCACGGAGTAGCGGTCAGATAGAGCAGAAACAGCCCAACCCAGAACCCCACCTTGGCAAGACGCGGAAAACGCTGCCGCCCCAGCCAGGCCAGCAGCAGCAGCCACAGCAGGCTGAAGGGCGGTAATACAAAGGCAACGATCAGGTTACGGATGAACCAGCTGGTATCCATGCCGTTCAGGCCAGTGCGTCAAGCAACAACTGGTGGACACCACCAAAACCACCATTGCTCATCACCAGAATCTGGTCACCCGGTTGCGCCATGTGCACCACCGCCGCTACCAGCGCGTCCAGTTGCTCGAAAGACTGCCCTCGCGCACCGAGTGGTGCCAGTGCCACAGCCGCATCCCAGCCCAGATTGTGTGCATAGCAGAAACTGTGGTCCGCCTCTTGCAAGCTGGCGGCCAATTCATCCTTCATGGCACCCAGCTTCATGGTGTTGGAGCGCGGTTCCAGCACGGCCAGAATGCGTGCCTGCCCCACCTTGCGACGTAGACCGGCAACGGTGGTGGCAATGGCCGTAGGGTGGTGGGCAAAATCATCGTATACCGTGATGTCACGCACCGTACCGCGTACCTCCATCCGCCGCCGCACATTCTGAAAAGCCGCCAGCCCCGCCAGTGACTGCGCCACCGTCACACCAGCATGGCGTGCCGCCGCAATGGCAGCAAGAGCGTTGTGGCGGTTATGCTCACCCAGCATGGACCAGTGCAAATCACCCTGCGTCTGGCCTCCCAGCAGCACGCTACACCCATTATTCGCATCCGGCGCGCCTGCTTGCCAGCCTGCATCCACCGCAAAGCGTTCCAGGCTGCTCCAGCAGCCGCGCTGCAACACCCGCTCCAGCGCGGGCGACTGGCCATTGCTGATCACCCGTCCCTCGCGAGGCACGGTACGCAGCAGGTGGTGGAACTGGGTTTCGATGGCCGCCAGATCGGCAAAAATATCAGCGTGGTCAAACTCCAGATTGTTCAGGATCGCGGTACGCGGGTGGTAATGTACAAACTTGGAGCGCTTGTCGAAGAAGGCAGTATCGTATTCATCGGCTTCAATCACAAAGAACCGGCTGTCCGTCAGCCGCGCCGAAATACCAAAGTTCATCGGCACCCCGCCGATCAGGAACCCTGGATTCAAACCCGCATGCTCCAATATCCACGCCAGCATCGAGCTGGTGGTGGTCTTGCCGTGCGTACCGGCCACCGCCAGCACCCACTTGTCGCGCAGCACATGCTCCGCCAGCCACTGCGGCCCCGAGGTATAGGGCAGGCCACGGTCCATGATGGCCTCCATCAGCGGATTGCCGCGCGACACCACATTGCCGACCACGAACAGATCCGGCTGCAGGTCCAGTTGCTGCTCAGCAAAGCCTTCAATCAACTCAATGCCCAACTGCTCCAGCTGGGTACTCATCGGCGGGTACACCCCCGCATCGCAGCCTGTTACCCGATGCCCCGCTGCTTTGGCAATGGCCGCAATCCCCCCCATGAAGGTTCCGCAAATGCCAATGATATGGATATGCATGCCGCTTTTCCCGTTGCGTGCGTAAAGCGCTGATTCTAACAGGCTTTGCTGCGAATCAGGCCACAGCCACGCATTCGTCATGGCCTGCAGGCTTGCGTTCATGCAGCCCGCTGGTTATCCTTGCCCCGACTCGCGCAGTCCGCTTTTGGCGATGCCGCTGATCCCTACAAGAATAGTGCGACACACTGGAACCCTATGGCTGCCTCTCCTGCTGATATTGCCCGCATTGCCCTGATTCGTCTGGCTGAACAAAGTCTGCCCCCCACCCCGGAAAATTACGCCCGCTTTTACTATGATGTGACCGGCACCGCACAGCCCGCGATGCAGGATGCGCAGCTGGTTGCACAGGTACAGCAGGTGGTACAGGACGCCAATCTGACCACCCTGCAGCTGGTGCAATACCTGGGCGGGCAGAATGCCACGCTGGAAACCTCCATAGAGGACCTGAGCCAGGCAGACGACAAGACCCGCGTGCTGCACCTGCTCAACAGCCTGATCAGTACCACCCGCTCCATGCAGCAAACGGTGGAAGCATCACGCACCGAATTGAACGAAACCCGCCAAACCCTGCAGCAACTGCAGCATGAAGTGGAAATGAGCCACCACGACATGGAACACGACCTGATTACCGGGGTGCAGAACCGGCTGGGCATGGACAAGACGCTGGCCAAAGAGGTCAGCAAAGCGCAGTCGACACGTACCAAGCTGACGGTATCCCTGATCGCCATCGACAGCTTCGAGGAGCACAAGAAGCGGCACGGCATCGACAGCTCGGACAAGCTGCTGCAGCATCTGGTCACGGTAGGCCGCTCGGTCATGCGCGACAGCGACAGCATGGTGCGCTATGGGCAAGAAGAATTTCTGCTGGTCCTGCCGGAGACCGACCTCAAGGGAGCCCGTTTTGTATTGGACCGCTTGCAGCTGATCCTGCACCGCTCACCGGTGTTTGTGCAGAACGACAAGATCCAGGTCAGCCTGTCTGCAGGCATTGCACAAATGCAGGGCAACGAGAAAAGCCACTCGCTGGTGATGCGGGCCGATCGCGCCCTGTTTGCCGCCAAAGCGGTAGGCAACGGGCATATCGAGTACGCTGGCCAGCAATAAGCTGTCGCACAAAAGCTCAAGCCCATCGTCAAAACCGATGGGTACAATCCGGGCATGCGTACATCCCTTGAGCTGAGCCTGCAGCAGGTCAACCGCGTGGTTGACCACATCGAAGCAGAACTGGGCCAATCCTTGCAGGCGGAGGATCTGGCCGCATTCGCCCAGCTGTCCGTCTGGCAGCTACACCGGCTGTTCCGGGCGGTGGTGGGTGAATCGCTGATGGACTATGTCCGTCGCCGCCGTCTGGCGCAAGCGAGCGAACAGTTACGGTACAGTCAGCATAGTGTGCTGGACATTGCCCTGGCCTGCGGCTTTGACTCGCATGAGGTTTTTACCCGCGCTTTCCGCCGCGAGTTTCATTGCTCGCCCACCCAGTATCGACGTGCCGAGCAGCTGCCCGCCAGCTTCCCGCGGCCCCGCCTCACCCCGGAATACCTGCTGCACCGCTTTGAGGGCATCACACTGACACCGGAATGGCAAACCCTTCCCGAACGGCACGTCGCGGGACTCGGTTTGCAGTTGTATGGCCATGAGTCAGCCCAGCTGATCCCCGATCTGTGGCGCAAGCTCCGCACCCACCCGCAAGTACAGCAGTCTGCCGCCTGGGGGGTGCTGGATATCAGCCCGGACCAGCGCCAGCTGCGCTATCTGGCTGCCATTGCATGGCCTGAGGGCAGCCCCGTTCCGGAAGGCTGGCAGGCGCGCCGGATACCGGCTGGCCGCTATGCCCGCTTCCAGCACCAGGGCAGTGTCGCCAGCATCCAGCACAGCGTCAATTACCTGCATGCGGTGTGGCTGCCGCAGTCCGGGCAACAGCTGGCGGCGCGGCCCGAGCTGGAATACTACCCTCCGGATCAGATCATTCAACCCCAGCAGCTGCGGATGGACATGCTGCTGCCCGTTGACCTGTGAGTGCCTCATCATGCCCCGATCATTTCTACACCTGCTTGGTGTTTGCCTGATGCTACCCGTATTGAGCCAGGCCATCGGCCTGCAACGCTTTGAAGTCCAGGACCCGGTACGGCAAAGCCGGATTGCGGCCCAGATGTGGTATCCCAGCGACAGTCCAGAGCAAACATTGCGGGTGGGCAGCTTCAGCCTGCAGGTTGCTGTCAACGGTCGGCCACTTGAGGGCCGCCACCCTTTGCTGTTGATCTCGCATGGCAATGGCGGCAACAGCCTGGCACACCGTGATCTGGCGGACCACTTGGCTCGCGCCGGGTTTGTGGTGGTGACCTTCACCCATCCGTTTGACAATCACGAGAACCAGCAAGCGTTAGGCACCACCCTGCAATCACACGATCGCCCGCGTGAATTGCAGCGGGTTCTGGACCATGTGCTAGCGGACCCGGCCTTGTCCAGCCGAGTTGATCCGCAGCGCATCGGCGCCATCGGCTTCTCGGCAGGCGGTTACACCGTGCTGGCCAGTGCGGCAGGCGATGTGCAGCAAGCCCGCTATGACGCTTATTGCAGCAGCCAGCGCGATGACCCGCTGACCTGCAAGGCCTACCGCGAGCGAGGATTTATCCAGCCGGTGGAGCCAGTGTTGCCGGTGGTGGCGGACCCGCGCCTGAAAGCCCTGGTGCTGATGGCCCCGGCGGGGGTCTTCATGCTGAGCGATGAGCGTCTGCGCCAGTTGCAGCAGCCGGTCCTGCTCTATCAGGCCAGCCAGGACCACCTGATCCGCGAGCCGTTCAGTGTGGAGCGCCTGCGCAAGCTGCTTCCCAATATTCGTGGCGACCACCGCATCGAGGCGGGACATTTCGTTTTCATCGCCCCCTGCCCCTCAAACCTGGTCGCCGAACTGGCGGAGATATGCAGTGATGCGCCGGGCATTGACCGCGCCGCCATCCACCGCCGGATCAACAACGACGTCACCCTGTTCTTTCAGCAGCAATTACCGCCCGCCCCATGACAAAACGCCCTTGCGGGCGTTTTGTCATGGGGGATCACAGCGCCCTGTCAGAACTGGGCATCGTCCATCAGCAGCACACTTTCAGCACCGCCGGTGACTTGCACATGCAAGCCGCTGACCAGCGGCAGGCTGTGCTCGGCGTAGAAGCGGGCGGTGGCCAGCTTGGCATCAAACCAGGCTGGGTCGCTGTCGCGCTGCTGAGTGGCCGCCACCACCTGGCGCGCCATCATCATGCCACCCAGCACCGTCCCCATCAGTTTCAGATACGGCACGGCACCCGCGGCAGCCGCGCGCGGCTGGCCACTGAACTGGACAACCATCCAGTCACTGCTCTGCTGTGCCAGTTTGAGCGCCGCTTGCAAGGCGTCGGCGACCCGGGCACCGGTTTCCCCGCAGGCACGGGCTTTTTCTGCATCGGCAGCGGCCATCGCCAATACTGCCCTGGCGGTCGCGCCACCATCCCGTGCCAGCTTGCGGCCAATCAGGTCCAGCGCCTGGATGCCGGTGGTGCCTTCGTAGATGGTGGTAATCCGCGCATCGCGCATGAACTGTGCCGCGCCGGTCTCTTCAATGAAACCCATGCCACCATGGATCTGCACGCCGAGATAGGTGATTTCCTGTGCCTGCTCGGTACTCCATGCCTTCACAATCGGGATCAGGAAGTCCACCAGCGCCTGTTGTTGCTTCTGCGCCGCCGCATCCGGGTGCACGGCAGCCATGTCCAGTGCCACCGCCGCCACATAGGACAAGGCGCGCATGGCTTCGATCTGCGAACGCATCGACATCAGCATGCGGCGAATATCCGGGTGACGGATGATCGCTACCGGCGCCGGGTTGCTGCCGCCCAGCTCGCGGCTCTGCACGCGGTCTCGCGCGTACCAGACCGCCTGCTGATAGGCGCGCTCGGCAATTGCCACCCCCTCCACGCCCACGCCAAGCCGGGCATGGTTCATCATGGTAAACATATATTCGAGGCCACGGTTCGGCTCGCCGACCAGATAGCCAATCGCTCCGCCCTGCTCGCCGAACTGCATCACGCAGGTCGGGCTGGCGTGGATGCCCAGCTTGTGCTCAATCGACACACAGCGCACATCGTTACGCGCCCCCAGCGCACCATCTGCACCTACCAGATACTTGGGCACCACGAACAGGGAAATACCCTTCACCCCGGCCGGCGCATCCGGCAAGCGCGCCAGCACCAGGTGAATGATGTTTTCAGCGCAGTCGTGCTCACCCCAAGTGATGAAAATCTTCTGCCCGCTGATGCGGTAGTGCTCACCTTCCGGCACCGCCTTGCTGCGCACCTGACTCAGGTCGGAACCCGCCTGCGGCTCGGTGAGGTTCATGGTGCCGGTCCAGACCCCCTCCACCATCTTGTGCAGGTAGGTCGCTTTCAGCGCATCCGACGCATGATGGTGCAGGGACTCGATGGCCCCTTGCGTCAGCAACGGCAGCAGGCTGTAGGACAGATTGGCCGCGCACCACATCTCGTTCACGGCCACCGAAATGGCGGCAGGCAGGCCCTGCCCACCAAATGCCGTATCCCCTCCCAGGCTGTTCCAGCCCGCCTCGACGAATTGCCGGTAGGCTTCGGCAAAACCGTCTGCTGCTTTCACTTGATAGTCCGACCACTGCGCGCCTTGTACATCGCCCGGCTGGTTCAAGTGGGCGAGCACGCCGTTGGCAAATTTGCCCGCTTCTTCAAACACGGCGTCTGCCAGCTCTGCCGTAGCCTCTTCATAACCGGGCAGGCGGGCGACCTGATCAAAGTCGGTCAGGGATTTCAGGGCAAACAGCATGTCGCGCACAGGCGTGGCAAAGGCAGTCATGGCGTGGCTCCGCAGTAAGTAATGGTCAAGCGCTTGCTTTATTTGAATGCGCTGACCCGCTTGAATCATGGAGGATCAATCGGCAAATTGCGAACTTGCCAATGTGCAAACAACACGCCCCTGCCCGGCAGTCATGCTGCAGACAGGGGCGATGTCACGCGGGCCACCCAGCTGTGGGTGGCCAGTCAAACCTTACTTGGCCAGCTCGGCTTGCAGTTCCGGCAGTACCGTGAACAGGTCGCCCACCAGGCCGTAATCCGCCACCTGGAAGATCGGGGCTTCTTCGTCCTTGTTGATGGCGACGATCACCTTGCTGTCCTTCATCCCGGCCAGATGCTGAATCGCACCCGAGATGCCCACCGCCACGTACAGCTGCGGCGCCACCACCTTGCCGGTCTGACCCACCTGATAGTCGTTCGGCGCATAGCCCGCGTCCACAGCAGCACGCGATGCGCCCACCGCCGCGCCCAGCTTGTCCGCCAGCGGCACCAGCACCTTCTGGAAGTTCTCTTCCGAGCCCAGACCACGGCCACCGGACACAATGATCTTGGCCGAGGTCAGCTCCGGACGCTCGGACTTGGTCATTTCCGCGCTCACAAAACGGGACAGGCTGCTGTCCGCACCCGTCGCCACACTTTCCACCGCAGCGGTACCGCCGCTGGCGGCGACCGGATCAAACGCAGTGGTCCGCACCGTCATGACCTTGATGCTGTCGGACGATTTGACCGTAGCCAGCACATTACCGGCATAGATCGGGCGCACGAAGGTATCCGCCGACTCCACGCCCACCACTTCGGAAATCATCGCCACATCCAGCAGGGCGGCCGCGCGCGGCAGATAGTTCTTGCCACTGGTGGTCGCCGGAGCCAGCACGGCACCATAGCCCTTGGCCAGTTCCGCCACCAAGCTACCGATGTTTTCGGCCAGTTGATGCCCCAGATGGGCCGCATCGGCCACCCGCACCTTGGCGACGCCAGCCACTTTGGCAGCGGCTTCCGCCACAGCGCCACATTGGTGGCCTGCGACCAGCAGATGGATGTCGCCACCCAGCTTCTGGGCTGCGCTCAGGGTATTCAGGGTGGCAGCCTTCAGCTGCGTGTTGTCGTGTTCAGCAATAACCAGGACGCTCATCACAGCACCTTCGCTTCGTTACGCAGTTTTTCCACCAGCTCAGCCACGCTGGCCACCTTCTTGCCTGCGCTGCGCGCAGCCGGCTCGGCCACCTTCACGGTGGTCAGGCGCGGGGTGACATCCACACCCAGCGCTTCCGGGCTCAGGGTTTCCAGCGGCTTCTTCTTGGCGGCCATGATGTTCGGCAACTTGACGTAGCGCGGCTCGTTCAAGCGCAGGTCGGTGGTCACCACCGCAGGCAGCTTGAGGTCCACGGTTTCCAGACCGCCATCCACTTCACGAGTCACCGCTACGGTACCCGCCTGCAGATCCACTTTGGAGGCAAACGTACCTTGCGGCATGCCACTCAGTGCTGCCAGCATCTGGCCGGTCTGGTTGGCATCGTCATCAATCGCTTGCTTGCCGAGGATCACCAGTTGCGGTTGTTCCTTGTCGACAATGGCTTTCAGCAGCTTGGCCACGGCCAGCGGTTGCAGTTCAGCTGCCGTTTCCACCAGCACCGCACGGTCTGCCCCCATGGCCAGCGCGGTGCGCAGGGTTTCCTGGCACTGGCTCACGCCCAGCGAGACGGCAATGATTTCCGTGACCTTGCCGGCTTCTTTCAGGCGTACAGCCTCTTCCACCGCGATTTCATCAAAGGGGTTCATCGACATCTTGACGTTGGCGATATCTACGCCGCTGCCATCTGCCTTGACCCGCACCTTGACGTTGTAATCCACAACGCGCTTGACTGCGACCAGGACCTTCATACGCCTCCAGAGATGTATCAGCTGGGCAGTCTACTGCCCCGTTCATGGGCGACAGGGCTCTCACCCCGCCGCTGCGCACTGTCATGCCGCACTGCGGCATGACGACGTTAATCCATCAAGTCTAGCAGGCTTGCCGCCTGCCGGTAAGCATTCCGCCCTGCCGTTTTAAACAAACGTTTGAGCAGCCGTCATAGTTTGCTGTTTTAGCGCATTTTAATTAACAAAGCAAGCGCTTGAATAATTTACAGCATCGCAAATTTACGTTTACGTTAACGTAACATTGCCATTCCCGCAAGACACCCTCTTGCCAAGCCAGCATGCTGCAACGCAAAATGCAGCTTCCCGCTGAATCGCAAGGATCGGTCATGCAGCAATCGTATGCGTTTGAAGATTTGAGTATGGGCCTCGCCGCCGAGATCGGCCGTACGGTCACCGAAGCAGACATTGTGCTGTTTGCCGGTGTCACCGGTGATACCAATCCGGCGCACCTGAACCAGCAGTACGCAGAGGGCACGCTGTTCAAAGGCCGCATTGCTCACGGCATGCTGTCAGCCGGTCTGGTGTCTGCGGTATTGGGTACCCGCCTGCCAGGTCCGGGCACCATTTACCTGAGTCAGTCGCTGAAATTCCGCGCACCGGTACGCCCGGGCGATACCGTGGTGGCACGAGTGGAAGTCACCTCGCTGGACCCGGCCAAGAAGAAAGTGACGCTGAGCACCACTTGCCGCGTGGGCGACACGGTGGTGCTGGAAGGTGAGGCCGTGGTGCTGGCCCCGGCCCGCAGCTAAGCAAGACGCAGCGCTTGGTGGGCTCAGCCTGCCAGCGCGGCTTTCTGCAGCTCGATCAGGCGGGCAATGCCTGCGCTGGCCAAGTCCAGCATCTGATTCATCTCCGTACGGTCAAATGCCACACCTTCGGCGGTACCCTGCACTTCAATGAAACGCCCTGCGCCGGTCATCACCACATTCATGTCGGTTTCGCAGTCGGAATCTTCCGGGTAATCCAGATCCAGCACCGGCAAACCCTGCCAGATACCGACTGAAACCGCGGCCACATGGTCGCGGATCGGCAAGGCGGTCAGCTCACCTCGCTGCACCAGTAGGGACAAGGCGTCGTGCACCGCCACAAAAGCACCGGTAATGCTAGCGGTCCGCGTGCCGCCGTCGGCCTGGATCACATCGCAATCGACCAGCACCTGCCGCTCACCCAGCGCACCCAGATCCACCACCGCGCGCAGGCTACGGCCAATCAGGCGCTGGATCTCCTGGGTACGGCCGCTTTGCTTTCCTTGCGCGGCTTCGCGCTTCATGCGACTACCCGTCGAGCGCGGCAGCATGCCGTATTCTGCCGTCAGCCAGCCCTGCCCTTTGCCCTTGAGGAAACCGGGCACACCGGACTCAACACTGGCGGTGCAGATCACCTGGGTATCGCCAAACTCCACCAGCACACTGCCTTCGGCGTGGCGGGTGTAATGACGGGTCAGACGTACCGGGCGCAGCTGCCCCGGTTCACGTTGCGATGGGCGCATGGCAGCTTTCAACAATCAGGGTTTGGAAAATTTGCGGATGGCGTTCTGGATTTCGGCAATGGCGCGCTCGATGTCGTCATCGCTGACCTCACCGCTGGCCTTCACATCATCCGAAACCCGCAGGGTGTCCATCTGGGTGGTCACCACATCGGGGTTCATCTTCAGGGTGGAGGTGGCGGTGGCAATGGTGCCATCCTCTTCCTCCAGCCAGGTAATACCCAGCGCGGTCAGGTTATCGGCGTGCTTGCCGCCGTTGAATTCAGCCCGGTCCATCAACTGTGGCAGCGCGTACAGCACCGGATAATGGGTCAGGTATTGCACCATGTCATGGGAATCCAGCGCGCCCCACACGCCATCGGTACACAGCAAGATGGTGTCGCCATTGGCGACAGGGCGACGCGGCGCCAGCTCCACCTCAGGCGGCAGCATGCTGCCCAGGCAGTTGTAGATCTTGTTCTTGTCCGGATGGGTTTCCGCCTCACGCTCGGTAATCTTGCCCATCTGCACCAGTTGCTTGACCCGGGAGTGGTCCTGCGTCAGCGCCACCAGCTCGCTATTGTGGAAAAAATACAGCCGTGAGTCACCCACGTGCGCCCAGTAGGCCATATTGTCCTGCACGATACAGGCCACCACCGTGGTGCGCGGCGTTTCCAGCAGCTGGTTCTTGCTGGCATAGCCCAGAATGGCGTCGTGCGCCTGGTGGATGGTCTCGTACAGAAAGGCGGCGGGCTCACGCACCACCGGCTTGGCCTGCTCCTCGAAGCGGTTGACCATCAGCTCCACCGCAATCTGTGCCGCGATTTCGCCCTGCAGGTGCCCCCCCATGCCATCAGCCACCACCAGCAGCAGCGAGTCGCGGCTGTAGCTATAGCCCATGCGGTCCTGATTGTATTTGCGGCCGCCGCGGCGGCTTTCCTGATAAATCGAGAATTTCATCCTGTTCAGTCCTTGCGGCTGATCAAGTCACGCTGCAGGAATTCCTTGACCCGCTTGAACATGCTGACCTGAGGCACCTGATAATCCGTGCGCAACAATTCTTTTTGTAATTGCAGGACCGACTGCGGCCGGTCCATGAAATCCCGCTGCAAACACCAGTCCACCAGCTCCAGCAGCTGCGGTGAGTACATTTCCCGCCAGACCTTGTTCTGGCTGACCGGGCGGTATTTATCCTCGATCACCCGCGCGTCACCGGGTTGAGGCGCGTGCTTGGCCATGCAGGCAAAAATGCTGGCACCCACCGCATAGACATCGCTCCACGGCCCAAGGTTATCTCGGTCGCGGTATTGCTCCGGTGGCGCAAAACCCGGGGTGAACATGGGCGACAGCCGTGGATTGTTGTCCGTCAGCGTCTGGCGGGCGGAGCCAAAATCCAGTAGTACTGGCGTACCATCCTGCCGGATATAGATATTGGCGGGCTTGATATCGAGGTGCAGCAGCTTGTGCAAATGCACGTCGCGCAGCCCGTTGAGTAGCTGGCCAAACACCAGCCGGATCATGCTTTCCTTGACCGGACCGGGCCGCAGCTGGATTTCCCGTTGTAGGGTGCGGCCGCGCTCATAGTTCATCACCATGTAGACGGTTTCGTTGGCGCGGAAGAAATTGAGCACGCGCACCACATTCGGATGCTGGATGCCTGCCAGCGCCTTGCCTTCCTCAAAGAAGCACTTCAGGCCATAGCGGAAGGTGGGCAGGTAGTCGGCATTGGAGGGTTCCACCACATCACCCGAAGTGCGCAGCACCAGCGAGCTGGGCAGGTACTCCTTGATGGCGACCGGCTGGTCACTCTCATCGTGCGCCAGATAGACAATACTGAAGCCGCCCGAGCTGAGGGGCTTCACGATGGTATAATTCAGCAGCTGATAACCGCGCGGCAGCGGTTGATTGGTTTGTTGCCCCATGCCCTCTAACCAGATTCGTATTCGGTGACCGGTCCGGTTACCGGACGGTATGGCAGCTGCAAACAGGAGGGCTCCGCCACTCCCGGCATGACTGTCGCATTGTCTTAGTTCGCCAACCCCTTGTAAAGCCGGAGCCACACACTCCGGTATAGCAGAAAGGAAGCATGATGATCGCCAGCATGACGGGTTACGCGTCCGTGACCGCAGAGACCGATCTGGGCATGATGACGCTGGAATTGCGGGCGGTCAATAACCGATTCCTCGATGCCGTGTTCCGCATGCCGGAAGAGCTGCGTGCCTTCGAGCCGCTGTTGCGTGAAGCCCTGTCCGGCGCCATCAGCCGGGGCAAGGTGGAGTGTCGCATCAACCTCACCGCCCGACCTGATGCCCAAGCCGCGCTGGAGGTCAACGACCGCATGGTGAGCGCCCTGCTGGCCGCCGAGCAACGCGTGCTGGCACAGGCTGGGGGCGCGCGCGGCCTGTCGGTCTCCGATATCCTGCGCTGGCCCGGCGTCATGGCCGCTACCGAGGTCGATAACGAGCGGCTGAGCCGTACCTTGCAGCAAGCCATGCAGCAGGCCCTGCAGGACTTTGTCGCTTCCCGCAAGCGGGAAGGTGCCAAGCTGGCGGACGTGCTGCGAGAGCGGCTGGAAGGCATCGAAGCGCTGGCACAAGCCACCCGCCCGAAGATGCCGCAGCTGGTCCAAGCTTATCAACAGAAGCTGGTGGAGCGCCTGCAGGAAGTCTTCGGCCAAGCCGATGATCAGCGCATCCAGCAGGAGCTGGCGCTGTTCGCGCAGAAAATCGACGTGGACGAAGAGTTGTCACGGCTTGGCGCGCATTGCAGCGAAGTGCGCCGCATCCTCAAGCAAGGTGGCGTGGTCGGCAAGCGACTGGATTTCATGATGCAGGAGTTGCAGCGCGAGGCGAATACCCTCGGCTCCAAGGCGGCTTCGCTGGAGCTGACCCAGACCTCGGTGGACATGAAAGTGCTGGTCGAACAGATGCGCGAGCAGGTGCAGAACATCGAGTAAGCGCCGACGTTGCGGCGCCTCGGTTCAGCGGTGGTCCAGTTGCAGCAGGTGGCGGGTCACCGCCACCCAGGCCCCCAGCCAGGCCAGTACCCCGGCTGCAGCCATCAGCAATAGCCCTTGCCACCACGGCAGGTAGGCCAGGGTCAGCTCGGTGCCGTACAGGCGCGCCAGATGCAGCACCGGCGCTGACAGCTGCCAGGTGGCCAGCGCGGTAATGCCCCAGGCGGTGGCACCGCCCAGCATGCCTTGCAGCCCGGCAAAGTACAGGAAAGGCCGCCGGATAAAGGCGCGGGTGGCACCGATCAGGCGACTGACTTCAATCTCGTCCCGCCGTAACAGGATCTGCAGCCGCACGGTATTGCCCATCACCACCAGCAGGCCGATCGCCAGCAGCGCACTCAACCAGCCGATCAGGCTGCGCCCCAGCTGGGTAATCGCCACCAGCCGTTCCACCCAGGCGGCATCATGCACCACCTCGGCCACCTCCGGGCGTGCCGCCCACTGCGCCTGCTGCTGAGCCGGTGCCGCTGGATCGGCAAACTGCAACACCAGTGCGTCCGGCAAGGGATTGTCCGGCAAGGCATCGCCCAGCTCAGCCAGGTTGGCGCGGCCGATCAGATCCTTGAACGCGGCCTCGCGTCCGATCCATTGCACCTTGACACCGCTGCTGGCCTCAATCTGCTTCTGCAGCTGTCTGGCTGTATCCGCACTGACTTCCGGCTTGAGAAACAGCGTCAGCTGCGGTTGCACCGGCAAGCGGGCCACCACCCGCTCGCCATTGCTGAGCATCACCCACAGCAACGTCGGCAGGGCCAGCGCCACCCCGATCATGCTCAACGTCAGCAGCAGGGCAAACGGTTGCCGCAGCAGATTGCGCAGGCCACTGAACAGCGCCTTGCGATGCGCCCACCACCATGCCTTCATGCCACCAGCCTCCCCTGCTCCAGGTGCAGGCGTCGATTGGCATAGCGGGACAACACCGCTTCATCATGGGTAGAGATCAACACGGTGGTGCCGACCTGATTGAAGGTAGTAAACAGCTGCATGATGTCTTCGGCGTACTGGGCATCCAGATTGCCGGTCGGCTCATCGGCCAGCAGGATGCTGGGACGGTTGACCACCGCCCGCGCAATACACAGCCGCTGCTGCTCGCCGCCGGATAAGGTAATGGGCAACGCTTTTTCCTTGCTCAGCAGGCCCACCTTGTCCAGCGCGGCCCGCACCCGCTTGGCGGCTTCTTTCGGCGGGTAGCCAATGATGGACAAGGGCAGCATGGCGTTATCAAACACGCTACGGTCAAACAACAGCTTGTGGTCCTGAAACACCAGGCCCAGATTGCGCCGCAGAATGGGGATGGCGAACGGCTTGAGCGCGGCCAGATTCTGCCCGCCCACCAGCACGCTGCCCGAAGTGGGCCGCTCAATGGCGGCCAGCAGCTTGAGCAGGGTGCTCTTGCCCGCGCCGGAATGGCCGGTCAGGAACACCATTTCGCCTGCCGCCACCTCGCAGCTGACATTGCTCAGCACCTGGTGACCATCCGGATAACGCTTGTTGACCTGGCTCAGCTTGATGAACGACATGGGCTTACTCGTCGTCGAACAGGGCGTTGATAAAGTCGGCGGCCACAAAGGGGCGCAGGTCGTCGCGCTGCTCGCCAACCCCGATAAAGCGCAACGGCACCGGGCGGCTACGGGCAATCGCGGCAATCACGCCGCCCTTGGCGGTACCATCCAGCTTGGTCAGGATCAGGCCGGTTACCCCCAGCGCATCGTCAAACGCCTTGACCTGCGCCACCGCGTTCTGCCCGGTATTGGCATCCAGCACCAGCAGCACTTCATGCGGCGCGCTGCCTTCGGCCTTGGTAACCACCCGCTTCACCTTCTTGATCTCTTCCATCAGGTGCAGCTGGGTCGGCAAGCGCCCGGCGGTATCCACCAGCACCACGTCAATATTGCGCGCCTTGGCCGCGTTGATGGCGTCAAACGCCACTGCAGCCGGGTCGCCACCGTCCTGCGCGATCACCGTGACGCCATTGCGCTCGCCCCAGGCCATCAACTGCTCGCGGGCTGCAGCGCGGAAGGTATCACCCGCGGCCAGCAGCACCGACTTGCCCTGGGACTGGAAATAATGGGTCAACTTGCCGATCGAGGTGGTCTTGCCGGCACCATTCACCCCCACCATCATGATCACGTAAGGATGGTGGGTTGAAATGTCCAGCGGGCGCTCCAGCGGCAGCACCAGCTCGGTCAACGCCTCCTGCAGCTCCTGCTTCAACGCGCGCGGGTCTTTCAACTCACGCAGGGTCGCCCGGTCACGCACGGTCTTGAGCAGGGTCTGCGTGGCATCCACGCCCATGTCGGCGGTCAGCAAGACGGTTTCCAGCTCTTCATACAGGTCTTCGTCAATCTGGCCGCCACCAAACAGGCCCGCCAGTTGCTTGGTGAATTGCTGACGGGTTTTGGTCAGCCCCTGCTTCAGCCGGGCCGCCCAACCCAGTTTAGGGGCCTCTTCGGTCGCGGGGGCCTCAGGCTGGCTGACGGCGGGATCGGCTGCGGACTTGTCTTTTTTGAAGAAACTGAACATCGTGGCTTTCTGTCCCGATACGTGGCGACCGGCGTCGGTTTGATCCTGCTTAACGCCTGACCCGCAATCGGGGTATAATATCCTGTTTTATTAGGTCAATTTGCCGCCCGACCGTTCGGGCATGCAAATGACGTATTGTACGGGAGCCCGGCCCCGGCGCGCTACTTCATCGCGCCCGGACTGCACATCAGCATGTTACGCAATCAGGTACGCATCATCGGCGGGCAATGGCGCCGCCGCCTGCTCAGCTTTCCGGACGGTGACGGCCTGCGCCCAACCTCGGACCGGGTGCGGGAAACCGTTTTCAACTGGCTGGGACAAGACCTGCACGGACAAAGTTGCCTGGACTTGTTTGCCGGCAGCGGTGCGCTGTCTTTTGAGGCGGCATCCCGCCATGCTGCACGGGTGGTGGCGCTGGAATTGAGCCACAGCGTGGTACGGCAACTGAAGCAGAATCGCCAGTTGCTGCAGGCACAGCAGATCGACATTGTGCCGGGTGATGCTCTGCAATGGTTGCGCCAGTCCAGCGAGCAGTTTGATGTGATTTTTGCGGACCCGCCGTTTGCCGCCAACCTGCTGCCCGCCGTGCTGCCCCTGGTGGCGGCGCGGCTGAAGCCGGGTGGGCGGCTGTATATCGAAGGTGAACATTTGCCCGAGCTGCCTGCCGAATGGACCATACAGCGGCAAGGCAAGGCAGGACGGGTCAGCTATGCCTTGCTGCAACGGTCCGACCAGCCCGCTTGATTGACGCGGCAGGCCGTGCCAGAATCGAACTGAATAGTTGAGGAAATTACTATGTCTTTAATGATCACGGATGAATGCATCAACTGCGATGTCTGTGAGCCGGAGTGCCCGAATCAGGCCATTTCGCAGGGCCCGGAAATCTATGAGATCGACCCGAACCGCTGCACCGAGTGCGTGGGGCACTACGATACGCCGCAGTGCCAGGAAGTCTGCCCGGTAGACTGTATTCCGCACGACCCGGACAATGTCGAGACCCGGGAAGTGCTGCTGGTCAAATACGAGAAGCTGCAAGCCGCCTGAGCCTTGCCGCCTGATTCAAAACCGTTGTTGTTGCAGTCGCCATCCCGTCTCTAGTTCCCCCATGAAGGTTGAACTTTTGACAGGATTGGCACTCTCATTGCCCGAGTGCTAATATTTTGTCAGACCCGAAAGCAGAAAGGCAGACATCCATGACGTCCACTGCGGTCATCCCGCTAACCGTTTCGACGGGGAATCTGGAGAGCTACATTCACAGCGTCAACCAGTTCCCCCTGCTGACGCAGGAAGAGGAACAGGCGCTGGCTGAGCGTCTGCACCGCCACAACGATGTGGAGGCTGCCCGCCAGCTGGTGCTGTCGCACCTGCGGGTGGTGGTGTCCATCGCCCGCAGCTATGCCGGTTACGGCTTGCAGCAGGCCGACCTGATCCAGGAAGGCAATATCGGCCTGATGAAGGCGGTCAAGCGCTTTGACCCCAGCCGGGGCGTGCGTCTGTTCTCCTTTGCCGTGCACTGGATCAAGGCCGAGATTCACGAGTTCATCCTGAAGAACTGGCGTCTGGTGCGGGTAGCGACCACCAAATCCCAGCGCAAGCTGTTCTTCAACCTGCGCAGCATGAAATCCGGCTTCAGCGCCCTGAACGAGCGTGAAGCGCAGGATATTGCCGAGCAGCTGGGGGTGAAGGCGTCCGACGTGATGGAGATGGACACCCGTCTGTCCGGGCAGGATATTTCGCTGGAACCCACCGAAGCGGATGACGACAACGCCCAGCAGGCTCCGATTGCCTACCTGGCCGACACCCGCAATGAACCCACCGCCCGGCTGGAACAGCAAGCCATCGCCCATCTGCACGGTGAAGGCCTGATCGCGGCGCTGGACACGCTGGACGCACGCAGCCGCCACATTGTGGAATCACGCTGGCTGAGCGATGACAGCGGCGCCACCCTGCACGAGCTGGCCGCCGAATATGGCGTTTCCGCCGAGCGGATTCGCCAGATCGAGCAAAAAGCCCTGCAGAAAATGCGACAGCAGCTGATCGCGCTGGTGGACTAAGCCATCCAGCTTCGCCCATAAAAAAACGCCCCATCGGGGCGTTTTTTTATGGGCTGCATCACCTGAACACGCTCAGCAGGCTTCCAGCCGAGCATAGCTGAGCAACAGCCATTTCACGCCCGCCTCCGGGAAGTTGACCTGAACACGTGCGTCGTCACCCGAGCCTTCAGCTGCCACGATCACCCCTTGGCCAAAACGGCCATGCTTCACACTCTGACCAATGCGGAAACCTTGCAGATCTTGCGTACCGGCATACACGGCAGCGCCGGTTTGCACGCGGGGAGCTGCATAGCCCCCATGGTTTGCACTGCTGGGCGGGCGACGGTTCAACCACTGCGTCAGCGGCTCGGGTATCTCGCGCAGGAAGCGGCTTGCCAGATTGTAGCGGGTCTGGCCGTACAGCTGACGCTGCGTCGCCAGCGTCAGGTATAGCCGTTTGCGGGCGCGGGTAATCGCCACATACATCAGGCGGCGCTCTTCACCGATGCCATCATGGGCGGAGAGGCTGTTCTCATGCGGAAACAGCCCCTCTTCCAGACCGCAGACCCAGACCGCGTCAAACTCCAGCCCCTTGGCGGAGTGCACCGTCATCAGTTGCAGAGCATCCTGCGCCACTTCGGCCTGCAACTCTCCGGATTCCAGAGAGGCATGCGCCAGAAAATCCTCAACCGTGCCGCCTTCCACTTCGTACTGGAAGTTCTGCGCCGCGTTGACCAATTCTTCCAGGTTCTCCAGCCGCTCTTCGCCATCCTTCTCGGCGCGGTAGTAATCGCGCAGGCCGCTGCGGTCCAGCAAGGCGTCGATCTTTTCCGGCAGCGGCAACTCGGCAATCTCGGCAGACAATTCGTCAATCAGGCGCACGAACACCGCCAGCTTGTTGGCCGCCGCGCCACCCGGCGGGCGACTGCAGCAACTGGCCCACAGGGACAATCCCCCCTCCCGCGCCGCCACCTGCACCGCTTCCAGCGTACGCGCACCGATGCCGCGCGCCGGGAAATTGACCACCCGCAGCCAGGCACCGTCGTCATCCCGGTTGGCAGTCAACCGCAGGTAGGCCAGTGCGTGCTTGATTTCCTGCCGCTCGAAGAAGCGCAGTCCGCCGTACACCCGGTACGGCACCCCGGCCGCAAACAATTGATGCTCCAACAGGCGGGACTGCGCATTGGAGCGATACAGCACCGCCATGTCGGCCAGCGCCGTACCCTCACGGTGCAGCTGCCGCACTTCCTCTACGATGAAGTGCGCTTCGTCCTGGTCCGTCAGCGCCTCGAATACCCGCACCGGCTCGCCGGGTCCGGCAGCCGTCCACAATTGCTTGCCCAGACGGCCTTCATTGTTTTCGATCAGCGCGTTGGCAGCGTCCAGAATATTGCCGAAGGATCGGTAATTTTGCTCCAGCCGGATCACCTTTCCGATGCGGAATTCACGCTCGAAATCACGCATATTGCCGACATTGGCACCACGGAAAGCATAGATGGACTGGTCATCGTCGCCCACCACAAACATGGCGGTGTCCGGCCCGCCCAGCAGTTTCAGCCACTGGTACTGCAGGCGGTTGGTATCCTGGAACTCATCGACCAGAATGTGGCGGAAGCGCTGCTGGTAGTGCTCCCGCAGCATGGCATTGCGTGACAGCAATTCGTACGCCCGCAGCAGCAGCTCTGCAAAATCCACCACGCCTTCGCGCTGGCATTGCTGCTCATACTCGCCATAAACGTCAATATAGCGGCGGGTCTGCGGATCATAGCTCTCGCAGGCGCTGGCACGGATGCCGCTTTCTTTTTGACTGTTGATGAACTGCTGTACCTGCCGCGGTGGCGTACGCTCCTCATCCACATTCAAGGCACGCATCACCCGCTTGATCAGCGCCAGCTGATCCTGCATGTCCAGAATCTGAAACGCCGCAGGTAAACCACACTCACGATGGTGCGCGCGCAACAGCCGGTTGCACAGCCCATGGAAGGTACCTACCCACATGCCCCGGGTATTGATGGGCAGCATGGCGGTCAACCGGGTCAGCATCTCCCGCGCTGCCTTGTTGGTAAAGGTCACCGCCATCAGGCCAAAAGGGCTGGCCAGTCCACTGTCCACCAGCCAGGCAATGCGGGTGGTCAGTACCCGGGTCTTGCCGCTGCCCGCCCCGGCGAGGATCAGGGCCGACTCATGCGGCAGGGTTACCGCGGCCAGTTGCTCCGGATTCAGTCCGGACAGAAAATCATCACGCATGACAAGCAGGGGGTGCTACCACCCCCGATCAGGACAATGCGCGTATTGTAAGGGCAAACCCGGCAAGAACGCTCGTTCTATTTAATAATGCCGCTCAGAGCCAGGTTTATGGTCTTGCCAGCGGGGCCGAGACAAGGCGAAAACGGCTGAGGAAGCGGAGTTTACTCGGTGTCAATGAGCATTCCGAAGCCATTTTCAACGCCGTATCGGCGCCACGCAGCAGACTATGAACCGGCTCTCAGCGCAGCCCAGCCTTGGGCTGCAACTCCGGCACCACCCCCAGCACCAGCGAGGCCGCAGCGTTGGCATCACTTTCGCTGTCAAAGTCAGGCACGCTGACCAGATACACCGCGCGGCCCTTGAACTTGCGCTGCTGCACCACAGCCGGAATACCCGCCTCATCCAGCGTACTCACCAACGCCTGCGCGACGGCCTTTTTCGGATAGGCTGCCAGATACAGCGACCAGTCGCCCCGCACCACGGCTACGCCCCGGCCAGACTGGGTTTCGGTTTGCGGTGCCCAATCGGTTTCCAGCTTATTACGGTCAACATAACTCACCGGCTCGGGCTGGCTACCCCGGTTGGCCACATAGAACTGCAAGGGCTGGTCCAGCGTGGCAGACGCGCCGCCTGTGTGGCTAACCCCGATCTTGCCTTCAATCAGACACACCAGATCGCGACCTTCATCAGACTTGCCCCACAGGTCGGTGCCGCGAATGCCCGCCGTCACCGTAGCCACCCGGATGCTCACATCACGGCGCGCCAGCTTCTGCGAGCTGCTGGTGGTAAAGCGGAACGCCCCCTTGAGCACATCCAGCGAAGCGGCAAACAGGCCCTGGTTTTCCTCGGCTGCGACCACGCTGCTCACCTTGAACTGCGCTTGCTCGCCCAGCTTGACGGTACTGCCTTCACTCAGCAACAACTCCACCCGCCCGCCGGTACCGGTCTGCAGCAGGTCGCCCGCTTTCAGCACCGTTGCCGGGGTCAGCGCCTGGCGGCTGCCATTGGCATGCTGCACCCAGGCGGGCATCTGCAGCCTGGCGACCTGCACGGCAGGCACAGCGAAAACGGCCATGGGCATGGCTAAAGCGGCGAGCAAACCCAATCGTTGCAAGGCATTCATGCAGGTCTCCTGTCATTCGCGTTAGCAGACTGCCAGAGTTGGCAGTGCTGTGGGTATAATCAACACTTTACATCATGACGGTGTCGCGCCAAAACCGCCAGTCCAACCATGCTGAAAGCATGCACGCGGATGCGACCCCCAGCACGCAAGGACAGACCGCACCATGCAAGAGCAATACCGCCCGGCGGAGATTGAACCGGCCGCTCAGGCCCATTGGCAAGCCGCACAGACCTTCAAGGTGGTGGAAGACCCGAACCGCCCGAAGTACTACGCCTGCTCCATGCTGCCCTACCCGTCCGGCAAGCTGCACATGGGCCATGTGCGCAACTACACCATCAACGACATGCTGGCCCGCCACCTGCGCATGAAGGGCTTCAACGTGCTGATGCCGATGGGCTGGGACGCCTTCGGCCTGCCCGCCGAGAACGCAGCCATTGCCTATCAGCGCTCACCGGCGGAGTGGACCTACGCCAACATCGAAGACATGAAGTCGCAGATGCAGCCGCTGGGGCTGGGTTTTGACTGGTCGCGCGAAGTCGCCACCTGCGACCCGGACTACTACAAATGGAACCAGTGGTTCTTCCTGAAGATGCTGGAGCAAGGCATTGTCTACAAGAAAACCCAGGTGGTGAACTGGGATCCGGTGGACCAGACCGTGCTGGCCAATGAACAGGTGGTGGACGGCCGCGGCTGGCGCTCCGGGGCCATTGTGGAAAAGCGCGAGATTCCGGGTTACTACTTTGCCATCACCCGTTACGCCGAAGAACTGCTCTCCAGCATCGACCAGCTGGAAGGCTGGCCGGACCAGGTACGCGCCATGCAGCGCAACTGGATCGGCAAGTCGACCGGCGTACGCTTTGCCTTCAAGCACGACGTGCGAGATGCCTCCGGCGCGCTGATTCAGGATGGCAAGCTGTTTGTCTTCACCACCCGTGCAGACACCATCATGGGGGTCACCTTCTGCGCGGTGGCAGCCGAGCATCCGCTGGCCACCCGTGCGGCAGAGCTGAAGCCAGCACTGGCGGCTTTCATCGAGGAATGCAAGAAGGGCGGCACCACGGAAGCCGAGCTGGCCACCCAGGACAAAAAGGGCATGGACACCGGCTTGACCGTGACTCACCCGTTGACCGGCGAAGCAGTACCGCTGTGGATCGGTAACTATGTGCTGATGAGTTATGGCGATGGCGCGGTAATGGGCGTGCCGGGGCACGACGAGCGTGATTTTGCCTTTGCCAACAAGTACGGCTTGCCGATCAAGCAAGTGATTGCCACGACCCATGTCGATACCCAACCGTTTGATGCCAAGGAGTGGCAGGGCTGGTATGGCGACAAGCAACTGACCCATTGCGTCCACTCCGGCAAGTATGACGGCCTGGACTACGAAGCCGCCGTCGACGCCGTGGTGGCCGACCTGGCTGCGCAAAACAACGGCGAAAAGAAAACCACCTACCGCCTGCGCGACTGGGGCATCTCGCGCCAGCGCTACTGGGGCACGCCGATTCCCATCATCCACTGCGCCAGCTGTGGCGATGTGCCGGTGCCGTATGATCAGCTACCGGTCAAACTGCCGACGGACTGCATTCCGGATGGCTCGGGCAACCCGCTGAAACACCGTGCGGATTTCCTCCACGTCGATTGCCCGCAGTGCGGCAAACCGGCGCAGCGGGAAACCGACACCATGGATACCTTTGTCGATTCCAGCTGGTATTTCATGCGCTATGCCTGCCCGGACGCCACTACCATGGTGGACGCGCGCAACGATTACTGGATGGCGATGGACCAGTACATCGGCGGCATTGAGCACGCTGTGCTGCACCTGCTGTACGCCCGCTTCTGGACCAAGGCGATGCGCGACATCGGTCTGGTAAAGATCGATGAGCCGTTTACCCGCCTGTTTACCCAGGGCATGCTGCTGAACGACAGCTACTACCGCGAACAGGCTGATGGCAAGAAGCGCTGGTTCTACCCGAGCGAGGTCGAGGTCCAGCACGACGACAAGGGCCGTCCGGTCAGCGCTGTCGCCAAGGAAGATGGTCAGCCGGTGCAGATGGGCGGCATCGAGAAGATGTCCAAGTCCAAGAACAATGTGGTGGAACCGAAAGACATCATCAGCCGCTTCGGGGCCGATACCGCGCGTCTGTTCACCATGTTTGCCGGGCCGCCGGAGCAAAGCGCAGCGTGGTCGGACAGCGGTGTGGAAGGCGCCTATCGCTATCTGCGCCGGGTCTGGGCCTGGTGCTACAAGCAGCATGACGCGCTGAAGGACGCTGGGACGGTTGACGCCGCCAGCCTGGACGCCGCCAGCAAGGCACTGCGCCGTGAGGTACACCTGACGCTCAAGCAGATCAACCACGATTACGAGCGCTTCCAGTACAACACGGTGGTATCCGGTGCGATGAAGCTGCTGAACACGCTGGAAGGTGCAGCGGCCGTGGCACCCTCGGTACTGCGTGAAGGCGCCAGCATCCTGCTGCGCGTGCTGTCGCCGGTCAGCCCGCACCTCACCCACGCCTTGTGGACCGAGCTGGGCTACGCGGCCACTGCCGGTGAGCTGGTCAACGCCGGTTGGCCCGAACCGGAAGCCGCGGCGATGGACAGCGACCAGATTGAGCTGGTGGTGCAGGTGAATGGCAAGCTGCGGGGCCAGATCAGCGTGCCGAAGGCGGCAGATCGCGCCGCCATCGAAGCCGCCGCACTGGCAGACCCGCATGTGATGAAGCACGTCGAAGGCCAGACCATCAAGAAGGTGGTGGTGGTGCCGGGGCGTCTGGTCAATCTGGTGGTCGGCTGATGCGTACCTTACTCTCTCGTCTGTGCTTGCTCGGCCTGCTCGGCTTGCTGGCCGGTTGTGGCTTCCACTTGCGTGGTGCCCAGCCGGTGGAGCTGCCGTTCAAGCAAGTGTTTCTGGCCAAGTCCGGCGTGTTTCAACTGGACCTCGACGCGCAGCGTACCCTGAGTGAGCGCGGCGGGGTGGAGGTCCTGGCGCAGAGCAGCAGCGATGCGCCCGTGCTGGACAGCCTGCAGGAGTCACGCAACCGCAACCTGCGCTCGGTCAACATCGACGGCAAGGTGAAGGAATACGAACTGCAATACACCTTCTCCTTCCGCCTGCGCAGCGCCGCGGGCGAAACCTTGCTGCAGAACCAGATCTCGCTGGTGCGCCGCATGAGCTATAGCGACGATGCCTTGCTGGCCAAGGAGCAGGAAGAAAACCGCCTGTATCTGGACATGCGGCAGGACGCGCTGCAGCAGATGCTGCGCCGCCTGGCCCACGCGCCGGTTGGCAGCACGCCAGCTGCTCACTGAGTGGGATTGATGCCGCCGTGGAGTTGAAACTCGAGCAGTTGTCGCGTCACCTGCAGGGGCCGCTGGCCCCCTTGTATGTGCTGCATGGCGATGAAGCCCTGCTACAGATCGAGGCCCGTGACGCGCTGCGTGAAGTCGCGCAGCGCGCCGGGTTCTTGGCGCGGGAAAGCCATGTGGTGGAAAGTGGCTTTCAGTGGTCCACCCTGCTGTTTGCCAATGATGCGATGTCGCTGTTTGCCGACCGCAAGTTCATTGAGCTCGCCATTCCTTCCGGCAAACCAGGCACCCAGGGCAGCGAAGCCTTGCAGCAGCTGAGCCAGTCACTCAACCCCGACAACCTGCTGCTGATCACCTTGCCCCGTCTGGACAAAGCCACCCAATCCAGCAAATGGTTTCAGGCCTTGCAACAGGCCGGGGTCACCATCGCCACCCCGCCGGTGGAGCGTCAGGCGCTACCCGCCTGGCTGAATGGCAGGCTGCAAAAGCAGAAGCAGCAGCTGGACCCTGCAGGGCTGACCTTTCTGGCAGAACGGGTGGAAGGCAATTTGCTGGCTGCGCATCAGGAAGTGCAGAAGCTGGCCCTGCTCTACCCCGAAGGCGCGCTGAGCGAAGCGCAGGTGCGAGAGGCGGTACTGAATGTGGCCCGCTTTGATGTGTTTCAGCTCTCCGAAGCCGTGCTGCAAGGGGATACGGCCCGTTTTCTGCGCATGCTGGATGGTCTGAAGGCCGAGGGCGAGGCCCCCACTCTGGTGCTGTGGTCACTCAATGAAGATGCCCACCTGCTGTACCGGGTGGCGCACGGTCTGGCTCAAGGACAAGCGTTACCGGCCTTACTGCGGGAAAACCGGGTATGGGGCGACAAGCAGCAATGGGTTGGCCCCGCCGCACGGCGGCTGGATGGCCCCACCCTGCGCCGCGCCTTGTCATTGTGTGCCGAGGCTGATCGCGCCAGCAAAGGCGTCAGCCCGCACGACCCTTGGCACGTGCTCAGCCAGCTTGGCCTACTGCTGTGTGGTGCGCCCGTATTGCCGTCCTGGACACACTAGACTTCTCTACGAACCGGGCTACTCCGCCACTTGCCACAGCAGCACATCGCCGCCCACCTGCCACGCCTGCAGGGACGTGAGCCCCTTCAGCCAGCGCTGCAACCGCGCATCCGGATCATGTTGCTGCCACAGCCACATCCAGGATGCATTCAGTCCTTTGACGCTGACGGGCTCTTGTGGTCGCCCCGCCTGCTGCGCCATCCAGCCGGGGTCCGCCAGACTATCCAGCACCCGCGATACCAATCGCGACAGGCGACGCTCCCGCTCCTCATACAGGTTTACCCCTTGCCGCGACGCCAGCTCGGCCATCCACACCAGCGGCAACAGCGCAAACTGGTGATAGGCCAGCGCTTTCTTGCCCCGCGCCATTTCGCGCGGCAAGGTGCCATCATCTTGTAGCTCGGCCAATCCCAGCCGGTATTGGTCACAAGCCCAGTCAAACAGCGCTTGCTGCTCGGTGGCGACTGCCACGGTCATCACGCTCCAGCCCGCCCAGTAGGCGTGGTTGTTGAAGTCCGACTCGCGCTTGCGGGCGGCATAGCGCTGCTGTACGGCCGTTGCCAGTTGCAGCAGCCAGCCCTCAATCTGCTGCCGCTGTGCAAGCGGCAGTCGTGGCTTGACCTGCAGATAAGCCAGCGCCAGCCCTGCGGTGCGCCATTTACGCTCATACTCGCCCTGTGGGTTGACCTTGCCGAGCAGCGCCTGCCCTTGTGCCCAGTCCTGTAGCCATTGTCCAGCGCAGCGGGCGCCCGCGGCATCCCCGAGGCGCACATAGCGGTTGCTCCAGGACTGCACCTGTCGCAGATAGTCATCCAGCGGCTTGGCCGCAGCCTTGTTGGCCGCCACCAAAGCAGGGTCCGCTTCGGAGTGCTGGGCATCGGTATAGAAGCTGACGCCGATGACATCACGCTGAACCGCTGGTGTGGCTACGCAAGCCTTGCCATGATCAGGCTGCAAGGGGGCACGCAGCACATAGGGGGACATCCAGGCCCCCGCGCTGCCATGCCACAGCAGTAATACCAGCCACCAGACTCTGCCCATCCTGCCCGCTCCTTGCTAAACTGCTGCCTTGAATTTCTGCAGGTTACCCCATGCTGTTACTGCTGTCGCCCGCCAAGACGCTAGACTACGATTCACCACTCACCACCCGCCGCTTTAGCCAACCGGATTACCTGCCCCAGTCACAGCAGCTGATCGAGCGTTTGCGCCACTTCAGCCCGGCTGCACTGGCCGAATTGATGTCACTGTCGGACAAGCTGGCGCAACTGAATGTGGGTCGCTACGCCGACTGGTACACCCCGTTTACCCCAGACAATGCCCGTCCGGCGGTGTTGGCCTTCATGGGTGATGTATACGAGGGGCTACAGGCCAGCCAGTTTGACGATGCCGACCTGGACTATGCGCAGCAGCACCTGCGCATCCTCTCCGGTCTGTACGGCCTGCTGCGCCCGCTGGACCTGATCCAGCCCTATCGGCTGGAAATGGGAACCCGGCTGGACACCGCAGCCGGGCGCGACCTGTATGCGTTCTGGGGCCAACAGCTCGCCCAAGCGCTAGACCAGCTGGCACAAGCAGGGGCACAGGGTCCGATCATCAATCTGGCCTCGGATGAGTATTTCAAGGCCGTCCCCGTCGCTGCCCTGCGCACGCCGGTGATCCAGCCGGTGTTCCAGGACCGCAAGAACGGGGTGTACAAGATCATCAGCTTTCACGCCAAGCGCGCACGCGGCATGATGGCCCGTTTTGCCATCCGCCACCGCCTGCAGCACGCCGAAGCGCTGCAAGGCTTTGATGAAGCGGGTTATCGCTTTGCCCCCGAGGCGTCGAGCGAGGATCGCTGGCTATTCCGTCGGGAAGCGCCCTAGGCCGCCTGCCCCGCATTGTGGCACAATGCGCCTTCGCTGCAGTGCAGCGTAAACGCGGCAGCTTGCCATGCAGGCTGTCGTGTCCCATTGATCAAAGCGCATGTGGCGATCCCGCATGCAGCCGTGTTTGACAGGTGTATCCCATGAAGAAGTTGCTCCCCGCCCTGCTGGCCGGTCTGCTGGTCAGCGGCAGTGTTCTGGCCAAAGACTGGACCGAAGTCCGCATTGGCATGGAACCATCCTATCCGCCGTTTTCCAAGCTGAGCCCCAGCGGCAAGATCGAAGGTTTCGAGCCGGAACTGCTGGCGCTGTACTGCGCAGAAATGAAGCTGAAGTGCACGCTGGTCAGCAGTGAGTTTGATGGTCTGATCCCCGGCCTGCTGGCCAAGAAGTTCGACGTGATCATGTCTTCCATGTCGATCAACGCCGAGCGCAAGCAGAAGGTGAACTTCTCCGACCGCTACTACATCACCCCGTCGCAGCTGGTTGCCAAGCAAGGCAGCCCATTGCTGCCCACCGCAGCGGCGCTGAAAGGCAAGACCATTGGCGTGCAGCGCGGCTCGGTCTCAGCCGACTATGCACTGGCCACCTGGCAAAGCCAGGGTGTGAACGTTCGCCAGTACTCCAAGACCCCGGAAGCCTATATGGATCTGACTTCTGGCCGTCTGGATGCGGTGTTTGCCGACAAGATGGAAATCCAGCAAGGCTTCCTGGCCAAGAACAGTGCCAAGTTTTCCCTGATTGGCACGCCGGTTTCCGACACCAAGTACATCGGTGAAGGCATTGGCATGGCTTTCCGCAAGGAAGACCAAGACCTGACCGCACGCTTCAATGATGCCATCAAGAAAGTGCAGGCCAGCGGTGCATTCAAGAAGCTGAGCGATCGCTACTTCAAGTACGACATCAGCAAGGGCTGAAGCATGCTGACCATGGCGGCTCAAGCCGCCATGGTGCTAAAAGCTGCTGGCCTGCGCCGCTGGCATCTCCAGCAAGGCTTCCAGCTGGGCCGGTGTGATGAATTCGAACTGGTCCACATTCATGCCATGGTCCATGCGCCGGATGGCGCGAATGCTGACCTCATCCGTCATCCGCATCACATCAAATTCCCGCAATGGCGCAAACTGCCCGGCAGGTGCAATCAGACTGGCAGGCTGCTTCATTTCCGGCACCGACGGCAACAGCAGTGCCGGCTCGTAGTGCTCGACCTGATCGTTTTCCTTGCGGCGCACCCGCACGGCTTCGGCAAACGGTGCCAGCAGCTGCAAGCCAATGTCCAGCAGGCGCCCCTGCCGCACCCAGCGCACCACCGCCACATTCCAGCGGTCGACATGCTCAGAGCGAATCAGCACCACGCTTCCCACGGTGATGCTTTCCGGCTGCGCCGTTTCCAGCTGCAAGGCGTAGCCCCCCGGACTGACATTGATTACCTGCCAGCGCGACAAATGTACCTCCGGACTCACCGGCGGTACCACCCGCACCACCTCGTCACCCGCTTCAGCGGTAGGCACATCTGTTTCAAGCTGGGCGGGTTCGAGCTCCAGGGCGCCCACATCTTCCGCTTGCAGACGCTCACGTTGCAACAACTGGTGGGCTGACCACAATCCACAGACTAACAGTACGCTGGCGTTATTGCGCATGCGATTAAACAAACGCTGCGGGGTAATACCCCAGGCGCGGATCAAACGACGCAGCAGATCAATATGGTGGGTGGCTTTCTGGAAATGGCTGGAAGATGCCGCTACTTTTTCCAGCGGGACCAGCTCCTTGTGCAGTCGGCGGACCACCTCAAAGGTATTCAGCAGAATGGCATGCCGCCCGTCCAGCTGCATCGGGCGGTGCCCCATGAACTGGGGCGGCACATCACGGTCGAGCTGAATCAGGAAGAACCCGGCGGGGTCTGCCAGCTGGGAGACCGCCTGCAGGGTGGCGTAATTGGCCAGCTTGTGCAGCCACTCCTGCACCTTCTGGATCTCGCCCGGCAACAGGCTGTGCGGATCTGACAGTCCCAGCAGCAGGATCTGCTTGTACAGCTGCTGAATGCTGACACTGGCCCCCTCCGGGACCTCGTCCAGCATTTTCTGCTCCCAGGCATGGCGGAACAGCAGGTGCACTTCCAGCCAGACCCGCTCCGGAACCGGGTAATAATTGCCATAGCACAGCATCAAGACCCGCTGGCTCAGCTGCAGCAGGCGCAGCAACAAGCCCGCGGCATTGCGCTGCCCGAACACAAAGCGCCGACTGCTCTCTTCTCGCAGTACCAGCTTGCAGGCACAAATCAGCTCCAGCAGCAGGTCGCGCGCCAGATGCCAGGCCTGCTCCGCCCGCTCGCGCTGCGGCACGGCCACACCGTGGTACAAACGCTCCAGTGCGGGCAGGTGAATGTCGATCTTGGTCTGGAACTGCTCCAGCGCCTGCAGGCGAAAATCCCGGTCCAGCTTGCTGCGGTTGAGGGTGAACAAGGCATCATATAAGGTACGCCCCAGATCCAGCGGCTGCACCTGCGGCAGGCCGATCAACCAGTCGTGCAACGACTTGGCATCTGCCAAGTGCGATGACAACTGCGAGGCCACCGGCTCAGGTACATACAAGGATTCTAGCGTCGCATTCATGGGCGTGTTTCAAGACCGTCGGGTTGTCCAGCTGGCATGTCGATCTTGACAACGGCATGCCGCTTGATTGGGTTATAGGATGACTGCATCAGACCCGCAAGCCCAACCCGCTACCACAAGTCTGGATGAGGTCTTGGCAGAACATCTTCAATCAACCAGCATAAATGATGCCAGCCTGCCCCATCGTACACTGGAGACCCGAATGCAGCCTGAAACCCCCTCCGCAACAAGCCCTTAAGCTGCGCCGGACTCACCCAGCTCCAGCAACAGGTGCTGCTGGGCAACACGCGCCACACCCCGGCGTGACGTTTTTTGTCGATAACTGCCGTCTGGCAGCATTTCCCAAGCTTGCCGGTTATCGCTCAGATACGGCAGCAAGCCTTCGCGGATCACCCGGCGCTTGAGCTTGGGTTCCAGCACCGGGAACGCCACCTCGATGCGCCGGAACAGATTGCGGTGCATCCAGTCTGCAGAAGACAGGTACACCTTCTCTTCCTTGTCGGCATGGAAGTAAAACACCCGGGTGTGCTCCAGGAAGCGCCCCACCACCGAGCGCACCCGGATGTTCTCCGACAAACCCGGCACGCCCGGGCGTAACGCGCATACGCCGCGGATGATCAGATCCACCTGCACACCCGCCTGTGATGCCGCATACAGCGCCCGGATCACCTGCGGCTCGACCAGCGCATTCATCTTGGCGATGACCCGTGCCTTGCGGCCCGCCTTGGCGTGGCGAACCTCGGCTTCAATGGCCCGCAGGATTTCACTGTGCAGGGTGAAGGGAGCCTGCCACAAGGCATGCAGTTGCCCGGCCTTGCCCAGCCCGGTGAGCTGGGTGAAGATGTCGCTAACGTCTTCACCGATCTGCTCATTGCAGGTCATCAGGCCAAAGTCGGTATAGAACTTGGTGGTACGCGGGTGATAGTTACCCGTCCCCAGATGCACGTACCGGCGCAGTCCTTTCGCCTCACGCCGCACCACCATCAGCATTTTGGCGTGGGTCTTGTAGCCGACCACCCCATACACCACGTGAGCGCCCACTTCTTCCAGCCGGTCGGCCCAGCCAATATTGGCCTCTTCATCAAAGCGGGCCATCAGTTCCAGCACCACGGTGACTTCCTTGCCACGCTGCGCGGCCTGAATCAAGGCATCCATCAGCACAGAATCATTGCCGGTGCGGTAGACCGTCATCTTGATGGCCACCACCCGCTCATCGTGCGCTGCCTGGCGCAACAACTCGACCACCGGGCCAAAGGACTGGAAAGGATGGTGCAGCAGCACATCGCCACGCTGCATGACTTCAAACATGTCGTGATGCTTTTGCAGCACCGAAGGCAGGGCCGGGCGGAAGGGCGGGTATTTCAAGTCGGCCCGGTTCACCAGATCTGGCACCTGCATCAATCGCACCAGATTCACAGGGCCGTCCACCTTGAACAGGCCTCCTTCTTCCAGCTTGAATTGCGACAGCAGGAAGTCCACCATGTGCTGTGGGCAATTATCCGCCACTTCCAGACGAACCGCCTCGCCAAACTGGCGGTGGCTCAGTTCATCCTGCAACGCCTCGCGCAGATCGGTCATGTCGCCCTCGTCCACCGAGAGGTCGGCGTTGCGGGTCACCCGGAACTGGTAGCAGCCCAGCACGTCCATGCCGGAGAACAGCTCACCGACATGCGCATGCAGAATGGAGGACAGGAACACGAAGCCATGCGAGACACCAGAGATCTCTGGCGGCAAGGGGATCACTCGCGGCAGGATGCGCGGGGCCTGCACGATGGCGACCCCGGAATTGCGCCCGAACGCATCACGGCCATCGAGCTCGACGGCAAAGTTCAGGCTCTTGTTGAGCACCCGCGGGAAGGGATGCGCCGGGTCCAGCCCAATCGGGGTCAGCACCGGCATCACTTCACGGAAAAAATAGTCTCGTACCCAGGCTTGCTGTGCCTCGTTCCAGCTGGGGCGTCGCAGGAAGCAGACCCCTTCCGCAGCCAGCGCAGGCAACACCGTTTCGCGCAATACCCGGTACTGGTGCGACACCAGACCGTGCAGACGTTCGCTGATTTCTTGCAGCAAGGCGGCGGGCGTGTAGCCATCCACCTCGGTCGCATCACCCCGGCTGCGCAGGTGCTCTTGCAGCGAGGCGATGCGGACCTCAAACAATTCGTCCAGATTACTGCTGACGATACACAGGAATTTCAACCGTTCCAGCAGCGGATTACTGTCATCTTCCGCTTGCGCCAGCACTCGGCGGTTGAATTCAATCAGACAAAGCTCACGGTTGAGCAGGTGATCCGGGCGTAGTTTGAGGGTCATACCGATGTCAGTCAGGGGTGAGTCGGGTCACCCGGACAGACCCCTTACGGGGCGGGCGGCACGTACCCTGCGACAGCATCCGCACCTCCGCCAAAGAAATAGGCTTCCAGTTGCGCCGTCAGGTACTGCCGGGCCCGGCTGTCTGCCAGGTTAAGACGGTTTTCATTGATCAGCATGGTCTGGTGGCGAACCCAGGCTTGCCAGGCTTCCTTAGACACATTCTCGAACACCCGCTTGCCCAGCTCTCCCGGCAGCGGGGGGAAGTCCAGCCCTTCGGCCTCACGCCCCAGTTTGATGCACTGTACCATTCTGCTCATGATGTTTCCTTTCACTTTACTGCTGGTTTATTACATTTTTTTGACAATCTGTACCAATGGCCGGTCACTGGGTTTGAGCGGCTTGATAAATACCTTGGAGCGGCGCTGGAAGTTGTACAGCTGCTGCTTCTTGGCCGGCAGATCCGATACGGGTGCCGCCGCAAACCCCCGCTCGCAAAACCAGTGTGCGGTACGGGTGGTCAACACAAACAATTGCTGCAGCCCCAGCTCCAGCGCGCGCTGTTCGACCGCCTGCAACAGCAAGTCACCATAGCCCGCCGCCCGAAACTGCGGGTCCACCACCAGACAGGCCAGTTCGCCCATACCGGACTCGGCATAAGGGTACAAAGCCACACAGCCGACGGTCCGGTTATCGTGCTCCAGTATGGCGAAGCGTTCGATCTCCATCTCCAGCAATTCGCGCCCGCGCTTGACCAGCACGCCTTCAGACTCCAGCGGCTCGATCAGTTGCAGGATGCTGCCGACGTCATCAATGGTGGCATGGCGCAGCCGTTCCAGCCGCTGCCGGGTAATCAGGGTTCCGACCCCTTCATGGGTAAACAGTTCCAGCAACAAGGCACCATCTTCAAAGCGGGACAGCAGATGCACCCGTTCTATCCCCAGCTCGCAGGCGCGAATGGCTGCAGGCAGATAACAGCCGATGTCATCGTACTGTTCCGAGCGCTTCTTCAGCACCTCTCGGGCTTCACGGGTGGTGACTTCCAGGCGCACGCTGCCATGGGCGTCGGTCAGCCCAGGATCGTCCATGAAGAAAATCAGCTTGTCCGCGTTCAGTTCAGTCGCCACAGCGGTGGCCGTATCCTCCACCGTCAGGTTGAACGCCTCTCCGGTAGGCGAATAACCCAGTGGTGAAATGACCACAATCTCGCCTTCCCCCAGCCGCTGCTGGATGGTTTCAACATGCACTCGGCGCACCTCGCCGCTGTACATCATGTCCACCCCATCGCGCACCCCCAGCGGCTGCGCAATCAGGAAGTTGCCACCCGCCACACGGATACCGGCATTCGACATAGGAGTGGAGGGGAGTCCCATGGACAGGGTGGCCTCAATATCGGCACGCACCACGCCCACCGCCTCTTTGACGCACTCCAGCACGTCGGCATCGGTTATGCGCACCCCGCGATGGTAGTTCAAAGGCAGGCCCTTGGCCTGCACCCGCTGATTGACCTGGGGGCGGACACCATGCACCAGCACCAGCCGCACCCCCAGGCTAACCAGCAGATTGAAATCATGGGTCAGTGAAGCCAGCTGCCCGCCTGCCACCACATCACCGCCGATGGCCACCACAAAGGTTCGGCCTCGGAAAGCACGGATATAGGGTGCTGCTTCACGAAACCAGGTCACCATCGGGGTATGTGGCAGCATGCGGCTCATGGACTCTTCCCACTCCTTGTTCAGAAATCGCCCCACAGGGCAGAAATAGCCGCCAGCGCCGCCAGCGCTGCGGTTTCCGTACGCAATACCCGAGGCCCCAGGGTCAGCGCTTGCCAGCCGTATTGTAACGCGAGGGCCACCTCTTCCTCACTCAGCCCCCCTTCCGGCCCGGCCAGCAACCACTGGCTGGTTGGCGCGGTCTGCTCTCGCAGGCGCTGCGTCGAACCCGGCAGCAGCACCAGCCCACGCTGCCCCGCCTGATGCTGCTGAGCCAACCAGGCGGACAAGGCTTGCGCCTCATGCACCACCGGCACTTGATTGCGCCCGCATTGTTCGCAGGCCGCCTCCACCACCCCCTGCCAATGCGCCTGCTTTTTCGCCCAGCGCTCGGGCGGCAGTTTGACGATGCCGCGACGGGTCAGCACCGGCTGAATCTCAGTCACTCCCAGCTCAACGGCTTTCTGCAGGGTGTAATCCATGCGGTCGCCACTGGATACCCCTTGCACCAGTTTCAGCTGCAGCGGTGACTCCCGTTCCACCGGGTCATGCGCACCCAGCAGCACCTCGCTCCACTTGTTCGTCATCTGCGTCAAGGTGGCGTGGTACTCGCCACCCTCACCGTTGAACAAGGTCAAACTGTCCTGGGGCTGCAGGCGCAGCACCTGAACATGCCGGTGCACCGTCTCCGGCAAACGCAGCAGCTGACCCGGCTGCAGCGGTTGAGGGCAATAGAATCGAGGCATCGCTGAAATTGCGTAAAGACAGGAAGACTGGCAGTATAAGCCAATACTGAGTCTGGCCTGAACCATGCTGTTGTCCACCCTTCCGCCGCCGTCCTTCCGCTCCAGGGCCGTTACCGCACAGAAAGCCTGCCATGCTTGACCCGGAACGCTATCTTCCTGCGGTGTGTGACCTGGTTCGCACCGTTGCGCACCGAGAGATCATGCCGCGCTTCCTCAGCGGACAATATGCCCGCAAGGTCGATGGCAGCTTGCTCACAGAAGCTGATCTGGCGACCCAGTCTGCGCTGGTTGAAGGGCTGACCCGCATCATCCCTTTCCCGGTGATGGGCGAGGAGATGAGCAAGGAAGAGCAGCAACGCTTGTGGCAGGCCGGCGACTCTGGCCTGTGGTGTCTGGACCCGATCGACGGCACCACCAACTTCATCCACGGCCTGCCCTACTTCGCCACCTCGGTCGCCTTGATGCAGCATGGTCGCAGCGTGCTGGGGGTGATTTACAATCCGGTCAGCAATGAACTATTCAGCGCGGTGGCCGGCAAAGGGGCCTGGCTCAACGGCCAGCCGCTGCCCCTGAAACGCCATGTACCGCGCATGTGTGATGCCATCGCAGGTGTAGAGATCAAGTGGCTCTCCGGCAAGCTGCCAGCCCGCCTGATGAGCGTGGCCCCCTATGGCAGCCAGCGCAATCTGGGGGCTTCTACCCTGGACTGGTGTTATGTCGCAGCAGGCCGCTTTGATCTATATTTACATGGCGGTCAGAAGCTGTGGGACTACGCGGCAGGCGCATTGATCCTGCAAGAAGCAGGCGGCTGCATGTCCACCCTGCAATCACCACAGTTCTGGCAAGATGTGGTCTGGACCCGTTCTGCGGTTGCTGCACTGGATCCAGGCCTGTTTGAAACCTGGCAGAAATGGGTCTGGGCCAATCGCTGACCCGCTGCCGCTATTCAAGGAGGGGAACTGTCGATGCCATCACCGCTGTGGCGCGCAGTAGCCCCTTTACCGACCCCGGCGCTCTGGCTGTGTGTCAATACGCTGGGTGAATTGCGATGCACTCAGCTGAATACGGCGGCGCAACAACTGCTGCCCGAATTTGCTACGACAGAACCCCTCTCCCAGCAATTGAGCCCCCGCCATCTGGTGATCCTGTCGCAGGCCCTGAGCCAGGGTGTCGCACTGGATGCTTTGCGCTTTTTCACCGCCCGCCAGCGCTGGCTGCAGCTCAGCCTCAGCCCGCAAGCCGGTGGCTGCGGCCTCGCCTTGCTCAGTGACATCAGCGATTTGCAATCCCCGCCATCCGATCTGGCCGATGCGCATTGGCTGGAAATCCTCAACTGGCTCCCGGTGGGACTGGAAGTGGATCGGGAAAATTTTCAGACCCTGCTGCTCAACCGCAAGTTTGTGGAGTTGTTCGGCTATACCGATGCCGACTTGCCCACGCTGGATGAGTGGTGGCTACATTGCTATCCGGACGTGGCGTACCGCAATACCGCTCGTGCCGCCTGGGAAACCGCCATCGCGGAAGCGCGCCTGTACAATATCGACATGGCGCCGCAGGAATGGCGGGTACGCTGCAAGAATGGCGAGTACCGGGACATCCAGTTTCACTATCGCGCCATTGGCGACCGCCATGTGCATGTGTATCTGGATGTCAGCGAGCAGCGCAGGCTGGAAGAGGAGCTTCGTCAGCAAGCCACTACGGATGCCCTGACCGGCCTGCTGACCCGTCGCCACTTTTTTGAGCAAGGTGCCCTGCGCCTGCAGCAAGCCCAGCGTCAGCGCCATCCACTGTGCGTGCTCATGCTCGATCTGGATCATTTCAAGCGGATCAACGACCGCCATGGCCATGCCGCGGGCGATCTGGCCCTGCAGCATGCAGCCAGTCTGCTGCGGGAGGGTTTGCGCATGCCCGACTTGCTGGCCCGGCTGGGCGGTGAGGAGTTTGTCCTGCTGCTGGAGCACACCGATGTCGAGCAGGCTCAGCAACTGGCCGAGCGGCTACGGCAACACCTGCACCAACACCCCTGCCCGTTACCGGATGGCAAAGCCTTGCGCCTCACCGCCAGTTTCGGCGTTGCCCGGATACAGGAAGGGGACAGTCTGGACAGCCTGCTTTCCCGCGCCGACAAGGCCATGTATCACGCCAAGGAATTGGGGCGTAACCGTGTCATGGTGGAGCTTGCCGCATCAGGGGGCATGGAGGGATAGGGAATCACTCGCGGCATCGCGTAGGCACACGTGCCCCAAGTGACGGGATAAAGCCGACCCCCAGCAGAAAGGCTCTGCTCATTCACCTTTACGCAGGCAAAACGAAGGGAACCGGCAATGCCGGCCCCCATTCAGCATCAGGGTGCCTTGCGCGACTGCGCAATCAGCTGGTTCAGCACAGCAAACAGCTGGTCTTCACCACCGGCATCGCTGACCGAAGTCATGAACTTGCCTTGTACCACAAAGGTCGGCACGCCCGAGATACCATAATCCTGGGTGACTTTGGGTGCACGGTTGGCGTAGGTCTGAACGCCAAAGGAGTTGTACACCCCCATGAAGGTGGCGGCATTGAGCGGCTTGCCATTTACCTTTTGCTTACCGGCCCAGTCCTTTACCACATCCGCATCGCGCAGCTCAAGCTCTTGCTTATGAATGGCGTCAAACGCAGGACCGATCAGTTGCGGCATCTTCAGGGTTTCGATGGTCGCATACAGCTGGGCGTGCTTCTGCATGCCCGCATTCCAGGCCGCATGTACCCGGCGGAACTGTACATCGGCCGGCAGCGTCTTCAGCCAGGCATTGAGTTTCGGCTCTAAATGGTAGCAGTGCGGGCAACCCAGCCAGAAGAATTCAATCACTTCCACCTTGCCCTTGGGAGCCTGCACCGGCATCGGGTTCGGCATATTGATCCACGGCTGCGCCGCCTGGGCCACCAGACTTCCTGCCAGTGCCACGGTAGCCAGCAACCATTTCCATCCTGCTTTCATCACACTCATCCTCTTGGTTTCAGTTCACGTCCCGCTCAGCCGATCCGGACCTTGTCCCACCGGCCAGGTACCCTTACTTCAACGGCAAGACCGTTGGGGTAATCCCGTTTTGCTGCAAGGTAGCCTTGACCCGGTCGATGTCTTCCTGCTTGTTCAGCGGCCCCACCATCACGCGATGCCATACCCCCTTGCCGGGAATATCCTTGCTGCGGACCGAGGCATCCAGCCCCAGCAGCGCCAGGCGGGCGCGCAGGTTCTCCGCGTCAGACTCATCCTGGAACGAGCCCGCTTGCAACAAGGCGCGCGCGGGCTTGGCGTCAGCCGGTTTCTCTTCAGCCGGTTTGGCATCGCCAGCCTCAGCAGGCTTGGCATCCGCGGGTTTCGCATCTACCGGTTTGCTGTCAGCGGGCTTGTTGTCTGCCGGTTTAGTGTCCGCCGGCTTGCCAGCAGGCGTGGAGGCACCTTGTTCGGTCCCAGGTAAAATTTCAAAGAATTCAAAGTCCGGCTTGCTGGCCGGCTTGGGCGCATTCGGGTCGGCCACAGCCACACCATTGGCTTCCGGCTTGGGCAAGCCATCCGGTACGGCAGACGCCCCTACCTGCAGGCTGGAACCTTGACTGCCCAGCAACTTGCGGTTGACCAGATAAACCCCGGCCAGGGAAATGCCAATCCCCAGGAACAAGCCAATGACAATCCCGGAAAACAGGCTGCTGCCCCCTTGGCGATTGCTGCCGGACGGACGAGCACGCGGGGTATTCTTGTGGTCTCGGCTCATTGATCCTCCAGTTGGCCGGTTAGCGCGGACAGTCCGCACGCTGGACGATTATACCGTTTTCATGCGCACGCCGCATGGGGCCCCCATCACCTCCAGCAGTGCATCATGGGTCGCCACCACCAGGTGCTCGGCCTCCTCATCCGTCAGCACATAGGGGGGCATCCAGTAAACCGTTGGTCCCATTGGGCGCAGCAAAAGTTCACGCTTGAGTGCCGCCGCAAACAGCTGCTGGGCAAAACCGGCCGGCGCGTCCTCCACCTCAAAGGCCCAGATCATGCCGCCCCCCGTCTCCCCCGCCTGACGGAATTGCCGCACAAAGGGCAAGGCACGAATCGGCTCCGCCAAATGATTAATGCGGGCCGCCAGCAGGCGATTTTGCGCAAACACATCCTGCTGCTCAAACAGGGACAGCGTCGCCAGTGCGGCCCGGCACGCCAGCGGATTGCCGGTGTAGGAGTGCGAATGCAGGAAGCCCCGACTGACATCGTCATGGTAAAACGCCTGATAGAGGGCGTCCCGACTCAGCACCACCGACAGCGGCAAATAGCCCCCGGTAATGCCTTTGGACAGTAACAGCAGGTCCGGCCAGATACCCGCCTGCTCACACGCAAAGAAGGTACCAGTGCGGCCACAGCCTACCGCGATTTCATCGGCAATCAGATGGACCTGATACTGATCGCACAAGCGGCGCAACTGCTGCAAGTACCACGGCCCGTACATCGCCATGCCGGCCGCCCCCTGCACCAACGGCTCAATGATCACAGCCGCCACCTGGCCGTGGTGCGCTGCCAGATAGTCCGCCATCACCCGGATGGCCCGCGCGGCAACCGCCTCAGGGGCCTCTCCCGGTGCTGCCAGCCGCCGGTCCGGTGACGGCATGGCGACACCGGCACGCAGCAACGGGGCATAGGTATCGCGAAACAGCGCCACGTCGGTGACCGCCAGCGCACCCAGCGTTTCACCATGGTAGCTGTCCGCCAGATGCAGGAAGCGGGTTTTCTCCGGCTGACCGACATTGCGCCAGTAATGAAAGCTCATCTTCAACGCCATCTCGGTCGCCGAGGCACCATCCGAGCCATAGAAGGCGTGGCCCAGCACGCCACCGGTCAAGGCAGACAGGCGCTCGGAGAGCTCGATCACCGGGGCATGGGTAAACCCGGCCAACATCACATGCTCCAGCTGGTCCAGCTGGTCTTTCAGCGCGGCATTGATCACCGGATGACCATGCCCGAACAGGTTGACCCACCAGCTGGATACGCCATCCAGATAGCGCTTGCCGTCAAAGTCATACAACCACGCACCCTGCGCCCGCGCCACCGGCACCAGCGGGAAGGTTTCATGCCGCTTCATCTGGGTGCAGGGGTGCCACACCGCCTGCAGGCTGCGCTGCAGCCATGCCTGATTGTTCATTACACCCTGCCCTGCACACCTGTTCATCATGGGGCTGGATTGTAGCATGCCCCTCTGCCCCCCCTGTCGGGATGCCCTGCGGCATTCAGTGTGGATTCAGCCAATGTCGGGGCATGGGGTGGCGGCTCGCCTGTGATAAAAATCTCACAGCCACCCTCTTGAAAAGGGTAAAAGCCGCCCATACCATTAGCACTCGCCACGGGGGAGTGCCAAAACGTGTTTGCGTATCAGGCACTCAGAACCCGCATCTTTCTGTAACGAGCGGTAGACCGTCTCGTTTTTTGTGAATCAGGAGAGTTGGATTATGAAAATTCGTCCGTTGCACGACCGTGTGATCGTCAAGCGTCTGGAAGCCGAAGAAAAAACCGCTTCCGGCATCGTTCTGCCGGGCAATGCTGCCGAAAAGCCAGACATGGGTCTGGTGGAAGCCGTTGGCGCAGGCAAGATCCAGGACAACGGTTCCGTGCGTCCGATGAGCCTGAAGGTAGGCGACAAGGTGATCTTCGGCAAGTACAGCGGCCAGTCCGTGAAAGTGGACGGCGAAGAACTGCTGGTGATGCGCGAAGAAGACGTGATGGGCGTGGTGGAAGGCTAAGCCTCCCGCAACCGCAACGTCTCATAACTCATTCCAATCCGGAGAGAAACGAACATGGCTGCAAAACAAGTTAAGTTCCACGACGAAGCCCGTGCCAAGATGGTGGTGGGTGTCAACGTTCTGGCCGACGCCGTCAAGGTGACCCTGGGCCCGAAGGGCCGCAATGTGGTGCTGGACCGCTCCTTCGGCGCCCCGACCATCACCAAGGACGGTGTGTCGGTGGCCAAGGAAATCGAACTGAAGGACAAGTTCGAAAACATGGGCGCCCAGATGGTCAAGGAAGTGGCTTCCAAGACCTCCGACGTGGCCGGTGACGGTACCACCACCGCGACGGTGCTGGCACAAGCCATCGTGCAGGAAGGCATGAAGTACGTGGCCGCCGGCATGAACCCGATGGACCTGAAGCGCGGTATCGACAAGGCTGTGGCTGCCCTGGTTGAACAACTGAAGGGCATCAGCAAGCCGACCACCACCTCCAAGGAAATCGCCCAGGTGGGTTCCATTTCCGCCAACAGCGACGAGTCGATCGGCAAGATCATCGCCGACGCAATGGACAAAGTGGGCAAGGAAGGCGTGATTACCGTTGAAGACGGCAAGAGCCTGGACAACGAGCTGGACGTGGTGGAAGGCATGCAGTTCGACCGCGGCTACCTGTCCCCGTACTTCATCAACAACCCGGAAAAGCAGATCGCAGCGCTGGACAACCCGTTCATCCTGCTGTTCGACAAGAAGATCAGCAACATCCGTGACCTGCTGCCGCTGCTGGAGCAAGTGGCCAAGTCCGGCCGTCCGCTGCTGATCATCGCTGAAGACGTGGAAGGCGAAGCCTTGGCCACGCTGGTGGTGAACACCATGCGCGGCATCCTGAAGGTGGTGGCTGTCAAGGCTCCGGGCTTCGGCGACCGCCGCAAGGCCATGCTGGAAGACATCGCCATCCTGACCGGCGGCACCGTGATCGCTGAAGAAGTGGGCCTGTCGCTGGAAAAGGCAACCCTGGCTGAACTGGGTCAAGCCAAGCGCGTGGAAGTGGGCAAGGAACTGACCACCGTGATCGACGGCATTGGCCAGGCCGACGCTATCCAGGCTCGCGTGGGTCAAATCGATCGCCAGATCGAAGAAGCCACCAGCGACTACGACCGCGAAAAGCTGCAGGAACGCAAGGCCAAGCTGGCCGGCGGCGTGGCTGTGATCAAGGTTGGCGCAGCCACCGAAGTTGAAATGAAGGAAAAGAAGGCTCGCGTGGAAGACGCGCTGCACGCCACCCGCGCTGCAGTTGAAGAAGGCATCGTGCCGGGCGGTGGTGTGGCCCTGCTGCGTGCCCGCGCCAACCTGGGCAAGGTGGAAACCATTAACGGTGACCAGGAAGCCGGCGTGAAGATCGTGCTGAAGGCGATCGAAGCCCCGCTGCGCCAGATCGTTTCCAACGCCGGCGACGAGCCGAGCGTGGTGATCGCCAAGGTGCTGGAAGGCAAGGGTAACTTCGGTTACAACGCCGGTTCCAGCGAATACGGCGACATGGTGGAAATGGGCGTGCTGGATCCGACCAAGGTCACCCGCTCCGCACTGCAGTTCGCTGCCTCTGTGGCTGGCCTGATGCTGACCACCGACGCCATGGTGGCCGAACTGCCGGAAGACAAGCCGGCTGGCGGCATGCCGGGTGGCATGGGCGGTATGGGTGGCATGGACGGCATGATGTAATCTGCCGATCCTGTTACCGGATCGACCCGACTGCTCACCGTAAGTGGGCAGTCCACACAGAGGGGCTGGTGGAAACACCAGCCCCTCTGTGTACATCCACCCGCCCAATAAAAGCTTATCTCAGACACGCTGTCACGCTCATGAGCCGATCTACAGCATGGCAGGCGTATTTTTTTAGGGCAGCCTAAGGGCACTTTTGGCATACTGCACACACTTGATCCAGCCTAGGCTGGTGCTAACCCGGTTTTGATTCACCCATGTCCAGACTCCGCAACCTGTTTACCCGGCATTGGCAACGCAAGCTGATCGTCACGATCATCTTGCTCGGGGGCGTATACGGCTATCGGCAATGGACCTATGAGCCACCACAGGAATACCTGACGGCATCAGTGGTACGCGGCGATCTGGAGCAGGCGGTACTGGCCACGGGCACGTTGCAGGCGCGTTACCAGGTGGATGTAGGTGCACAGGCTTCCGGTCAGTTGCGCAAACTGTGGGTCGATGCCGGCAGCAAAGTACAGCAGGGGCAAGTGCTGGCGGAGATTGATCCCCAGCTGGTCGAGAGTGACCTCAAATCGGCACTGGCACAGCGTGATGTGCTGCAAGCCCAGCTGAACAGCCGGCAAATCGGGCTGCAGCTGGCCCGCAAAGAGTTGCTACGGCAACAGGGCCTGTGGCAAACCGAAGCGACGGCACGCAAGGAGCTGGAAGCCGCCGAAGCCCAGGTCCGCCAGGGTGAGGCCGATACCGAGGCGCTGAAAGCGCAGATTCGTAACGCCCAGATCAATATCGACCGAAACCGCACGACACTGGGCTATACCCGCATCACCGCCCCCATCAGCGGCGAGGTGGTGGAAATCGTCACCCAGCAGGGCCAGACCGTGATTGCCAGCCAGCAAGCACCGGTGATCCTGCGACTGGCAGACTTGCGTGAGATGACGGTGAAGGCGCAGGTTTCCGAGGCCGACGTGATGCGGCTGACGCCCGGCATGCCGGTCTACTTCACGGTGCTGGGTGCGCCGCAGCAACGCTACTGGGGCAAGCTGCGTACCGTACTGCCGATGCCGGAGCGGATCAATAACGCGGTGTTTTATCGCGCCCTGTTTGAAGTGCCCAATCCGGAAGGCAAGCTCAAAGTAGACATGACGGCCGAAGTCAACCTGCTGCTCGCATCTGCCAAGCAAGTGCTGAACATCCCGCTGTCCGCACTGGGGGCCCGTAATGCCAAGGGGCTGCATGCCGTCAAAGTGCTGAGTGCCCAGCATCAGGTGCAAACCCGCTGGGTCCGCCTCGGCATGCAGACCAATACCCGGGCGCAAGTATTATCTGGCCTGAAAGCGGGCGAACTGGTGATTACAGGCGGCGGTGAAGGGGCCGCGAGCGCGGCACCATGAGTCAGCCACTGCTCTCGCTGCGCGAGGTCAGCCGCCGGTTCCCTGCTGGCGAACAGGATGTCACCGTACTGGACCGCGTCTCACTGGACATCCATGCTGGCGAAATGGTCGCCATCATCGGCAGCTCAGGCTCCGGCAAATCCACGCTGATGAACATCCTCGGCTGTCTGGATCAGGCCAGCAGCGGCAACTATCAGATCAATGGCGAGGATACCGCCCGCTTCGAACCGGATGCTCTGGCCCGCTTGCGGCGGGAACACTTCGGCTTCATTTTCCAGCGCTACCACCTGTTACCCCACTTGAGCGCGCTCGACAATGTGGCGATGCCTGCCGTCTACGCGGGCCTGCCACTGGAGGCCCGCCGCGAGCGCGCCACCCAACTGCTGCAGCGGCTGGGCTTGGGCGACAAGCTGCACAACCGGCCCAGCCAGTTGTCTGGCGGTCAGCAGCAGCGTGTCTCCATTGCCCGTGCGCTGATGAATGGCGGCGACATCATCCTCGCCGATGAGCCGACCGGCGCGCTGGACAGCCGCAGCGGCGAGGAGGTGATGCGCATCCTGCAGGAGCTGAATGCCGCAGGCCATACCGTGATCCTGGTCACCCATGACCCGCAGGTGGCAGCCCGTGCGCGCCGCATCATTGAAATTCATGATGGCCGTATTCTGCGTGACCAGCATCAGGATGCCACCCCACCAGCAACCATCCCGCATCAGCCCAAGCAGCGTAACCCGCTGGCCATGCTGGGACAATTGGCCGAAGCCTTCAAGATGGCGCTGCACGCCATGCTGGCCAACCGCCTGCGTACCTTGCTGACCATGCTGGGCATCATCATCGGCATCACCTCAGTGGTGTCCATCATCACCATCGGCGATGCCGCCCAGAATTACATCCTGACTGACCTGCGCTCCTACGGCACCAACACCATCGACGTCGGCCGTGGCAGTGACTGGGGAGACGACAAGGCTAACAGCATCCGCAGCCTGCAGGCGGGCGATCTGACCGCCCTCGCCAATGAACCTTACGTGGACAGTGTGACGCCTATTACCGGCACTGGAGTACGCGGGAGGGTAGGGAATCTGGATGCCAGCATCGAAGTCAGTGGGGTCAGCGCGCAGTACTTCCGGGTCAAAGGAAAGACCATCGCTAGCGGCTTGGCTTTTAATGCGGATGATGTGGCTCGTCAGGCCCAGGTTGCTGTCATTGATGAGCGCACCCGCAAGAAACTTTTCCCTAACCGGGACCCGATCGGAGAGGTCATCCTGCTTGGGCACGTGCCGGTCCGGGTGGTGGGGGTGATGGCCAGCCGAAAGTCCATGTTCAGCGATGGCCAAAGCTTGCGTGTGTTGATCCCTTACACCACGGCAGGAAGCCACCTGCTGGGACGCTCTCACTTTGACTATCTGACCATCCGGGTGCGGGACGGTCAACCCCCGGTACTGGCCGAGCAGGCGCTGACCCGTTTGCTGACCCAGCGCCACGGCAGCAAGGATTTCTTCACGGAGAATATCGACGTCGCGATCCGACAGGTCACCACCGTCAGCAATACCCTCAGCCTGCTGCTGACGCTGGTTGCGGTCATTTCCCTGCTGGTGGGCGGCATCGGTGTGATGAACATCATGCTGGTATCGGTGACCGAGCGTACCCGTGAGATCGGTATCCGCATGGCCGTTGGCGCGCGGCAGCAGGATGTGATGCAGCAGTTCATCACCGAATCGGTGCTGGTCTGCCTGGTCGGTGGTGCCATCGGCGTGGTGCTGTCCTGGGGGCTGGCAACGGTCGCGGGGCTGCTGCTGCCCAGCTGGCAGATCGGCCTGCCGGGGCGTGCCGTGCTGCTGGCGGTGGTCTGTGCCAGCCTGATCGGCCTGATTTTTGGCTACCTGCCGGCCCGCCGTGCCGCCCGCCTTAACCCGATAGACGCGCTGGCTCGAGAATGACCATGTTCCGCCCTGCCCTGTTACTGACCTTGAGCTACTTGCTGACCGCCTGCGCGCCCACGCCATGGCAGCGGCCCGACGCGACGCTCCCCAAGCAATGGCAAACCGAGACTTCCAGCCAGCCCCCGTTGACAAGCACCGACTGGTGGCAGGGCTTTGGCGACCCCACCCTGCTGCAGCTGCTGCAAACGGTACGCCGCGACAACCCGGACCTGGCGGCTTCCGCTCAGCGCATCCGCAAGGCCATGCTCGAAGCAGGCGTCAGCGCTCGTGACGCTTACCCCAGCTTCACGGCCAGCCTCAACCGTAATGCCAGCCGCACCCTGGGTGAAGAGGACAAGCAATGGCAGCGCCAGTACCAATCCTCGATCGGGGTGTCGTATGTGGTGGACCTCTGGGGCAAGCTGGATGCCGCCCAACGCGCAGGCTCACTAGAGTGGCAGGCCACCGAAGCAGATCATCGGGCACTGCAACTGACACTGGACCGACAGGTGGCGGAGCGCTATTGGGACATCGCGGCGGCTCGCACCAAGCTGGCGTATCTGGAGCAAAGCCGCCAATACCAGCAACGGGTAGTCCAGCTGCTGGAGCAACAACAGCGCTGGGGCGCCATCGCTCCGCAAGATCGTCTGCAAGCCGAGCAGCTGCTGCTGAAATACCAACAGGAACGCCTGGGCCAAGAGCAGGATCTGGCCAGCCACTATAATGCATTGGCACTGCTGGCCAATCAGCCCCCGGGTTCCTTTCATCCGGACATCGCACCGCTCCCCCTGCAATCCGCCCTGCCAACGGTGCAGGCTGGTTTGCCCAGCAGTCTGCTGAACCGCAGGCCGGATCTGCTGGCCGCCGAACAACGGGTACGGGCGCTGCTAGCGAATGTCGATGAACGCAAGCGTGCGTTTTACCCGGTGCTGACGCTGACCGGCGACCTCAATGGCAGCAGTCCGGAGCTGCGCCATGTACTGCGTAACCCGCTGGCAACACTGGGGGCCGGGCTGGTGCTGCCCTTCCTGCAATGGCCCACCCTGCAGTTGCAACAGCAAGCCAGCGAAGCCGAGTACGAAGAAGCCATCATTCTGCTACGCAAGCGGTGGTATACCGCTTTCCAGGAAGTGGATGATGCGCTGTCGAACCAGCAACAGCTGGGCGAGCAAATCCGCTTGCAGCAGCAAATCGTGCAGCGCCAGCAACAGCAGGAGCGCATTGCCGAGCAGCGCTATCGCGCCGGTGCGGTGGCGCTCAAGGAGTGGCTGGCCGCCAGCGAAGCCCGCAGGCAGGGCGAGCTGGAATGGCTGGACCTTCAGCTGGAACGCCTCAAAAGCCTGTCGCAACTCTATGCAGCACTGGGTGGCGGCTATTGATTGCACCTTAGGGAAAGGCGATGATGTGGCCTGATATTGACCTGACCCCGCCATGCCGCACGCCGCACCCGATCCCCTGCTGAGCCTGCAACAGCAGGCCCGCCCGCTGGCCAGCCAGCCCGGGCACACCGCGACTGCCCTGCCCGAGCTTTGGTTGTTCCGCAGTGACCAGCCCTTGTCGCTGGTACGCGGCTACAGCCCCTATAGCCAGGTGGCGGTTGCGCTCAGTGGCCGCAAGTGGATTCACTGTCAGGGACAGACGTTTCTCAACGATGCTCGTCAGCATGTGGTGCTCCACGGCCGGCATCATTATCAGGCCGAGGTGGAAGCCAGCCCGGCAGCGCCCTATATTGCCCTCAAGCTGCAACTCCCCCCGGCCCTGTTGGGGCGCACCCTGCTGGAGCTGCTGGAAGCGCAGCTGTTGCCGCGTCGCGAGGTGGCTGCCGCCGCTTTTGTCGGCGAAGTGAATGCGCCGCTGGCAGATGCCTTGTGCCGCCTGCTGGATTGCCTTGGCCACGCCACCGAGCGCCGTCTGCTGGCTCCGCTCTACTTGAAGGAAATCACCGTCCGGCTACTGACTTCTGAGGCAGCCAGTGTGCTGCGCGCCGGGCTGACTCGCGAGCACCTGCAGGTGTTGCGCGCCATGCAATACATCGAGCGCCACGCCACCCGTCAGCCGGAGATCGAGGAGATCGCATCCGCTGTGGCCATGAGTCGTTCCAGTCTGGGGCATCGCTTCCGCCAGATTGTCGGCATGCCGCCAGGGCAATATGCCCGCCAGTTACGGCTGGAGACGGCTCGCCTGCTGTTACTCGACGAGCAGGTGTCGGTCGCGCAGGCGGCAGAACAGGCGGGCTACGCCAGTACCTCGCATTTCTCGCGCGATTTCCGTCGTCAGTTTGGCCTGAGTCCTGGCCGCTATGCGGATACCTTTCTGCGGCAAGCGGTGCTGCCGCTGGCGGCGATGGCAGGCTGAGCTAACGGTTTGCACAATCCGGCATGTCGGCTGGCGTTCCCGGCATCGGCAGGCCGCTCGTCGCTGGGCACAATGGCGCTCCCGGTCAACGTGACCTCCATTCAGGACATCCAAATCATGAGCGCCCATCTGCTGATTCACTTTAACGCTCAAGCCGAGCACTACCCGGCCCTGTTGCAATTACTGACCGAAGCCAGTCAGACCCTGCCCGGCCAAGGTGGCTGCGCGCATTTTCAACTGTTCCGTTCGCTGGAACACCCTCACGCACTGACCGTGCTGGAACAGTGGCAATCCCGTGAGGACCATGCCGCCCACTTCGCCCGGCTGGAGGCCTCCGGGGGTTGGGCCCATGTGCAATCCCTGCTGGCCGCTGCACCCCAGGTACACTGGCTGCAAGTGGCTTGATCAGGCGCGCCGGGGTACGTCGAGAATATCCGGCGTATGCCCGGTGGCTTGCAAAAAGTGACGCACATCGCGCTGACTCAGCACCCGTGTTGCCGTGTTGACCAAAGGATGCGCCTGTACCGCCGAGGCATCCCACACTGTCTGATCCAGTACGCAGCGCACCTGTTGGCTTGCATCCTGCCACAGGGCCAGCAGCGACACCGAGCCCGGCTGCAATTGCAAATAGCGTTGCAGGCGCTCAGCGGAGGCCAGCCTGAGGCCGGACACTCCGAGCAACGGTGACAGTGCCTTCAAATCTACCTGATAGTCTGACGGCACCACCAGCAGCAGGTGCTGGCGGCCTTTACCGTCGCATAGAAACAGGTTCTTAGTGGGCAAGCCCGGCACCTCAGCCGTCAGACGGTCCGCTTCCTCACAGGTAAATACCGGAGGGTGGGTCCAGCACGGGCTGTCGATGCCGTGTTGTTGCAGAAAGTTATCAAGCGTCGTCATGACCCTACCCTGCCAGCAGGCTGGAGGGGCGTCAAGCCAGCCTGCTTGACTTTGAGTACACTCCAACTTTTACAGTGGGTCATGAACGCCATGTACAGCATACAGGACATCAGTGCACAGACCGGGCTGAGCGCCCATACCCTGCGCTACTACGAGCGCATCGAGCTGCTCGGGCCGGTACCGCGTGCACCGGGCGGCCAGCGCCGCTACCGGGAGGATGACCTGCGCTGGCTGGCGTTCCTGCAACGCCTGCGCGTGATCGGCATGCCCATCCGGGACATGCAGACCTACGCCAGGCTTCGTCAATCTGGTGACAGCACGCTCGCGCAGCGCCGGACCATGCTGGAGCAGTATCAGACCGCCCTGCAGGAACGGATCGGACAATTGCAGCAGTCCGCCCATCTGTTGGATGAAAAGATCGCCCACTACCGGCGGCTGGAGCTGGCTATCACCGCGACCGGAGAACCCAACCATGAATGACACACGTTACCAGCGCGGCCTGCAGAAGCTGGCCGAGATTGACGGCCATGCTGGCCAGCAGGTGATCGACAGCTTGCAGGACCTGGCCCCCGACTTTGCCCGTTACCTGATCGAATACCCGTTTGGTGACATCTACAGCCGTCCCGGCCTCGATCTGCGCGGGCGGGAGATCGCGGTGGTGGCCGCGCTAACCGCACTGGGCAATGCCGCACCACAGCTGAAGGTGCACCTGCATGCAGCGCTGAATGTCGGGCTCAGCCGCGAGGAAATTCTGGAGGTGATCATGCAGATGTCGGTCTACGCCGGTTTCCCGGCAGCGCTGAATGCGCTGGCCGTGGCACGCACGGTGTTTGCCGAGCACGCGGCCGAGATTCAGGCCACGGCAGACAGGCGCTCAGCCCCCTCACCTTCCGCCAGTACCTGACTGATGCGGTATTCATCCAGCTCCGGGGCACACAGCTGAATGAAGCGATAGGCAAAGTCCCGCAGATAGTGGCCTCGCCGTACCGCAATGCGGGTGGTGTTCTGCGGGAACAAAGCGTGGCTGTCCAGCAGGTGCAGGCCTTGGTCGCGCCGAGCATTGAACGCCATGGAGGCAATGATGCCCACGCCCAGCCCCAGCTCGACGTAGGACTTGATCACGTCCGCATCCAGTGCCGACATCACCACATCCGGCAGCAAACCGGCGTCGGTAAAGGCTTGGTCTATCCTGGCCCGGCCAGTAAACCCCTCGTGATAGGTGATGATCGGGTAGTCTGCCAACGCTTCCAGCGTGAGCTCGGGTACATCGAGCAGCGGGTGCCCATCCGGTACCAGCACCCCATGATGCCAGTGGTAATAGGGAAAGGAGCCCAAGGGAGGATGCTCGGCCAGGGATTCGGTGGCGATGCCGATATCGGCCTGCCCGTCGATCAACATGCGGGCGATCTCATCCGGGCTGCCCTGATGCAGCTTCAGGTGTACGCGCGGAAAGCGCCGCTTGAATGCAGTCACCACTTGCGGCAGCACATAACGGGCCTGCGTGTGGGTGGTGGCGACGGTCAGCTGCCCTTCATCCCGCTGGCTGTACTGCTCAGCCAGCCGCTTGATGTTGCCCGCTTCGAGCAGCAGGCGGTCCACCATATTGACCAGTTCCTTGCCGGGTTCGGTCAACCCCAGTAGTCGCTTGCCTTTGCGGACAAACAGTTCCACTCCCAGTTCGTCTTCCAGGTCCTTGATATGCTTGGAGACCCCGGACTGTGAGGTAAACAGGGCGTTGGCGGCTTCGGTCAGATTGAAGTTGCGGCGTACCGTCTCTCGGATGATGCGCAGTTGCTGGAAATTCATGCGGCGACTCCCGTTGCCAGCTGCCTGGCAAACAACTGCAATCGCTGCGGTCGCAATGCCACCAGTTGTCCTTCCTGCAGCGCCAGCGACTGCAATTGCTCGCGGCTCAGCTCCACCTCGATCGGGGCACGCAGGCCCTCCAGACTTTCCAGCTCGACCCGACTGCGGATACCAAAGGTCAACACCCGTGCCACTCGGGCAGCAATGCCCTCGCCTACACTCGCCTGCGGCAGAATATCCAGCTCATGCGGACGAGCAAAGGCAATCACCTCCTCGCCCTGGGCGAAGCTGCCCTGTAGCGGCAAGCTGGCCGCGCCAATCTCCACCCGCCCGGCATTGATGCGCCCGGCAAAGCGGTTGACGTTGCCAAGGAAGCCATACACAAACGGCGTTTCCGGTTGCTGGTAGACCTGCTCCGGGGTTCCCGTCTGCTCTACTTTGCCGTGGTTCATCAGCACCACCCGGTCTGCCACCTCCAGCGCCTCATCCTGATCGTGCGTGACGAAGAGGGAAGTGACATGCAGTTCATCGTGCAAACGGCGCAGCCAGCGGCGCAGTTCCTTGCGCACCTGGGCATCCAGTGCACCGAAAGGCTCGTCCAGCAACAACACCTTGGGCTCTACCGCCAGCGCCCGTGCCAGTGCAATCCGCTGCCGCTGCCCACCCGATAGCTGGGAAGGGAAACGGTCTGCCAACCAGTCCAGCTGTACCAGCTGCAACAGTGACATCACCCGCTCACGGATGGTGGCCTCCGACGGGCGCTCACGGCGGGGCTTCATGCGCAGGCCAAACGCGATGTTGTCAAACACCGTCATGTGCTGGAACAAGGCGTAATGCTGGAATACAAAACCCACTTGCCGTTCACGGGCATGCCGCGCTACGGCATCTTCGCCATCCAGAATCACCTGTCCGGCGTCGGCCTGCTCCAGCCCGGCGATGATGCGCAGCAGGGTCGTTTTGCCACAGCCGGAGGGCCCAAGTAGCGCCACCAGTTCGCCAGAGGGAAACGACAGACTGATGTCATCCAGCGCGACAAATTGGTCAAAGCGCTTGTGAATATGCTGAACCTGAATGCTCATGGAGCCTCCCGAAGCAAGGATATCTGCCGTGCAGCCCGATGCTCCACCCAGGTTTTGACCACCAGGGTGAACAAAGCCAGCACTGCCAGCAGGGACGCTACGGCAAAGGCCGCAGCATGTTGGTATTCGTTGTACAAAATCTCGACCTGCAGCGGCAGGGTATTGGTCATGCCACGGATGTGCCCCGACACCACACTAACTGCGCCAAACTCACCCATCGCCCGTGCACTGCACAGGATCACGCCATACAGCAGCCCCCACTTCACATTGGGCAGGGTCACATGCCAGAAGGTGCGCCAGCCATTGGCCCCCAGCACCAGCGCCGCCTCTTCCTCTTCCCGGCCTTGCGCCTGCATCAGCGGGATCAACTCACGGGCAATGAAAGGAAGGGTCACAAACAGGGTGGCCAGCACGATGCCCGGCACCGCAAAGATCACCTTCAGCTCATGGCTGGCCAACCAAGGTCCCAGCCAGCCTTGCGCACCAAACAGCAGGACAAACATCAGCCCCGCCACCACCGGCGACACCGAAAACGGGATGTCGATCAGGGTGATCAGTAAGGTCTTGCCGGGAAAGTCAAACTTGGCAATAGCCCAGGCGGCGCATAGCCCGAACAGCAGATTGATCGGTACGGCAATGCCCACCGCCAGCAAGGTCAGCTTGATGGCAGACCAGACCTCCGGGTCATGCAGGGCGCTCAGCCAGGCCGACAAGCCTTTGGCCAAGGCCTCCACCAGCACCACGACCAGCGGCATGAGCAAGAACAGGGCAAAGAAGGCCAATGCCACCACCAGCAGGCTGAGACGCACCCAGCGTGGGTCACGGGTGGCCAGCGGATGGTGGGAGGCAGCCTGGATCACGATCGTACTCATGCTGGCGCTCCCTGGCGGCGTACCAGCCAGCCTTGCAGTCCGTTGATCAACAGCAGCATGATCAGCGAGAGGCTAAGCATCACCACCGCAATGGCGGTGGCCCCGGCATAGTCATATTGTTCCAGCTTGCTGATGATCAGCAGCGGCGCAATTTCAGAGACCATGGGCAAATTACCGGCGATGAAAATGACTGAACCGTACTCGCCCACACCACGGGCAAACGCCAGCGCCAGCCCGGTAAGGATGGCGGGCAGCAGGCCGGGCAGAATCACGTGACGGAAGGCCTGCCAGCGTCGGGCACCCAGACTGGCGGCAGCCTCTTCCTGTGCCGCATCCAGCGCTTGCAGCACCGGCTGGACGGTACGGACCACAAACGGCAGGCCGACAAACACCAGCGCGACAAACACCCCCAGCGGTTGAAAAGCGACCTTCAGACCCAAGGGCTCCAGCCACTGGCCCATCCAGCCATTGCGGGCATACAGTGCGGTCAGGGCAATACCCGCCACAGCGGTTGGCAAGGCAAAGGGCAGATCCATCAAGGCGTCCACCACCCGTTTGCCCGGGAAGGGATAACGCACAAGCACCCAGGCCAGCAGCACCCCGAACACGGCATTGAGCAACGCTGCCGCCATGGCCATACCAAACGACAGTCGGTAAGAGGCCACCACGCGCTCCGACGTGGCGGCTTGCCAGAAGTGCTCCCACCCCAGCGAACCCGCTTTCAGTACCACCGCCAACAGAGGCAGCAGCACCATCAGCAGCAGATACAGCAAGGTTATGCCCAGACTGAGGCGAAAGCCCGGCAGCACATGCCAGCGCTGACGGCGCGCACTGCGGGTAGATGACCCATGGTGCGGAATGGCTTCCCGTATCACGTCTGCCCCGGTTGGCATGATGCGCTCCCCGTTGTTGGTGAAGGCCAGTGTAGGGAGCCTGACAGCGCTTGAGAAATATTAAAAACTGCGTTCTTTATTCAATATAGTGATTTAAAGAAACATCACTAAGAACTGAAGGGAATTTAAGCCAAACGGCGGCCTGTTTGCCGCTCCAGCAAGAGCCGGGTGTGATGGCGCAGGCGGGAAAGGTGCCCACCTCGCCCTTTGGGCAGATAGAGGGCGTCATCATCATTTCCCAAGGGCATACCGGTCTGACAAGCCTGCAAGGCATGCAGCAATTGCAAGCCAGCAGGCCAAGGGCCGAAACCGGCCTCCACATTGATATGCCCGGCCATACCCTGATTAACGAAGCGACTACCCCAGCGGTCCGCCCACCATGTCGCAGACGTCAGCCGCATCCACGGATCATTGCGGCTGGCCACCAGCACACTGGGGCAGGGCAAAGGTTTGTCTGGCAGCCAGGCCGCTACACCGGCTTGCCAGCTCACCTCCTCCGGCTGCAAGCCCAGCAAGTCAAAGCGCGCCGGGCTGGCCGGTGCCACCAGCAACGCCCCGGCCACTTTGCCAGGCAATTCCTGGATCGCCACCACACTGGCCAGGCAGCCAAAGCTGTGTGCCACCACATACACCGGCCCGACGGCCTCCTGTATGGCCTGGCGTACCGAGCTGGCCCACCAGGCCAGTACCGGCTGTGTCCAGTCAATGCCGGTAACCCGGCACGCCTGCGGCAGCTGCTGCTCCATCCAGCTCTGCTAGTGCTCCGGGCCACTGCCCATGTAGCCCGGTACCATGAGAATGGTAGCGTGAGACACAGCGTCTCCTTTACTTGACCGCGATCTGGTCAAACACCCCGCCATCGGCAAAATGGACTTTCTGTGCCTTTTGCCAGCCACCGAAAACCTGATCAATGGTAAACAGGTTCAGCTTGGGGAAGCGCTTGAGGTCTTCCGGCTGCGCCAGCTGCGGCAATACCGGGCGGAAATAATGGTCTGCCGCCAGGCGCTGCCCTTCTGCAGAGTAGAGATACTGCAGGTAAGCCTGCGCCTGCTTCAGCTGTCCGTGCTTGCTGGCCACTTTGTCGACCACCGCCACCACCGGCTCGGCCAGGATGGATACCGAAGGCACCACAATCTGGAACTTGTCCGGTCCCAGCTCTTGGGTAGCGAGGAATGCCTCGTTTTCCCACGCCAGCAATACATCGCCCATACCGCGTTCGGCAAAGGTGGTCAGCGAGCCGCGTGCAGCGGAATCCAGCACTTTGACGTTACCATACAGCTTGCGTACAAATTCACGGGCGCTTGCCTCGGAGCCGCCCGGTTGCTTCAGAGCATAGCCCCAGGCCGCCAGATAGTTCCAGCGGGCACCGCCACCGGTTTTCGGATTGGGCGTCACCACCTCCACACCGGGCTTGACCAGATCGGACCAATCCTTGATGCCCTTGGGGTTGCCCTTGCGTACCAGAAACACAATAGTCGAGGTGTAGGGTGCGCTGTTGTGGGTCAAGCGCTTTTGCCAGTTGGCGGGCAGGTTGCCGGTTTTGCTGGCAATTTCGTCAATATCGTAAGCCAGTGCCAGCGTGACCACATCCGCCTCCAGCCCGTCGATCACCGCGCGGGCCTGCTTGCCGGATCCGCCGTGAGACTGGTTGATGCGCAGCTCCTCGCCGGTCTTGCCCTTCCAGTAGCGGGCAAATTTTTCGTTGTAGTCCTTGTAAAACTCGCGGGTCGGGTCGTAGGAGACATTGAGCAGGTCTGCCTGCGCCCACAGGGGCACACTGGCGACCAGCGCCAGTAGCCAGCGGGATGAGCGGATTCGTACAGATTGTTTCATGCTGTGACCTCATGTCGTGTGTAATGAGGTCACTGTACGGCTCAGCCCGGACCGGGTGAACCAAGAAAAAGTGCAAAGCTTATCGCCTGCGGTGTCACCCTCACATGGCCGCCAGTAGCTGACTCAGGTTGTAGCGGAACATGGCTTCATAACTGGCCGCCGGACCGGATGCTGCCGACAAGGCATCCGAATACAGCTTGCCGCCCGGCTTGACGCCCGCTTCACTGGCCAACTGCTGCAACAGGCGCGGGTTGCTGATGTTTTCCACAAACACGGCCTTGACCTGTTGTTGACGTATCTGCTCGATCAGGCGTGCCACCGCCTTGGGGGTGGCTTCAGCATCGGTATTCATGCCTTGCGGCGCCAAGAAGGTGATGCCGAAACGCTGTGCGAGGTAGCCAAACGCATCATGCGAGGTGATGACTTTGCGGCGGGCCGCCGGGAGCTTGCCCACGGCAGCCAGCGCCCATTGCTCCAGTACCTGCAGGCGTTGCTGATAGGCGCTGCTGCGCTGGCGATAATAGGCCGCATGCGCCGGGTCAACCTTGCTCAAGGCCTGCTCGATGTTCTGCACATACTGGCGGACACGTGCCGGGTCCTGCCAGGCATGCGGGTCTACACCATGCTCTTCGCCGGCCAGGGTCTGCACACCCTTGGATGCGACGGTGAGCGCGCCCTGATAATGTGCGGCGGTAGCCAGCCGAGGCAACCAGTCGTCAAACCCCAAGCCGTTGACCACCACCAGCCGGGCCTTCCCCAGCAGCGCAGCGTGCTTGGGGGCGGGCTGGAAGACATGGGCGTCCTGATCCGGCCCGACCAGCGCGGTCACGCTGACCTGATCCCCACCCACTTGCTGTACCAGGTCCCCCAGAATGGAGAAGCTGACCACCACCGGCAAGCGCTCCGCCTTTGCCAGCCCGCAGATCAGCAGCAAGGCAGCTGACAGTTGTACCCAACGATGACGACGCATGGTTCACCTCTTCTTACGCAACCCAGTTGCATTTAATAATAAACCGATGCACCCTCCGCAGGCCTGCTCAGGCCTCCAGATGGCGCAAACGCCACACTTTCCACAGCAGCCCGCCCTGTGAGCCCAGCAGCAGCGACAGCATGTAGCCGAGCCCGGCCACCAGAATGATGCTGGGTCCGGAGGGCAGATCCGCATGATAGGACAGTAACAAACCGAGGTAGCCAGACAAACCCGCCAGCCCCAGTGACACCGCAAACAGGCCCGGCAGTTGGGCCGCCCACAGGCGGGCGCTGGTGGCAGGCAGCATCATCAGGCCCACCGCCATCAGGGTGCCTAGCGCCTGAAAACCGGCCACCAGATTGAGCACCACCAGAATCAGGAATACAAAGTGCGCCACCGCGCCGCCGCCACCCATGGCGCGGAAGAAATCCGGGTCAAAACTCTCCAGCACCAGTGGCCGGTACAACAGGGCCAGCGTCAGCAGCGTGAAACTGGCGATACCCGCCACTAGCAACAGGGCAGCAGGATCGACTGCCAGTACCGCGCCAAACAGGAAGTGCAGCAGGTCGACATTCTTGCCCCATTTGGACACCAGCAGCACCCCGGTCGCCAGCGATAACAGGTAGAACGCGGCGAAGCTGGCGTCTTCCTTGAGCTGGGTCTGTCGTGTCACCCAGCCCGCCAGCACCACCACCACCACCCCGGCAATCAGCCCGCCAATGCTCATCGCCACCAGCGACAAGCCTTGCGCAATAAAGGCAATGGCCGCACCCGGCAGGATGGCATGGCTCATGGCGTCGCCCACCAGGCTCATCCGGCGCAGCACCAGCAGCAGGCCGATCGGTGCGCAGCCCATCGCCAGCGCCAGGCAGCCAATCAGCGCATGCCGCATGAAGGCGAACTCGGCAAACGGTTGCCACAGCCATTCATACAAGCTATGCATCATGCGGCCACACTCTGGTTGACGGGGTCATCGCGGTGGCACACCGGCGCATCGTCTACCCAGCGCTCCGCCATGGCGTTGGCACGCTGCAGACTGGCCGGGGTCAGCACTTCATGGGTCGGCCCCCAGGCAATGCACTCCTTGGCCAGCAAGACCGTGTCCATGAAATGGCTACGGACCTGGTCAAAATCATGCAACACCCCAATCACGGTACGCCCCTCGTGCTGCCAGTGCTGGATCAGTCGCAGCAAATCGGCCGTGGTACGCGCATCCACCCCGGTAAACGGCTCATCCAGCAAGATGATGGGCGCATCCTGCAGCAGGATGCGCGAGAACAGCACCCGCTGGAATTGCCCGCTGGACAGGCTGCCGATACTGCGGTCGCCAAAGCCTTCCAGGCCCACCGTGGCCAGCGCCTGCTCCACCTGCTCGCGCTCAGCCTGCGACACGCCACCAAACCAGCCTCGCTTGCGCCAATGCCCCAGCAGCACCACATCACGCACCGACACCGGGAAGCTGCGGTCGATATTCGCCAATTGCGGCAAATACGCCATGTGCCGCGACGGGTCGGCAAAGCGGATGCTGCCATGCTGCACCGGCAGCAAACCCACCAATGCCTTGAGCAAGCTGCTCTTGCCGGCCCCATTGGGGCCGACGATGGCGGTGGTCACCCCCTGCCGAAACTGACCGGACACATGGTGTACCGCCGGATGGCGATAGTACGCCAGCGTCACGTTCTCCAGCGTCACCGCACTCATGCCGCCCCCTTCAGCGCCCACCACACCCCGCCCCACAGCAGCAGCAGCAAGGGCAATACACACAGCACCCGCTGCCAAGCAGAGGCCCCCAGCACACTCCAGCGTGCGCGCTGGGGTAGCGGGCGTGCCGTGTGGCTTGTCGGCTCGTGGGAGTGCGAGTGGGTGTGACCGCTCATGCGGTAGCTTCCTGTTGGCAGGCGTGGCAAACGCCCTTGATTTCCAGCTCATGCGCCGTGATGGTGAATTGTGCGGCAGCGGCATCTTGTTGCAACTGACGCATGCTGGCCGTTCCAGCGACTTCGGTGACTTGATGACAACGCTGACAAATCAGCAGCACACCTTGATGGTGCGGCGTCAACCCATGCTCGCAGGCCACAAAGGCGTTCAGCGATTCCAGCCGATGCACCAGCCCCATGCTGACCAGAAAATCCAGCGCCCGATACACCGTTGGCGGCGCAGCCGTGGGTTTGGCTTTCTGCAAGCTGGCCAGAATGTCGTACGCCTTGAGTGGGCCACCCGCCTGCAGCAACATGGCCAGTACTTCGCGGCGGCTGTCAGTGAGCTTTTCACCACGGCTCAGGCACCACTGCTGGGCGGCCTGCAAGGCAAGGGGCACGGTATTCATCGGGGTGGCAGGAGGTACAGTCTCAGGTTTTATGAATGCAATGTTATAACATAACACCCTGATGCGTCCAGCCTGCAGCCGCGCCACAAACCTGCCATAATCAGCGGCGAAACCTCGCGGACCCTGATATGGCCTCCCATTTGCGACCCTGGCTCACTCGCCTGCAGTTACAGCCCGCCCTGGCGCTGGCCGGCCTGTTTGCGCTCTGGGTATTGATGGAAGCCTTGGCGGGCCTGCGCCTGCTGGCCCCGCTTGATACCTACTTCAGCGATCATCTGCTCCGCCAGCACGCCTCACAGCGCCCCACACCCGACAACATCGTGATGATCGGCATCGACCAGCGCAGCCTGGAAGACGACGCCATGCTGGACTTTGCCGGGCGCAACTGGCCGTGGCCACGGATGGTGCATGCCGAGCTGCTGCGTGAACTGCAGCAACGGGGTGCCAAGGCTGTCATCTTTGACCTCACCTTCACCGAAGGTGACCCCTCGGCGCCAGAGAGTGACCGCGCCTTTGCCCAAGCCCTGCGGGCATTCCCGGCCTATTTACCGCTGGTGGTGCAGCCGGATGGGCAGCCCTCCCCGTTCAAGCGGCTACCCCCGCTGATGGCAGTCCGCCCCGGCCCGGATGCCCAACCCGACGCGGGTGCGCCACTGCTGACGCCAATGGCGCTGCCGGTCGATGTCTGGCGCACCGGCTTGATCAACTTCCTGCCCGATCCGGATACCGTGGGGCGTCGCTACTATATCGACTATTCACGACAAGGCTGGCGCATCCCTTCCCTGCCTGCCCGGGTCGCCCGCGATCAGGGCTGGGTGGTGCCACTACAAACCGACATTCTGCTGAACTGGTACAGCAAACCCTTCCCCCGTCTGTCTTACCGCGATGTGGTCTTGAGCCGACAGTTCAGCAAACCTATCCCGCTGCCGGATCTACGCGGCAAGATCATCATCGTTGGCGCGTATGCCTCGGGTTTGTCCGACCTGCACCCCACGCCACTGAGCCGCCTCACCGACCCGCCTACCCCGACCGCCGGGCCAGAGATTCTGGCCACCGCACTGGCCAACCTGCAACACGGCGACTGGCTGCGTCCGGCACCGCGCGCCTCGGAGCTGGGGCTGGCCATCCTGCTGATGTTCCTGCTGGCCTGGGGCTGGCGGCGTGGCTGGCATGTCAGCCTGCTTGCTCTGGGTTTGCTGCTGGCAACAGCGCTCAGCACGCTGGGTAGCTATCTGCTCTTGCAGCGGACCATTCTTTGGCTTCCCTTTAGCTATCTGACCCTATGCTGGTTGTATTTTTTCATCTGCGCCTTGCTGTACTTTCTGGCCGAGCGGCGGCGGCGTGAGCATACCGTGCAACTGTTCAACCGCTTTCTGGATCCCCGTGTGGTGCGCAAGCTGGTAGACCGCAATGCACTGGCCCAGGCGGAAGTCGGTCAGGCAGTGGAAATCTCGGTGCTGTTCTCCGACATCCGCGGTTTTACCACCCTGTCTGAGCGGCAGCCACCAGAAAAAGTGGTGCAGATGCTGAACGGTTATTTCGACTTGCAGGTAGAGGCGATAGACTTGCACGGTGGCACACTGGACAAATTCATCGGCGACGCGATCATGGCCTTTTGGGGGGCGCCGCTGAGCAATCCGCATCACGCCAGCGAGGCGGTCGCCGCAGCACTGGACATGACCGACCGGCTGGAACAGTTCAAGCGCATGCTGGGTGAGGCCGGACAAGGGTTTGATATCGGTATCGGCATCCATAGCGGCCCCGCCGTGGTGGGCCTGATTGGCTCCACCCAGCGGCGACTGGATTACACCGCGATTGGGGATACCGTGAATCTGGCCAGCCGCATTGAAGGACAAACCAAAGGTATCGCCCGCATTCTGGTCTCGGAATCCACCCGGCTGGCGTGCGGTGAACAATTTGAATTCATCGACCACGGTGAACATCAGGTCAAGGGCCGGGAACAACCGGTCCGGCTATTTGAACCAAAAAGGAAGACAACATGAACCGCATGCCGCGCCTGCTGGCCGGGGCGCTATTGGTGACCGGGGGGCTGGCTCTGGCGGCTCCCGCCACGGTAACCCGTAGCAGTGATCTGAAAGCCAAACCGCAACTCGACGCGCCTACCATCGCCACCCTCTCGGCCAATAGCGAAGTGGATGCCACCCCCGGCGAAGGCCGCTGGGTGCAAGTGAAGACCAGCGACGGCAAGAGCGGCTGGGTCAACTTGATGGCGATTCGCTTCAAGAGCACTGCGAGTGGCAACGCCGGTGCAGGACTGGCGCAGGTGCTCGGCGCCACCCGCTCCGGCAGTACGAGCTCGGCCTCTACGACGGGTGCTAAAGCCGGCAAGGACGACCCCATGGCCAAGGCAGATATTCAGAATGCCACCCCCAACCCGGCGGATGTCGCCCAGATGGAACGCTATGCCGTCTCGGCCAATGAGGCCCGGCAAATCGCCCAGGCCAACCGCCTGAAAGCACAGAAAGTAGATTACCTGAAAGGAGGCCAGTAATGCGTGCCCGTCTTACCCTGCGCCCGCTGCTGCTGACCGCCTTGTGTGCTGCGCTGCTGGCTGGCTGTGCCAACAATAAAGAGGTACAGAAACTATTCAACAACTTGCCGGACAGCAACGCCAAGCAGATGCTGCAAGGTGCAGCCGAGGCCACCTCGGATGTCAGCCCGGAAGAAGAGCGCGCCATGGGCAAGGACATGTCCGCGCTGCTGCTGGGCGCAAGGCCTTTGTTGCGCCATCCGGCGGCAGAACAATACGTCAACCGGCTGGGCCTGTGGATTGCATTGCAGAGCGAACGCCCCGATCTAGCGTGGCGCTTTGGTATTCTTGACGACAAGGGTGTGAATGCCTACGCGGCACCTGGTGGTTATGTGTTCGTCACCAAGGGCTTGTTGCTGTCGGTGAAATCCGAATCCGAGCTGGCCGGGATCCTGGGCCACGAAATCGCCCACGTCATCAAGCGTCACCATGTGCAAGTGGCCAAGAAGAAGGGCATGGGCAAACTGGTGAGCGGGGCCATCGGTCAGTATGCGCAGAAGCAAGGTACGCCGGAGTTGGCGGCCATGAACAATCTGTTCAAGAATGTCTATACCTCCGGTCTGGACCAGGCCGATGAGTATGAGGCCGATGAATTGGGGGTGGTACTGGCCACCCGTGCCGGCTACTCGCCGTATGGCCTGCCTTCGGTGCTGCAGATGTTTGCAGCCGCCAATGCCAAAGACCCGGGGTTTGAGCTGCTGTTCTCGACCCACCCGATGCCGAATGACCGCCTGAACCGGCTGGACAAGCTGATGGGTGACAAGCTGGATGGTTTTGAGAAAACCGCATCGCAAGACTCCAGCCGCCTGCGCAACATCCAGCGCCTGCTGGCCAGGTAAGTCTGGCTGACCTTACCCCGCTTGCCGCGCAGGCGGGGTAAGGTAACGCTGCAGCCAGGCCACCGCGTCAGGCTCATTGCTGAAGGCAAAGCAGGGAATCTGTGGCCGGTTGTAAAGCAGTGACAGACGGAACAGATGATGCAGATACCAGCCTTCCAGCACATAGGCCAGTGCGCTGGTCACACCGCATAGCGCCGGGCCGGACAGGTAGCGTTTGACCTCGGGCGGCACAGACGGCCGCCCGCTACCGAAGACGATGACCGGGCACGGACAATCCGCCAGCTCCTGCTGCCGGGTCACCGCCCACTGGATGTCTTCCAGTGTGATCAGCGGATCATTGCCATGATCCACCCTGACGATGCCATCCGCACCCAGCCAGACTCGTGGCCGCATGCTTGCCTCCCATGTCCGGAGCCCCTTTCAGGCGGCTTCGTTTCCGGTTTTCGGTACGTATCGCTTGAGCCAGGCCACCGCCTCAGCCTCGCTGGATACGACAAAGGCAGGATAGGGCGGCGTATCAAACAGCAGGTACAGCTTGACCATATTGCGGATCCAGTAGGAATCGGCCACATAGGCTATGGCGGTGGTCATGCGGGCGACCATGGCCTGCTGGGTAAACGCCTTGGCTTCCTTGCTGACCTTGGGTCGCCCCCTGCCCAACACCATGACCGGATGTGGCTGCGGGCACAGGCGAGCCCGCGCTTCAAACACCCGCTGGATCAGGTCAAGGGACAATTCCGGGTCCACCCCATGGTCGATGCGGACAATACCATCTTCTCCCAGCCATACCCGAGATTCTGTCATCGGCTACCCTGTCATGATGCGGCTTCGCCCGCATCACGCTCCCTTGATTCCAAACTGCTGGCGTACCATACGATACGCCTGCATCATTTTTTGATATTTGCCATTGGTCGGGTCTTGCGCCCCTACCCGCGCCAACAGGTCTTGTGCCAGCTGCATATACGCATCGTGCCAGCCGTGCTGCCCCACATAGGCCAATACGGCGCTGATGGCATTCAAGGCCACCGGCATGCTGCCTGGCCGCTCTGCCAGTGCCGACAGAAAGTGGTGTACCGCCCCTTCCAGATCCCCCGCCTGCGCCATACGCACGGCGGCATTATTCAATTCCACCACATCATTGGCGTGATCCTCGATCAAGGCTTTGCCTTCAGATTCACGCCCAACGGCTACGAACATCTGCTCCACTTTTCGCAATACTGCCACATCATCGTGCTGATTGCGCAGCAAACTGGATACAACCTCCTTTCCAGCCTGCTCATCACCCGCCCGGTAGCAGGCTTCCGCCAGTGCCACGCTGTAGGTGCCTGGCAGGTTATCCTTCAACTCAGCAAACTGCTCCCGTGCGGCCTGCAAACTCTTTCCCGCCCGCACCGCATCACCCCGTGCGCTTGCAATACCGTACTCCATGACATGGGCCAGCAGGTCTGACTGCGGTGTGTGGAATGCCCGTCGCACCTGCGCCAGCGTCTGCTCTGCCGACTGGGTCTCGCCACTGGCCAGCAAGCTCTGGCTCAACTGGGCATAATCACCAGCGTCGTGCTGGAAGGAGTAGCGGGCATACTCGATCGTGTTGCGAAACGCATCCACCGCCACCGGCCAGTCGGCATTGCGCTGTGCCAGCTCTCCCAGTTGCCGCTGTCGCTGGATGATCGCCGGTGAGCGCGCCGCCGCACGCGACAGCACTTCCTGCGCGGACAGCAAATCTTCCTGTGCCTCCAGGCACCCGGCCAGACCGTCGTAGGCTTCCATTGCATAGGGATTTTCCGCCAGCACACTCTCAAACACGCGGCGGGCATTGGGATAATCCTTCAGGCGGAACAACGACTTGCCCAGGCCCATGCGCGCCCACGGTGCTGGCCGGATGCGCAGCACCTGCTCATAGGTTTGCCGCGCTTCAAGAAAGGCCCCGGTCAACAAGGACAGACGTGCCTTGAGCCGCATGAAGTCGATCACGTAAGGATCCCGTTCTTCAATGCGGGCATTGCACTCCGCCAATGCACGCAGGTAGTCATGTTGCAGGATGGCCTGGTCCACCACCTTGAACGCCTGCTTCTTGGCCACGGCTTTCACCAGCCGCTGGCGCAAGGTCTCCCCCGAAAAGGGTTTCAACAGATAGTCGTCCGGTGCGAGCTCCGCCGCAGACAGCACCGTCTGGGCGTTGGCTTCAGCCGTCACAATCATGAACACGGCAGATTGCTTCAGCAGATTGCGGGTTTTCAGCTCTTCCAGCAGGCGCAGGCCATCAAACGGATGACTGAGTGAGAGGTCGCTCAGTACCACGTCAATATCGCCTCGTTGCACCCGCGACAAGGCCTCATGGATCCGCGAAGCAAAATCCACCCGATTGGCACCAAATGACGACAGGGTCATCGACAGCGCCGTACGCATCTCCGCCACACTGTCGACCACCAGAAAGCCGGCACGGGAAAAATCCGGGTCAAGCTCCACCTGCAACTGTCCTTTCACCGGTTTGACATGGTGTCAGTATAGAGTAAGGTGCGTTGCTTGACTGCCTGCGCCGGTTCACGAGGCAGATGGATTGACCGCTGGGTCAGCCCTGTGGTTAGATTGGAAACGTTTTTCCCGAAATGCAGCCTTCGCTGTGTTTCGTCGTTCTTTGCCAAGGAGTTCAGTGTGTTTCGTCTGTTCGAGCGTCTGGTTAACCCGTATCCCGACACCCCACCGGTTCGCCCCCCCAAAACCTTGTTGCCTTTCTTATGGGCTGGGACGCAAGGCGTACGCAAGTGGATGCTGTTGATCGTTATTCTGACAGCGGCCATTGGTGCCTTTGAGGCCTTGCTGTTTGCCATGCTGGGCGAAGTGGTCGATTGGCTGAGTAACGTCACCCCGTCCCAGTTGTGGACCCAACATGCTGATACCTTGCTGCTGCTTGGCGGCTTGCTGCTCGCCAGCCCGTTACTGATTGCCCTGCATGCCCTGCTGAAGTACCAGGGGCTCCAAGGTAATCTGCCCATGCGACTACGCTGGAACTTTCACCGTCTGATGCTCGATCAGAGCATGCGCTTTTACCAGGATGAATTCGCCGGCCGCATTGCCACCAAGGTGATGCAGACTGCTCTGGCCGTGCGGGATGCCTGGATGGCGGTCATCGACATCATGGTGTTTGTGATGATCTACTTTGTCACCATGGTGGCGATTGTCGGTCAGCTGGACCGCTGGCTGCTGCTGCCTTTCCTTGGCTGGCTGGTGCTCTACATTGCCACCCTGTGCTTCTTCGTGCCACGCATGGGCAAGGTTGGCCAGCGGCAGGCTGACGCACGCTCACTGATGACCGGCCGCATTACCGATGCTTACGCCAACATCACCACCGTCAAGCTGTTCTCGCATGCCCAGCGTGAAGCGCACTATGCGCGCTCTGCCATGCAGGAATTCATGGCCTCGGTACATGCCCAGATGCGGCTCGCCTCCGGGTTTGACATCATCAACCATATCCTGAGCATTGCGCTGATTGGCAGCACCGCCGGTGCCACCCTGTATCTGTGGACGCAAGGCCAGGTCGGGGTCGGTGCGGTGGCGGCGGCCACCGCCATGGCCTTGCGCCTGAATGGCATTTCACACTGGATCATGTGGGAAATGGCGGGCCTGTTCGAGCATATCGGCACGGTACAGGATGGCATGGCCACGCTGAGCCGGGGCAATAGTGTGGTGGACCGCCCAGACGCCAAACCTTTGCTGGTGACCCAGGGGGACATCCACTTCGAGCACGTCACCTTCAACTACGGCGGCAAGCGCCCGGTGATTGAGGCCTTGCAACTGAATATCCGCCCAGGCGAGAAGGTGGGGCTGGTTGGCCGATCCGGTGCGGGCAAGTCCACCATCGTCAACCTGCTGCTGCGCTTTTACGATATTGAGCAAGGTCGCATCCTGATCGACGGGCAGGATATTTCAGGCGTAACACAAGATAGCCTGCGGGCGCAAATCGGCATGGTGACGCAAGACACCTCGCTGCTGCACCGCTCGGTGAATGACAATATCCGCTATGGCCGGCCGGACGCCAGTGATGAACAGGTCGTCCACGCCGCACAGCGTGCCGAAGCCCATGACTTTGTGCTGGAGCTTTCGGACCCGCAGGGTCGTAAAGGCTATGACGCCCACGTTGGTGAGCGTGGCGTGAAGCTGTCTGGCGGGCAACGTCAACGCATTGCCATTGCACGGGTGATGCTGAAAGATGCCCCCATCCTGCTGCTGGATGAGGCTACCAGTGCCCTGGACTCGGAAGTGGAAACCGCCATCCAGGCCAGCCTCTACAGACTGATGGAAGGCAAGACGGTGATTGCCATCGCCCACCGGCTCTCCACCATTGCGGCCATGGACCGGCTGATCGTGCTGGACAAGGGCCAGGTGGTGGAAGAGGGGAACCACCAGCAACTGCTGGAACTGGGTGGCATCTATGCCCGGTTGTGGGCGCACCAGAGCGGTGGTTTCCTCGGCGAGGAAGCCGACGAAGAAGCCGTAGAAGAGGCCCCCCTTCCAGCCTGACGCTTATTGGATGGGCAAGAAAATGTCCGTCACCGCTTCATGTGCTGGTACATCCGGAAACAGGCGGACGCGCTGCAAGAAGAGCGGCGCGTCCCGCAACTGCGCTCCGCTGCCGGGGAGCCAGTGTCGGTACAGATGCAGGATGGCCCCCTCCAGCTGCTCATCCGGGCCAATATGGCGCAACACGGCACAGCGCCCGCCCGGCAATGTGCCCGCCACCACCCCTTGCGGATTCGCAGCCACTTCACCCTCCCAGGCCACGCACAGGTCGAAGCAGAAATCCGCCGGGGCGACATCGTCCGGATGGTGGTAACACACATTGTAGGTGGCATAACGGCTGGGCGGCAGGTGATGCGCCTTGCGCCAGGCAATGAAGCGTTGCAGGCTTTCCCCCAGCAAGGCGCTCGGTCCGCGATGCGGTAGCATAGCGACCCGTGTCAGGGGAAAATCACGAATCAGGATGTCGGCATCCGGTTCAAACATGATGGCACTCCGTGCAGTATGCAAAGGCTGAAAAACACCCTGCCAGCGTTGCCACTGCGGTTGACGCCGAAACTGGCTCGGGCTGATACCAAAGCCTTGGCGAAACGCGCGTGACAAGGAAGCAGAGCTGTCATAGCCCAGATCGAGTGCAATGCGTGTGATGCTATGGCGGGGCCGCCAGGCCAGCAAGGCCGCCGCACGCTGCAGGCGAGCCCCTTGCCGGAAAGCCAGCACGCTCAGGCCAAAGCGTGCGGTAAACAGGCGGTGAAAATGCCAGGGCGAACAGGCCGCCAGCTGACTCAAATCCTCACGCCCCTGCTTTTGGTCCAGATGATGTTCCAGACTGTGCCACACCTGCTGCCAACGCCGCGCATCGCGCATCATTCACACTCCTTCTGAGTGGCATCAGCTTAAGCGGCGCGCAGCATGAACACTTGGCAGATCGTGCGAACCTGCATGGCAGGATTTACTTGCAGCGTTGCAGCTTGCGGTCGTTCACCAGCAGGAATTTGCCATCAGGGGACAGCTTGAGTGTGAATGGCGCCTTGTACACCTCCCCTTCTTCATTGCAGGAGAACGTGCCCTCCAGCAAGGTTGCCGTACTGACCTTCGGCGACTTCAGGGTACACACTTGCTCATACTGCATGAGGGTCTTGCTGTCGATGACATAACCCACGTCATCGTCCGGCAGGACAGCTTTACAGCCCTGCTTGGCCGTCACATCCACCCAGTTACCACGAAACGGGGCCGGGATGGTCGTCGCTGCCGCCAGGGCAGCACTACTGCTCATCGCAGCAACCAACAACAACAGCAAGGTACGCATCAGTGTCTTTCGAGGGTGAGGTGACAATCCCTCATTATACCAACAGCATCCAGCATCAACCACATCAAGTCCCCGCCGCCCTCACCCACCTGCCCCTCACCCACCTGCCCCTCACCCACCTGCCCCTCGCCTCGCATCATCCTTGCTCATCGCATCCACTCGTGTGGGGTGTCCCGCACCCACTTACTCATGCGAATATTCTTTCCATAAAAAATGGAGTCACTAATTTTCCACAAAAGTAAAAATAATAATTTACATAAAGATAGAATAAAACTAGGATTGTGCACCCACCGCGTCCGCTATCCGACCAGTTGGGTGAAGTCAGTTAACCCTCTAACCACATACAAAACAGGAGCACCACATGCAACAGCATTCCCAGCACCTGCAAGAACTGTCGATGGAAGAAATCGCTCACGTCAATGGCGGCCTGCAAGATCCAGGCAAGCAATGGCTTTTTCTGACCCCCTCCTCCATCAAGCTGGACGCCGGGGGCGGCTTGTTTGGCAGCTACAACTGGGACAATGGCAGCTGGAGCGTGGGCGTTCGTTTCAGCTTTTAAGCCCGCGACAAGACTTGGCTTTCTCATGTGACATGCATATGCCCCTGGGCCTTCGAGCATACCGAAGTGCACGCCCAGGCAAACGCATATCAGCCTGCAAATGAACAGGAGTAGCAAAAATGGAAATGTTGTCTCACGAAGAACTGAACGGCGTGGCCGGTGGTACCAACCCTAGCTTTTCTCTTACCTCCAGCTCCATCAGCGGCACGTACAGCTTTGGCAGCGGCTCGGTCAATGGCAGTTACAACTGGGGTAATGGCAGCTGGAGCGCCGGAGGGAGTTACAACTCCGGCAACTGGACGTTCTCTGGCGGTTTCGGCAGCGGTGGTAGCTGGAATGCGGGTGTAACGCTCCACTTCTGATCCGCAGGGCCGGTGGCTGCCTTGCTTGCCTGATCAAGCAGCAAGGCAGCCTAAAAACGATAGACCCGATCCATTCGGGCATCACAAAAGGGAGTGATCAAATGGAAATGTTGTTGCAACAGGAAATTCAGCAAGTCGCAGGTGCAAGAGCGCGTGATAACTGGGTGGCCGATCTCCTCGGTGAACCACGCGGCATGGGTGATGCTGTGCCACCTAGCGCGGGCGGTGGGTACCCTGGGTATTTGCCCCCCTACCAAAGCGTCGGGATGGCTGGGATGACCCCGGAGGAGCGTCTGGACTACATTAACGCCATTCGCAATGCATCCAGCCACCCGTAAGGGGGTGCCCCCATTGCGGCTTGTCCCGGCAGCACAGGGAAACCCGCAGACCGGGTAGATGGATCAGAGCATAGACGGGCTCACGCATGCCGAGCCCGCCTCTGAAGCCGGTCATGGTCATTGCAGTCTGGTGCTGAACGAGCAAATACACGCTCACCCTCCCCCGCTCGTCGCACCCATGCCATGTCTGGCAAGCAACACACTGAGAAAATAACAATTCATGTTAAGGAGTGAACCATGACACAGCAACAGCACGCGTTGCAGACCCTGAGCCTGGAAGAAGTCGCATTGGTGTCAGGCGGGGGCGACGAAGAATGGACCGAAATTGATACCCGCGAATTAGGGGCAAATTACGTTATGCTCACGTGGGCAGAAGTGCCGAGAAACCAGGCAGGAATGGCCTCTGGGGGAAGTGGCACGGTGTGGATCATGCAGCCAACACCAGGAGCCATTTTCCCTCACAACACCCCCGATTCGACAACGAGCCCCACGCCCACCGCGAATCCCAATGAAGTCGATGCATTCGGCAATCCCTTGCCGTAAGGGTGTGCTTTCTCCGGCGTCACTGCTGGAAAACGTTCGGGGCAGGCGCTTGCGTCTGCCCCGTCCGGGCTTTACCCTCCCTTACCGGTCCGGATACGCGGCATGCTGCCTGCGACAAGCCAGACGGTCCACGGGTGCGGCCCGCTTGTTTGTTGAAGGATAGGACTGAAATGCGTCCCCTGTTTCGTGAGGAAGCCCTGCGCCACCAGCAGATTCGCTGGCTGGGAGACATTCTGTTGACCCAGCCCATGGCGACGTGGGTGCTGACCGGGCTGGCACTGGCACTGGCAGGCGCGCTGCTGGCGCTGCTGATCTTTGGCAGTTATACCCGGCACAGCACCATCAATGGCGAGTTGCGGCCCGACAAAGGCACCCTCAGTATCCGCGCTCCTCAATCCGGGCTGGTGTTGCGCAAGCTGGTGCAGGAAGGCCAGCCGGTGCGCAAGGGGCAGGCGTTGTTCATCCTGGGCAGCGACCGGGATGCCTCCAGCCAGCCCGCCATCCAGCAAGCCATCAGTGAACAGATTGCCAAGCGCAGGCAGAGCCTGGAGACGCAGCGCAGCCGGACCCAGGCCCTGCAGTTGCAGGAGCAGCAGCGCTTGCAGACCCAGCTCTCCAGTCTGGGCAACGAAATGGACAAGCTGAAAATGGCCATGTCGATGCAGCAGGAGCGTACACGGCTGGCGGAGGGCGTGGTCAAGCGCTACGAGTCGCTGGTGGAACAGCACTTTGTCTCAGCAGAGCAATTAGCCCAGAAGCAATCTGAGCTGCTGGATCAACGCAGCCGCCTGCAGCAACTGGAAAAGGAGCAAGCCGGGCTGCAACGGCAATTTGCCGACACCGAGCGCCAGTTGCAGCAATTGCCGGGGCAACAGCAGAACCAGCTTTCCGGGCTGGAGCGGGAGCTGGCCGAGCTGAACCAAGAGTGGATGGAGAGTGAATCCCGCCGTACCATCACGCTGACTGCTCCGGAAGATGGCGTCGCCACGGCTGTGCTTGCCGAGCAAGGGCAGCCCGTCAACCCGGAACGCCCGCTGATGAGCCTGATCCCGGCCCATGCCCGCCTGCAGGCACGGCTGTACGCCCCCAGTCAGGATATTGGCTTCATCCGCCCCGGCAATCGGGTGGTCTTGCGCTATGCAGCTTACCCCTTCCAGAAGTTCGGCCACCAGACCGGCAAGGTGATTTCCGTCTCGCGCACCAGCATCAACCTGCAGGAAAGCGGGGTTGCAGCTGCCGACACGCGAAGCGAGCCCATGTACCAGATTACCGTGCAGCTGGCGCAGCAGGATTTTGTCAGCCGTGGCGGGCATTTCCCCTTGCAGCCCGGCATGCGGCTGCAGGCGGAGGTACAGCAGGAACGTCGCAAATTGTATGAGTGGGCGCTGGAGCCCTTGTTCGGTTTTAGCGACCGCTTGCAATAAATCTTTCCGGATCCGTGCTCATGTCCATCCTTCAGCATCTGCGCTTCAGCATGTCGCCGCAACTGCCGATCATTCTGCAAACCGAGGCAGCGGAGTGTGGCCTGGCTTGTCTGGCCATGGTGTCCTCCTGGCATGGTCATCGCGTTGACCTGCCCACCCTGCGCAATCGCTTCAACATCTCGCTCAAGGGGGTCACCCTCGCCAATCTGATACAGATGGCCAACCAGCTGGAGATGAACAGCCGTCCGCTCAAGCTGGAGCTGACCGAACTGGACCAGCTGCGCCGCCCCTGTATCCTGCACTGGAACCTCAACCACTTTGTGGTGTTGCATGCGGTCAATCGGCGCGGCATTGTCATCCACGACCCCGCGCTGGGCAAGCGGCAGCTCTCCTGGGAAGAAGCATCGCGCAGCTTTACCGGTGTGGCGCTGGAGCTGTGGCCCAGCAAGCCGTTTCAACCCAGAACCGAAGTACAGCGGGTACGCCTGCGGGAACTGATGGGGCAGGTTGGCGGCTTTCGTCAGGCTTTGTGGCAAATCCTCGGCCTTTCCGCCGCGCTGGAGGTGTTCTCCCTGATCACCCCGTTGATGATGCAGTGGGTGCTGGACCATGTGCTGACCACCGGCGATCTGGACTTGCTGACCACGCTGGGCATCAGCTTTCTCACGCTGACCTTTTTCAATCAAGCCATCAATGCATTGCGAAAATGGGTAATGCTGTATCTGGGGACCACCCTGAACCTGCAATGGCGCAGCAATCTGTTCACCCACCTGCTGAACCTGCCGGTGCAGTACTTTGAAAGACGTCATGTCGGCGATGTGGTGTCACGCTTCGGCAGCATTGATGCCATCCAGCAAACGCTGACCACCTCTTTCATGGAGGCCATTCTCGACGGGATCATGACCCTGCTCACCTTGACCGTCATGTACCTGTATAGCCCGGCACTGGCGACCATCGCGGTACTGGCCATGCTGGCCTATGCCGTGGGCCGCGCGCTCTGGTTCAGACCTTTGCGCAATGCCACCGAAGCCCAGATTGTGTATGCCGCGCGTCAGCAGAGTCATTTTCTCGAGTCCATACGCGGGATCAAGGCCATCAAGCTGTTTCAGCGGCAGGACATCCGCCGCTCGACCTGGCTCACCCTGCAAGCCGAGCAAGTCAATGCCGGTGTGCGTACCCAGCAAATGAGCATTGCGTATGAGGTGTATAACAGCCTGCTGTTCGGGCTGGTGCATGTGGTGATGATCTGGGTCGGTGCCAAAGCCGTGCTGGCTGGCGAATACACCGCGGGTGCCCTGATGGCATTCATTGCCTATAAAACCCAGTTTGATGGCCGGGTCAGCAGCTTGGTCAACAAGTACTTTGAGCTCAAGATGCTGCAGCTGCAAGGCGCACGGCTGGCCGATATCGCGCTGACCCCGCCCGAAACCCTGCAGCGGGAGCACGCAGAACCGACGGAAACGATCACCGGCGCAGCCGACATCACCTTGCAGGAGGTTCGCTTCCGTTACGGCACCCATGAAAGCTGGGTGCTGGATGGCGCCTCGCTGAAGGTGAACGCAGGGGAATCCGTCGCCATTGTCGGGCCCTCAGGCTGCGGCAAAACCACCCTGATTCATGTGATGCTGGGGATCCATACCCCGGAATCCGGCGATGTCTGCATTGGCGATGTCAGCCTGAAGAAGCTGGGGCCCAATGCCATCCGGCAGCTGGTCGGCACCGTGATGCAGGATGATGTACTGTTCGCCGGTTCCATCAAGGACAATATCAGCTTCTTTGATCCCCATGCAGACCGCGAATGGGTAGAGGAATGTGCCCAGCGTGCCGCCATTCATGAGGATATCCTGCGGATGCCCATGGGCTATAACACCCTGGTCGGCGACATGGGCACCGCCGTGTCGGGCGGCCAGAAGCAGCGCCTGCTGCTGGCGCGCGCCCTCTACAAGCGCCCGCATATTCTCTACCTGGACGAGGCGACCAGCAGCCTGGATGTGGAGCTGGAGCACCTCGTCAACCAGTCGGTGAAGGCACTGCAGATTACCCGCATCATCGTCGCACACCGCCCGCAAACCATCGCCTCTGCAGATCGGGTGGTCTTGCTGCAACAAGGCAAGCTACAGGAGCTGTCTCGCACTGCTGACGTGGCCATGCCGGAAGCCAGCCTCAGCTGACATAGCCCAGCACCGGCGCCAGGTCACGCTCCGCCTGCTGCTGTGTAACACCACGGCGGCGGGCGTAGTCCTCCACCTGATCACGGTTGATCTTGCCGACGGCAAAATACTGGCTTTGCGGATGGCTGAAGTAGAAGCCGGATACCGCTGCCGTGGGCAGCATGGCGTAGCCTTCGGTCAGGGTCATGCCGATGGCTGGCGCATCCAGCAGGCGGAACAGATCGGCCTTGGCGACGTGGTCCGGGCAGGCCGGGTAACCGGGGGCCGGACGAATGCCCACATATTCCTCGTCGGTCAGCTGGTCTACCGTCAGGCTTTCATCGGCGGCATAGCCCCACAGCTCGCGCCGCACTTTGGCGTGCATGTACTCGGCAAAGCCTTCGGCAAAACGGTCGGCCAGCGCTTTGACCATAATGGCACTGTAGTCATCATTGGCCGCCTCAAAACGCGCCACATGCGGGTCAATGCCGATGCCACCGGTCACCGCAAAGGCACCGATGTAATCCTGCACGCCACTACCCTTGGGCGCGATGAAATCCGCCAGGCACCAGTTTGGCTTGCCAGCCGCCTTGGTATTCTGCTGCCGCAGATTGTGCCAGGTCATCAGCCGCTCGCCGGTTTCCGGGTGGTAGATTTCAATATCGTCGTGCTCGACGGTGGCCGCCGGAAACAAACCCACCACGCCATTGGCCTGCACCCAACGCTCGGCCACCATTTGTCGCAGCATGGTCTGCGCGTCGGCAAACAGGGCGCGCGCCGACTCGCCGACCACCTCGTCCTGCAGAATGCGGGGATACTTGCCGAACAGCTCCCAAGCGTTGAAGAAGGGACTCCAGTCGATATAGGGCTCGATCTCGGCCAGCGGCACATCCTCGAAGCGGAACACCCCCAACTGGCGCGGGCGCGGTGGCTGGTACTGTGACCAGTCGAAGCCGGTCGCCGGGGCAAAGCCATTCGCCCGGGCAGCGTCAATGCTCAAAAAGCGAGCCTGCTCCTTGTTGGCATGGATGGTGCGGATGTTCTGGTATTCCGCCTGCACACCGGCCACAAAAGCCGGTTTCAGTTCGTCGGACAGCAGGCTGGAACACACGCCCACCGCACGGCTGGCATCCGGCACATACACCACGCAGCCCGCCGGATAGTTCGGCTCGATCTTGACGGCGGTATGCACCTTGCTGGTGGTCGCGCCGCCAATCAGCAGCGGAATGTCAAAGCCTTGCCGCTGCATCTCCTTGGCCATGTGCGCCATTTCTTCCAGCGACGGCGTAATCAGGCCACTCAGCCCGATGATGTCGGCCCGCTCGGCCTTGGCCGCGTCCAGAATGGTCTGCGCCGGCACCATCACGCCAAGGTCGATCACCTGATAGTTGTTACAGCGCAGCACCACGCCAACAATATTCTTGCCGATATCGTGCACATCGCCCTTCACGGTGGCCATGATGATCTTGCCCTTGGCGGGTGCATCGGCCAACCCCAGCCGGATCTTCTCTTCTTCAATGAAGGGTTCCAGATGGGCGACGGCAGCCTTCATCACCCGTGCCGATTTCACCACCTGTGGCAGGAACATCTTGCCGGCGCCAAACAGGTCGCCCACATGGTTCATGCCATTCATCAGCGGACCTTCGATCACATGGATCGGGCGCTCGGCCTGCAGGCGGGCTTCTTCGGTATCGTCCACAATATAAGTGGTAATACCCTTGACCAGCGCGTGCGTGATGCGCTCCTGCAGGCTGCCCTGGCGCCAGCTCAGGTCTTCACCCTGTTTCTGCGCGGCGTCACCACGGAAACTTTCCGCCAGCGTGATCAGCAGTTCGGTGGCATCACCGCCCTCTTTGGGCGTGCGCATCAACACCACATCTTCAATGCGTTCACGCAGTTGCGGGTCCACTTCTTCGTAGACCTCCAGCGCCCCGGCATTGACGATGCCCATGGTCATGCCGCACTGAATGGCGTGGTAGAGGAACACGGCGTGAATGGCTTCACGGACTTTGTTATTGCCGCGGAAGCTGAAGGACACATTGGAGACACCGCCGGAAATCTTGGCGTGCGGCAGGTTGTCCTTGATCCAGCCCGTCGCCTCGATGAAGTCCAGACCGTAGCGGGCGTGTTCCTCGATGCCGGTGGCCACCGCAAAGATGTTCGGGTCAAAGATGATGTCTTCGGGCGGGAAGCCGATGTCGTGCACCAGCATGTCATAGCTGCGCTGGCAAATTTCCACCTTGCGGGCGTAGGTATCGGCCTGGCCCTGCTCGTCAAACGCCATCACGATCACGGCGGCGCCATAGCGGCGCAGCAGTTTGGCCTGGTGGCGGAACTGCTCCTCGCCCTCCTTCAGGGAAATCGAGTTGACGATGCACTTACCCTGCACACACTTCAAACCGGCTTCGATCACGCTCCACTTGGAGGAGTCGATCATGATCGGCACCCGGCTGATATCCGGTTCGGCGGCCACCAGATTGAGGAAGGTGACCATGGCCTTGTGGGCATCCAGCATGCCCTCGTCCATATTGATGTCGATCACCTGTGCCCCGGCCTCCACCTGCTGCCGCGCCACTTCCAGCGCTGCCGGGTAGTCGCCGTTCAGGATCAGCCGGGCAAAGGCCTTGGAGCCGGTCACATTGGTGCGTTCGCCCACATTGACGAACAGGTCACGGTCACCAATATTGAACGGCTCGAGCCCGGACAGGCGGCACTTGGGCTCAATCTGCGGCAGCGCGCGCGGTGGCTTGGTCGCCAGTACCTGTGCCATCGCCTGGATATGGTCCGGCGTGGTGCCGCAGCAGCCACCGACAATGTTAACCAAGCCGCTGTCGGCCCATTCCGCCACATGCTGCGCCATGTCTTCCGGCGTCAGGTCGTAACCGCCAAATTCATTCGGCAAACCGGCATTGGCATGCACCGACACCCAGCTCTCGCTGATACGCGCCATTTCCTCCACATAGGGGCGCAACAGATCCGGACCCAGCGCACAGTTCAGGCCATAGCTGAGCGCGCGGCTGTGACGCAGCGAGTTGTAGAAAGCTTCGGTGGTCTGACCGGTCAGGGTACGGCCAGACTGGTCGGTAATGGTGCCGGAGATCATCACCGGTACCGACACCCCATGCTGGTCGAAGTATTGCTCAATGGCGAACACCGCCGCCTTGGCGTTCAGGGTGTCGAAAATGGTTTCCACCAGCAGCAGGTCCGCCCCGCCCTTGAGCAGACCATCAATCGCCTCGGTGTAGGATTCCACCAGCGCATCAAAGGTGACATTGCGGTAACCGGGGTCGTTGACGTCCGGGCTGATCGAGCAGGTGCGGTTGGTCGGCCCCAGCACCCCGGCACAGAAACGTGGCTTGGCCGGGTTGCGCGCGGTCTCCGCCTCACACAGCGATTTCACCAGCTGTGCCGCCGCAAAATTCAGCTCCCACACCAGCGATTCCATGCCGTAATCGGCCATGGCGATCGAGGTGGCATTGAAGGAGTTGGTCTCGATGATGTCGGCCCCGGCATCGAGATAGGCCTGGTGAATGCCCCCAATCACGTCGGGGCGGGTCAGCACCAGCAGGTCATTATTGCCTTTGAGGTCATGCGGCCAATCGGCAAAGCGCTCGCCGCGATAGTCGGCTTCCTCCAGGCGATGGCGCTGGATCATGGTCCCCATGCCGCCATCGAGGATGAGAATGCGTTCTGCCAGCAGGCGTTGCAATTCCGGGCGGCGATTGACGATGGTGGCGGGTGCGCTTGTATTCATGACAGTACGGTGCTAGACCTAAAGGAAACCTGAGGAGGTGCCTGCATTGTACCACGCTCACTCCACCCCCCTGCGCCATTGGTCCGCCCTGCTGGTGCTGCTTTGCCTGAGCCCTGCAACGCCCGCCGTCACCCTCAACATGATGTTTGGCCACGCCGACGGCGAGCCCATCGTCGAATTTGAAAGCAAGGCCCCGAATGCCCCGCTGAGCGGTGGCGTGACCTATGACCTGGGCCGGGCACTGGCCTTGCAGCTGAAAGTGCAGCTGCAGTTTGTAGAATTTTCCCGACGGCGTGTCGAAATGGCCTTGCTGAACGGCGATGCTCACATTGCCTGCAATACCAATCCGGCCTGGATGGACAAACCCGAGCGCTATCACTGGAGCAAGCCGGTTTACGCCCACGCCGAAACCCTGGTTTCGCGACAGCAGGTGGGCAAGCCGATCCGCGAGCCGCAGGACCTGAAAGGCGGATCTCTCGGCACCATTCTGGGCTACCGCTACCCGGACCTGGAGCCCTTTTTTCAGCAAGGCAGCATCCTGCGTCGGGACGAGCCTTCACTGGATGGCAATTTCCGCAAACTGGGCAGCGGGCAGCTGACCGCCTTGATCAGCACCCGCGATGAAATCGCCGCCTGGCTACGCCGCCGCCCGACGGAGCAGGGCAAGTTTGTGGTCAGCGACAAGGACCTGACCACCTACCCCACCCACTGCCTGCTCTCGCCCAAAGCACCCATTACCCTGGAGCAACTGGATGCCGCACTGGATGCCTTGCGCAAGAGTGGTCAGTTGCAACAGATCATGAGTCGCTACCAGCTCTCCCCGGTACCGTAAGCGCCACCCTTACTGTGCATCCGGCGCCAGGGATACACTGCCCCTTACCGGCATGGTGCCCATGCGCTTTTTCAGGCTGATGTAGGGGTCCCCCAGCACCGCCGCGTAGAACACGGCATTGCTCATCACCTTCTTCACATAGTCGCGGGTTTCATCAAACGGAATGGACTCGGTATAAATGGCCCCTTCCAGCGGCTTGCCACCCAGCCAGGCACGTGCACGCCCCGGGCCGGCATTGTAGGCCGCTGTCGCCAGCACCGGGTGGCCCAGGCTATCCAGAACATACTTCAAATAGCTGGTACCCAGCAGCACATTGGTGTCGATATCATGTACCGCACTTTGCTGATAACCGGCCAGACCAATGCGGCGGGCAATCCAGCTGGCGGTACCCGGCATCAGCTGCATCAGCCCGGCGGCCCCCACTGCGGAGCGCGCCACGCTGGCAAAGCGGCTTTCCTGCCGGATCAGGCCAAACACCCAGGCCTCATTCACCCCCAGCCGCTCGGTATGCAGCTTCATCACATCCCGGTAGGGACTCAGGAAACGCAATGAGAAGTTGTGCAATTGTTTGGTACGGTCGGCCGTATTGATGGCGCGGTCATACCACTGGTTGCGGCGGGCATACTCGGCAGCAGCCAGCAGCAGCTTGTCGTCCAGTTCCCGCTGGGTCAGCAGCCACTCGCGGTTGGCTTCAAACTTCCAGTCCATCTGGTACAGCAGCATGCCGCGCGCAAAGCCCGGCATTTGTGAAGCTTGCTTGACCTCGGCCTCGGTGGGCTTGTAGCTTTCACGCAGATTGAGAGTGTTCTGGCCCAGCTCCTCCGATGCCAGCAGGCCATAGTAGGTGTACTCCCCGGCCAGGCCCTGGTACAGCTCGCGCGCCTCGTCCAGATTGCCCTGCGCCGCCAGCGCCCGTGCCTTCCAGTAGCGCCAGGTGTTTTCACTGGCCATTTTCTCCGGCATGGCGGCGATGGCTTCTTTCACCATCGCCCAGTCCTTGCCGCGCAATGCCGCCCGCACTTTCCACCCCAGCTGGGTTTCCGACAGCGCGGTGTCCCCTGCCAGCCGGTACCACTCCACCGCTTCCGGCATCAGCTTGAATGACGCCCAGTGGGCCACCAGCCCCCAGGCGTATTTGCGGTCTACGGCATCCATGCCGCCCTGCCAGCGTTGCAGCAGCGCAGCGGCCTGAGCCGGGTCCAGCATGGCTTGCCGGTTCAAGGCGAACAAGGCCACCTCTCGTGCTGCACGGGGCTTGGGGAATTCGCTCAGGCGCGCCAGATAGCTGGTCGGGCTGTTATAAATACTCTCCAACTGGCGCAGGTCCAGCTGCTCACCGGCCGGCAACCAATCGTTGGTGGCGCGGGCGGCATCCAGCCGGTCACTCTTGGTGATTCGTCCTTCACGCAAGGCCAGCCGCATGCGGTCCCACACTGCGGTGCTGTCCAGGCCGGACTGCCGACGCCAGCTGTCCAGCAAGGTCAGGCAGCCTTTGGCCTGCTCGGCCCCGCTATACCATAGCGCCTTCAGTTCAGCCGGAGGCAAGGTGGTACCCCCGGCTTGCCGTGCCAGCAGCCGGTAGCAGTTCAATTCCTGGGTTTCATTGCCCAGCTTGGCATCAAACTGGTTGAAGACGCTCCACTGCTGGCGACGCCCCAGCGACAGCAGCCACTCCAGCCGCAAACGCTCACTCATCCAGCTGTCGGCGTATTGCTTCAGGTAAGCGTCCACCCGCGACGGGGCGGCGTTGTCCAGATCCAGCGCCAATTGCCAATAGCGCGGGTAAGGGGCGCCCAGGGTGCCATCCAGCCGGTTGGCCAGCTGCTCCAGACGCGCCGCATCCTTGACACGGAAAGCATCACGGGCCGCATTCAGGTCTTCAGGGATACCGGCGTGGGCCGTTGCCAGCATCAGCAGGCCGGTCAGGCTCAGACAAATCGGGGTAAAATGACGCAGTCGGTTCATGTACTCTATGTCACATAGCTTCCGGCTCACGCCGGGATCGTGGAAACGGGCCACCTATTCAGGTGGCCTTACAGGATAACACAATGCCATATTACAGCCTGAACCCGGCCACGGAAGCCCTGCAGGCCGAGTTCGCCAGCTTGCCTTCCGCTGACTTGCATGATGCCATAGCGGCCACCACACAGGCCCAGAAACGCTGGGCAGATTGGCCGCTACCTGCACGCTGTGAAGCGCTGAGACAGGTCGCCCGCCTGTTGCGTTCCCGGGAACATGCATTAGCCTGTCTGATCAGCCAGGAGATGGGCAAGTTAAACCGCGAAGCGGTGGCTGAGCTGGGCAAATGCGCCGACCTGGCCGACTTTTACGCCGACCATGCGCCTGCCATGCTGGCGGACCAGCCGGTCGCCCTGCCCAGTGGCCGCGGCTATGTCAGCCACCAGCCGCTGGGCACCGTGCTCGGGGTCATGCCGTGGAATTATCCCTTCTGGCAGGTTTTTCGCTTTGCCATTCCTGCGCTACTGGCGGGCAATGCCTGCTTGCTCAAACACGCCGCCAATGTGCCACAGTGCGCGATGGCGATTCAACAGCTGTTTGACGATGCGAGTCTGCCCGCGCAGACCTTCCAGACCCTGCTGCTGGAAAATGACGATGTCGACCGGGCGATTGCCCAGCCCACCGTGCGCGCCATTTCCTTTACCGGCTCGGAGACCATAGGCCGGCTGGTCGCGGCAACCGCCGGGCGCTATCTGAAGAAGTGCGTGCTGGAGCTGGGCGGTTCCGACCCCTGGGTGGTGCTGCATGATGCCGATCTGGAAGCCTCGGCCGATCAAGCCGTGGCAGCTCGCTTCATCAACGCCGGGCAAGCCTGTACCGCTGCCAAGCGCATCATTGTGGTACCCGAGGTTGCCGACCGCTTTGTCGCCCTGCTGGCCGAGCGCATTGCGCGGCTAACCCCGGGTGACCCGCTGGACCCGGCCACCCGCCTGGCACCGCTGGCCCGCAAGGACCTGCTCGACAAGCTGCAGCGGCAGGTGGATGCCAGCGTGGCGACCGGCGCGGAGGTGATTCTGGGCGGGAAACGCCAACCGGGTACCGGCTACTATTTCCAGGCCACCTTGCTGGATCAGGTGCCCGACAATGCCCCCGCCTATTTTGAGGAGCTGTTTGGTCCGGTGGCGGCGGTGATTCGCGCACAGGATGAAGCGGACGCACTACGGCTGGCCAACGACACCCGCTATGGTCTGGGGGGTGTGGTGTGGAGCCGTGATCTGGAACGCGCCGAAGCCTTTGCCCGCCGCATCGAATCCGGCATGGCCTACGTCAACAGCCAGCTACGTTCCAATAACCTGCTGCCCTTCGGTGGTATCAAAGCCTCGGGCTATGGTCGTGAGCTGTCCGAGCTGGGCATCCGCGAGTTCACCAACGCCAAGTCCATCTGGATCCGGGACTAGGCTTGCAATGACGGCAGCCATAGCGATAGCCCACCCCTATTAAATAGATAATAACAATCAATTTAACAGAACCAATAGCGCAAATCATAATGAGGCATCTTCACTCAACGCAGGAGCCTCAGCATGAAAACCGTCGGACAATCCCTCGAAGCCTTCCACATCACCGGCGTCAAGCCCGGTTTCAACCACCACGAAGAAAATGGCGTTTCCGCCTTTGAAAGCCTGACCGAGCAGTCCTTCAGCGGCAAGTGGAAGATCATCTACTTCTATCCCAAGGATTTCACCTTTGTCTGCCCGACCGAAATCGCCGAGTTCAACAAGCTGGTTAACGACTTTGCCGACCGCGACGCGGTGCTGCTGGGTGGCTCGACCGACAATGAGTTTGTCAAGCTGGCCTGGCGTCGTGAGCACAAGGACCTGGACCGCCTGAACCACTGGCAGTTTGCCGATGTCACCGGTTCGCTGGTGGACATGCTGGGCGTGCGTGATGCCCAGGCTGGCGTCGCCCTACGCGCCACCTTCATTGTCGACCCGGACAATGTGATCCAGCACGTCTCGGTGAACAACCTGAATGTGGGCCGCAACCCGCAAGAAATCCTGCGCCTGCTGGACGGCCTGCAGACCGACGAGCTGTGCCCGTGCAACCGCGCGGTAGGCGGCCAGACCCTGTAATTCACCTTACCAAACACCGGGGGCGCTGCCGCCCCCGGCTGGAGACTGCATCATGGAATTCCTGAACGACATCAAAGCGCTGATTCCGGACTATGCCAAGGATGTTCGCCTGAACCTGGACGGCGTCCTGGCCCGCTCCAGCCTGAGCCCGGCAGACGCCGTAGGGGCAGCCCTGGCAGCCGCCTTCGCCAGCAAGTCCGCCCCGCTGATTGCGGCCTTCCGCGACAGCGACATCCTGAGCGCCGAGGAAACCGAAGCCGCCCACACCGCGGCCGCCCTGATGGGCATGACCAATGTCTGGTACAGCTATCTGGACATGGCGGATAACGACGAGCTGAAAACCCTGCCCGCCCAGTTGCGCATGAACGCCTACCAAAACCATGGTGGTGTCGACAAGCGACGTTTCGAACTGTACGCGCTGGCTAGCAGCATCGTCGGCAAATGCCGTTTCTGCATCTCTGCCCACTACGCGGTGCTGCAGCAAGAGGGCATGAACAGTACAGAGCTGCGCGATGTCGGCCGCATTGCTGCTGTCATCAACGCGACGGCACAAGTGCTGGCAGCTAAAGCGTGACTAAAGTTTCACGCCAGCCGCTGGCATCCTCATGGCATATCCCCTACACTCGCCGCTGATCGTCAGTACGATCCACGGCAGTGCAGGGGAACCCCGCTGTACTACCGGTATCCATTGTTGCTCACAGGAATACCATGCACTGGGTCCAAGCCTTGATCGCGCCTCGCGCTGTCCTTATCGAAGCCAGCCTCACCCTGCCATCCGCTGTCATCTGCCCGCTGCAACATGGTCTGAGCTTGCTCCCCGTCACTCACGCGGTTGAGCATGAATTGCAAACCAGTGCCTGGGCCCAACAGGAGCCCCATCCTCCACTGGTCGAAGACATTGCAGCCGGCCTGGCCCCTTTGGCGGCACAGCTGTCTCATCGCGGGCCTGTTTTATATGCCGCCACCTTTTTCCATGGCGGCATGGGCTACCAAGACGCTTTAGTCTGGGAAGAGGGTCAGTTGACGCTGAAGCTGTCCGATACCCCCCATGACATGTCCAATTGGCCTGATACCCCGATCAGTCTGGCGCTGCGTCATCTTGGTATTGTCGCCAAACCCGGGCTGGACGAGTTTGACAGCGTCGGACTGGGGCTGCACCGTAGCAACGAAGCATGGGCCGATGAATACTCAAAGCACTGAGCAAATTCACCTTCCAAAGGCACGACTGATGATCAAGCCGCTTGCAATTACCGTAGCACTGCTCGCCTTGCAACCGAGCTGGATCATGGCAGCCACACCTTTGGCTACCCGGATTGAACTCGCACTACGTTGCAAGGCGGATCCTCTGGACGCTCAAGATCCTGCAACCCGGAAATGGTTACGACAGCAGGGCGTGCAATTCATCAATCATGACCCTGAAGGCCCACCAGATCAGGTCTTTCGCTTCAAGTCACCGATCACTATCGCTGGGGTTCGCATCAAGACCTTGTACTATCAGGCTGATAGCGGCGGGATCTTTATGGCTGAGTTCGACGGCGACGCGACGCAGTTGGCACAGTCATTGCGTCTGAAACCCCATACCGGCAGTAACCAGCAACGCCGGGAAGATGGCTATGGCTTACTGGATGCCCGCTTTATCGATCACACGGCAGGGCCGGGAGTCATGCAGCAGGTGGTCGGACCACTTACAGCCAACCCTAAACGCTACGGTTGGGCTTGCCACTTTCACGATGGCTGAGTGCTGTCTCCTCGCACCCACAGCTTGCTGAAATCCACCCAGCCATTGTTACCGGGCTTGGCTCCGGCCAGCCATGGCGCCGGGTGAAGGCAATTGGCTTCATGCGATAACGGTAGCAACCAGCCCTCCTGGATCAGATGGCTGGCTTCCTGTTGAAAACCCGCCAGTTGCTCGGCCTGCCCCGGCATTGCCTGGATCCTGGCCAAAGCCCGCCACAGTGCTTGCTGCCGCAGTGGTGGTAAATGCTCAATGATATTACCGCCCAGCCATTCATACAGGCTGAATATGGTATCTTCGGACAAGATCTCCCCTTGCAAGGTCAGGTCTGCCCGTGGAAAGCCAGTACCTTCCTGTAGTAATGCGGCATTGCGCTGCAGAACTGTCAGTGTGATGCCCGCCATGCTCAGCCGCTGACGAATGCGCGGCAATAACACACTGGCCTGCGGCACCCCGAAATGCTGCAGGGTCAAAACCTGTGCGGGGGGGCGGCTTATCCGCCCGGCTGGCGTGCCCTCCATAGGTGGCCAACTCGCTAGCAAATGGTGGGCCGGGCGCCGCCAGACCTCGTCGTCCGCCACCAGCGGGGGATGCGACAGCAACGCTGCCAGCTGTTGTCTCTGATTGTCGTCCGGTTCGCCCAAAATCAGGTAATGACAGCCCTCCGGCCAATGCAGTCCCTCACTGTGGACCGGCTGACCCTCTTCCTGCTGCCAGACAAGATCATAGGGCGCCGGGTAATCCGGCAGGTCCAGAATCCACAGCTCGATCTGCTCCAGCAGCGGTGCACCACGATGGTGATAGGGCATGGCCTGCAACAGCAAGCGCCCCGGATGCCGCTGCAGCAAGCGCCACGGTCCACTGCCAACCGGCAGCTCTCCAAAATGACGTCGGCGGCGACGCGGCACGATGGACGCCGGGCCATTGGCCAGGCAGTGCGGCCATAGCCAGTCTGGCCGCTCCAGCTCGCAACTGAAGCCAAGCGCATCGTGGCAGACCACCCGCCGCAGATGCCTGTATTGCCACTGCGCCGGGCCCGGCTCATCCCGCAAGCGCAGCAGGGTTTCCATCACGGCTGTACTATCCAGCACGCTGCCATCATGAAATTGCAGGCGGGGGCGTAACCAGAAACGCCAGCACTGCCCCTGCTGCTGTGCCTCCCAGTGGTGTGCCAGTGAACCAACCAGCCCGCGTTGTGGGTCCACCTCCAGCAAACGGTCAAACAGCTGCCGCACCAGATTGGCTTCCAGCCAGAACGCCACCGTCAGCGGGTCCAGCGATTTGAGCGCGCGAGGCAAGGGAATACGCAGCCGGGAACCGGCATCGTGCTGCGCCAGCAAGCGCGGCAGGCTATCCAGCCATTGCTGCCGCTCTGCAGCAGGCAGGCGCTGCAATACCTGCGACAGTGCGCCTTGCTGCAGCAACTGTTGCAGCTCCTGCTCCAGTTGCTGCAGCGCCTTGCCATGCAGCTGCAAGGTAGAGCGCACCCCGCGTCCACGGCCCGCTTGCCAGGTCAACCAGCCCTCGCCCTGCATGCGCCCCAGCAGTTGCCGGGCGTGCCGCTCGCTGACACACAGTTGCGCAGCCAGCTCCGGCAAGCCGGGCTGAACCGGTTGCTCACCGTAGGTCTGATACAGTTTCTGGAAGTAGCGTGCCAGCGACATGAGGTAAAAAGCAGAACAGAACCCTTGCTTTAGCCCTTATTTTCATTCCGCTTATTGTTGCACACTTGCCCGGTCATTACACACCTCAAAAGTCCACTATGACCGCCATCCGTCTGCTTCTGCTATGCCAAGCCTTGTTGGTGCTCAGCCGCGCGCTAACCCAGCCGCTGTTTGTCCTGTTGCTGCACCGCCAGCACCTCTCCACCGAATGGATCGGCCTAATTCTTTCCCTGTGCGGGGTCAGCGCCACCTTGATTGGCTTGTATGGGGGGCATCTGGCAGACCGCATGGGGCCGGCCCGGCTGCTGCGCAGCATGGTACTGCTGATTGCGCTGACCTTGCCGGCCCTGACACTCTCACCGCATCCCGCCATGTCCGCCCTCCTCATCTTGAGCGTGGACAGTGCCATGAGTGTCATCCTGGTGTCGTTCAAGGCCATGCTGGCACGCTGGATTACAACCGAGGAGCGGCCCAAGGTCTACGCCACCGGCTACCTGCTCTCCAACATCATGTTCTCGCTTGGACCGCTTTTGGGACTGCAGCTGGCCGGCCTGCAGTTTGCCATTCCCTTCTGGCTGGGAGGCATCAGTGTGGGTCTGACCTTGCCTGTGCTGCGACAGCTCCGCAGGTTTCCTGTCCAGCACGATGCCGATGTCCGCAGTACGGCCCGTTTCGTTGACACTCTCAGCCGCTTGCGCCAGGACCACGTGCTGGTGTGCTACACCTTGGTCAGTTTCTGCCACTCGATGATCTATGGCCGGTTCAGCGCCTGGCTGATGCTGTGGCTGCTGGACCATTGCAGCCCCATGCTCAGCCAGCGCTACCTCACCAGCATGATCCTGACCAATACGCTCGGCGTCGTCTTGCTGCAGTACCCGGTCAGCCGCTGGCTGTTGCGGGGTCATCTGGCACGATGGTTACTGTGGGCCAGCCTGTGCCTGCTGCCCGCTTTGTGGATATTGCAGGTCTCCACCAGCCTGCCGATGATGTGCGCGGCCATCCTGCTGTTCACCTTGGCTGAGCTGGTACTGGTACCCGCAGAATACCAGCTGATCGACCAGATTGCCCCGGCTGATGCGCGTGGGGCCTACTATGGTGCCAGCCAGCTGTCGATGCTGGGTGCGGCGCTCAGCCCGGTACTGTGTGGCGCCTTGCTGAAGTGGGGCGGGAACACGGCCCTGTTTCTATCACTGCAAGGCATCGCCATCGCGGGTGTCATGCTGCTGTTACTGGGCTTGCGCCTGCAACAGCAACGTACGCAACCGGTCCCGGTGACGGCTGCTCCGGGCTGACATGACGAGCGGTGCTTGCCCAAACCAGGCGTGCCGCATACCATGCCCACTGCCCCCCGGCTAAGTCAAACTGGTATTGGAGTATGGTATGCACGGCTTGCTGCGGGCACCCGCGCTGGCGTCGCTTGCCCTCATGGCAAGCACCGTCGCCCACGCGCTCACCCCCGCCATCATTTACGATCAGGGCGGTAAATTCGACAAAGGTTTTAACGAATCGGCTTTTGTAGGTGCGGAGAAATTCCGCGCCGAGAGCAAAATCAGTTTTCTGGAAGCCATGGCCACCCATGAAAACAACGCGGAAAACCAGATTCGCAACATGATCCAGAAGGGCGCAGACCACATCATCCTGATTGGTTTCACCTTCTCGGATGCCGTGGCCAAAACCAGCAAGGAATTCCCCAAGGTTCGCTTCACGCTGGTAGACAGCGTGGTGGAAGGCCCCAATGTGCAGTCGATTGTGTTCAAGGAGCATGAGGGGTCTTATCTGGTCGGCATGGCAGCGGCCTATGGCAGCAAAACCAGCAAGCTGGGCTTCATCACCGCCATGGACATTCCGATGCTGCAGGCGTTTGGCTGCGGTTATGCCCAAGGGGCCAAACAGGTGCGCGGCAATATTGAAGTGTTCACCAGCACCATCGGCACCACCGGCGAGGCATTCAGCAATCCACCCAAAGCAGCGCTGCTGGCCAAGAAGCAGATCGAGAAAGGCGCCGATGTGGTGTATGCCGCAGCAGGGGCTAGCGGCTTGGGCACGCTGCGGGTGGCCCGCGACACCAATACCTTTGCCATTGGCGTGGACAGTAACCAGAACTGGATGCTACCAGGCCGCGTGCTGACCTCCATGGTCAAGCGCATCGACACCGCGGTCTATCAGGCCTTGACCAGCTCCAGCAAAGGCAGCTGGAAGCCGGGCATTCTGAAACTGGGCCTGAAGGAAGGAGGGGTGGACTGGTCGCTGGACACGTACAACGCCAGCCTGATCAGCCCCGCCACCAAGGCGGCCGTGGAACAGGCCAGGAAGAACATCATCGAGGGCAAAACCCGGGTGGTGGATTTCCGTGAGGGCAACAGTTGCCCCGTTGCGCTCACGCCGATGTAACACACACGCCGGGCTGCCCCTTGCGGCAGCCCGGTGCTAACGCTTGATGCCGCTGCCCACCGGCAAGGCTGCAAACCAGTTGATGAAGCGCATCACATCCGACCCCTGATACACCGCGCCATGTTGCGGGCACATCATGTCCGGGTTCAGCTTGGCGGCACGCTCGCACCAGTCCAGCTTGGCTTCGGTCGAACCCATCCAGCGCCGGTGGAAGCCTTCTGCATGGCGAATGTGCTGGTCAAACTCGGTAACGAACAGACCCCCATCCTCCTCAGGCAGCAGCGCTGCGCCCACATCCCCGGAAAACAGGATACGGGCGGCCGAGTCATACAGCTGCATATTGCCAGACGAGTGCAGGTAGTGGGCCGGAACCGCCTGCAGCTCCAGCTGACCGTGACGGAAGCTCATTCCTTCATCCGGAATGGGAATCAGCGTCTGATCGTCCCCCCCAAAATGTGGAATGAAGGTGGCCCACAGGCGGCTGATATAGCAATGCAGTTGCGGGTTGAAGTCCAGCCACAAGCCCAGCGAGGAAATGATGTCCGGGTCTTGGTGCGAGGCAAACAGGCTGCGGATCGACAGCGGGTCCGCCACCGCGCTGATAGCAGAGAACACCGCCGGGAAAATTTCGCTGCCACCTGGATCGGTCAGCAGATTGTCGTTGCCACTGGAGATCAGGTATTCATTGGTATCAATCACATAACCGTGTTTGTCCGGGTCGCGTGCGATCAGTGTCCAGCGATGATCGCCTTGCTGGAAAATGACGGTTGCCTGTTTCATGCTTGCCTCCCCAAACCATCATGCAATGCGGCCAGGGCCGGAACAATGGCCTGGATGTTCTGGTCAAAATCCTGCGAGACTTCACTGAGCTGGTTGCTGTAGGCGGCACCGTAGGCCGCCTCAATCTTGGCGGAGCGGGAAATGGCAATGCCAAACTGGCAGATCTTCTGGGCGTCATCCAGCTTGACCTGCAATTCGCGTCGATACTGGCGAATGTCGGTTCGGATGCGGGAGAAAGCCTGCTTCTGCTGACCTAACCGCTGCTTTAATGCTCCGCAGTGCTCACCAGACAACACATTGGCGGCTTGCATCAGCTTGGCCCGCCGCTCTTGTCGCAGCAGGTCGGTGATCAGGGCCACCGAGCGATAGGCATCCTGCTTCAGCAGTTGCATGACCCGGGTCAGCTCCACCGACAAGACCCGCAGTTCTTTGGAGATGACACTGAAGCCCAGCGCGGCGCGTCCTGCCCGGTTGGCCAGCAAGATGGCATTCAGGGCCATGATATTGATCTGGAAGGCGATGACCACCACCTCCTTGATGCCCTCATTGAGATGCACCATATCGACCAGTTCGGTTGCAGCAGCAGATTGCTCGGACATCGGCTTACCCCGGCAGGTAACAGCTTCAGTCTAGCAAATGAGAAAAATTTTGCTGTGCGGCGCGCAGCCCGGCTTGATCCGGATCAAGTCACCGCAGGCAAGCGCACCAGCAGGGCGTGTGCTGTCGCCAGATTAGTGGCCAGCGCCACATTGTGAACATCGCACACCCGCAGCAGGGCAGTGATGTCTGGTTCGTGCGGCTGCGCCTGCAGCGGATCGCGCAGGAACAAGACCATGTCCACCCGCCCCTCAGCCGCCCAGGCACCAATCTGCTGGTCGCCACCGAGCGGGCCGGACAGCAGCCCCTCCACCGGCAGGCCAGTACCTTCACGAATACGCTGACTGGTGGTGCCAGTACCGATCAGGCGATGCGGGCGCAGCAGCGCTGCGTGCGCCCGTACCAGCGCTACCATGTCATCCTTCTTGCGATCGTGCGCAATCAGGGCAATGGTCAGCCGCTTCATGCCGTTTTGCGGGGTTTACGCTTCGGCGCCGCCGGTGCGTCGAGACCATGGCCCACACGCACAATCTTCATGGTATTGGTACCACCCGGCTTGCCCAGGGGCTCGCCATTGGTGATGACGATGGCGTCGCCCACCTCTACCAGCCCGGCTTCCAGCAGCTTGCGCTCGGCATCGGCCAGCAAGGCATCCCGGTCCACATAATTGGCTTCCAGCAGCAAGGTGCTGACATCCCGGTACAGCGCCAAACGGCGACGGGTACTTTCCTGCGGCGTCAGTGCAATGATCGGCACTCCGGCGTTCAGGCGGCTCATCCACAGGGCGGTCGAGCCCGATTCGGTCAGCGCGGCAATGGCCTTGACCTTGAGATGGTGCGCAGTAAACAGCGCCGCCATGGCAATCGACTGGTCGATGCGGGTGAAGGTGCGGTTGAGGAAATCGGTATCCAGCGTGATATGGGCCGATTTTTCCGCTTCCACGCAGATGCGGGCCATCGCGGTCACGGTCTCGATCGGGAACTGGCCGGACGCGGTTTCGGCGGACAGCATCACCGCATCGGTGCCGTCCAGCACGGCATTGGCCACATCCGACACTTCGGCACGGGTCGGTACCGGGCTGGAGATCATCGACTCCATCATTTGCGTCGCCGTGATCGACAGCTTGTTATGCTCGCGGGCCATGCGGATCAGCTTCTTCTGTACCGCAGGCACCGCCGCATCACCGATTTCCACCGCCAGATCGCCACGCGCCACCATCACGCCGTCACAGGCTTGCAGCAGGTCTTCCAGGTCGCGTACCGCTTCGGTGCGCTCCACTTTGGCGATCATCTGCGCATGGCCACCCGCAGCGCGCATCAGCTCACGCGCCATATACATGTCGGCGCCGTTCTTGGGGAAGGAGACGGCGATGAAGTCGGCCTCAAACGCCACCGCAGTCTTGATGTCTTCCATGTCCTTGGCGGTCAGCGCTGGCGCGGTCAGCCCGCCGCCCAGCTTGTTGATGCCCTTCTTGTTGCTGAGCACCCCGCCGTGTACCACGGTGCAATGCACTTCGCTGTTGCGCACATCTTCCACCCGCAGCTCAATGCGGCCATCGTCCAGCAGCAGGGTATCGCCCTCGGTCACATCATTGACCAGTTCCTTGTAGTCCAGCCCGACCCGGTTCAAATCACCGCTGGTTGCATGCGCATCGAGGATGAAGCGCTCGCCGTTGTTCAGGTGAACCTTGCCTTCGACAAAAGTGCCGATACGGATCTTCGGCCCCTGCAGGTCCGCCATCACGCCGACATCACAACCCAGTCGGGCGGCGATTTCGCGTACCAGCCGTACCCGCTGGGTATGCTCTTCGGCCGTGCCGTGCGAGAAATTGATGCGGACGACGTTCACGCCAGCCTTGAGCATGCCCTCCAGGGCTTCCGGGCTGGTGCTGGACGGGCCAAGGGTGGCAACAATCTTGGTTTTACGGAACATGGCTGATTACGCGCCCTTAGCGCGCCTCCTGGCTTCGGGCTGGACGGATGGTCGGCAGGCCCGTGGAACGGAAACCGGGCGCGGGTAAGCGCCGGTCAAATAAAAAGAAGGGCACAAGACAGACAGCGTTTCCCCCCAGAAACACTGGCCACCCCGTGCCCCCCACTCGTGAACCGGTCATGTGACGCTGTTCGCGTCGCTCAGCCCGCTGCCTTCATCAAGGCAACGGTGGTATCCAGCATGCGGTTGGAGAAACCCCACTCGTTGTCATACCAGCTCGACACCTTGACCAGACGGCCTTCAGATACCTTGGTCAAGGTAGCATCAAAGATGCTGGAATGCGGGTTGTGGTTGAAATCCACTGACACCAGCGGAGCGGTGTTGTACGCCAGAATGCCCTTCAGCTCGCCTTCCGCGGCGGCCTTCAGCACGGCATTGACTTCATCCGCCGTGGTATCCCGGGCGGCGACAAAGGTCAGATCCACCAGCGACACATTAATAGTAGGCACGCGCACGGCAAAGCCATCCAGTTTGCCATTCAGTTCCGGCAACACCAGACCGACGGCAGCGGCGGCGCCAGTCTTGGTCGGGATCATCGACGATACTGCCGAACGGGCGCGGCGCAGGTCTTCGTGGTACACATCGGTCAGCACCTGGTCATTGGTGAAGGCATGTACCGTGGTCATCAGGCCGTTCACCAGACCGATCTTCTCGTGCAGCGGTTTGACCAGCGGTGCCAGACAATTGGTGGTGCAGGAGGCATTGGAAATCACCGTGTCGCTGGCTTTCAGCACGCCATGGTTGACGCCGTAAACGACCGTCGCATCCACATCCTTGCCACCCGGCGCGGAGATGATCACCTTTTTGGCCCCCGCTTGCAGGTGCAGGCTCGCCTTTTCCTTGCTGGTGAACAGGCCGGTACATTCCAGTACCACGTCCACATTCAGCGCCTTCCACGGCAGCTCGGCCGGGTTACGCACGGCGGTGGTCAGGATACGGTCGCCATTGACCACCAGATATTCACCATCCACCGAGACCTGCCCCGGGAACATGCCATGGGTGGTGTCGTACTGGGTGAGGTGGGCGTTGGTGTTGGCATTGCCCAGATCGTTGATGGCCACGATTTCGATATCGTGCTTCTTGCCGCCTTCGTACAGGGCCCGCAGTACATTGCGGCCAATGCGGCCATAGCCGTTGATGGCAACCCGGATGCTCATGCTCACCTCCACAGTACTTCAATACAGATGTAGTTTTGTTTCCAACACCGCAGCGCAAACGATTCGTGCATCGCAACATGTTGATTGTCAGGAGTTTCCGACAATATTTGCATGCAAACAAGCCACCGGCGCGCATGGAAAGGTTGAGACTACTCTAGTCCAAATGTAGTTCAATTACAAGTAACAAAACTAATAATTTTGTGTCAGTTTGATGTAGTCGCATGCACATCCAGGGGGCACTCGATCGCAGCATCCATGCATGCCCATGCTGGCAGCGGCCTGCTCTGTTAATATAGCGCGACCTGCCACTACGCCGTCATCATGCGCCCGCTTCCGCTTACCCCCAGCCTGCTGTTCACCACCCTCGCCAGTCTGTTGCTCGGTTTTTGTTGCCTGTTTGTCGACCCCGGCTACTCAGCGCTGGTGCAATACACCCTGGTGTTTGTCGGACTGACCGCGCTGGTGTTTCTCACTCTGCTGGCACGCAGCTGGCTGGAACGCGAAACGCTGACCGATCTGCTGGCTGCGGCATTGTGTGTCGGCGGTACGGTGGTTGCTGTCGACGGGGCGCAACAGCTGCTCAGCGCCATGGGCTCAGCCCGCTTTGCCAACCAGCAGATTGCCGGCACCCTGATTCGCCAGCCGAATCTGTACGCCAGCATGCTGTTACTGGGCTGGACCGCCACCCTCTACCTGCTGCCCGCGTTGCAAGTTCGCTGGTGGCGGATCGGTGGCTGGCTATTGGCAGCAGTGGTCTTCGGCTGCACCTTGCCGTTTACCGGCTCGCGCACCATGTTCATCAATCTGGCGCTGCTCAGTGGCCTGGCGATTGCCGCGCTGATCCTGGGCCGCTATCAGCGGCAGAAGCACTTTGGGCTCAGCCTGTTGCTCGCCATGCTGCTGGCGCTGGTGTCACAATTTACCTTGCCACCGGCGCTGGCCAAATTGACCGGGGCTACCAACCGCAGCGTACTGCAACGCGTAGAGGCCGCAGGGGCCACCGCCAGCGCCCGCCTGCGTACCGACGAGTGGAAAAAGGCGGTGCAGGTGTGGCAGGCACACCCGCTCACCGGCGTCGGTACCGTACGCTTCCCTTACCATAGCTTTGTCCTGCAACAGCAGGCCCCCTTCAACGAAATCCCGCGCGAGCGACTGTACACCCACCCGCACAACCTCCTTTTCGAGGTGCTCGCCGAGCAGGGTCTGATCGGTCTGGGCTTGCTGCTCGGCTTTCTGTGGTGGTGGTCCATCCAGCAAGTGTGGCAGAAGATGGATAGCCCACGCCTGCTGGGCTGTGCCGGTGTGCTGATCCTGCTGACCCACAGCATGCTGGAATTCCCGTTGTGGTACTGGTATTTCCTGATCCCGTTCACCCTGCTGCTGGCGTTGAACGACGACAGCCGCTGGCATCTGCGCCTGTCGGTACCGGGTAGTGTGCTCTTGCTGGCACCCGCGCTTACCCTGCTGGGTTGGGGCGGTTACCAGCAATGGCTGGGCACACAGCAGATCAACGCCAGTTATCACGCCTACTTTACCGCGCGCAATGTCAGCCAGTCCCGCCAGTTGGCCCGCCCGGCGCTGAATAACCCGCTGCTGTCGCTGGATGCGGAGATGCAGTACAGCTATGGCGATACCGCCAATCTGCGCACGCTGCCGGATACGCTGGCACGCAATACCCGCCTGCTGCGCTGGCGGCCTTTCGCCAGTGTGGTCTACCACCGCGCCTTGTTGCTGGCCCAGGCCGGCCAGTTGAAGGAAGCCCGTTTCTGGCTGGCTGCCGGTTTGCGCAACTACCCCAAGGATCGCGGCTACCTGGAAAACATGTATGTGCGCTCCGAGCCGACCCCAGCGCTCAAAGCCTTCTATGCCGAGTATCAGGTGGCGAGCCAGAAGCGGCTGGACGAGATCAAGGCTGAGGTGGCCGCCATCCAGCGCAAAAGAGCTGCGTCATTGAAGCTGCAGCCTGTTGCAGCAAGCGCGGCGTCGCAGCCTGCATCGCGCTGAGGTCCGCCGGGCCATCGGCGATGGAGAAGCAGCCTTGAAAGCGTGCCTGTAGCGCCTCACGTGCCGCAGGATCAATGGCACCTGACAGCAGGCTGACCGGCACCGGCTGCCGCTGCGCCCAAGCGGCTACGCGCCAAGGCAACTTGCCACCCAACGTTTGCAGGTCGCTACGCCCCTCGCCGGTCACCACCCAGTCGGCCCAGGCCAACTTGGCCTCGGCCCCCAGCTGCTGCAGCATCCAGTCGGCACCGGATTGCTGTCGGGCACCCAGCAGCCGCAGCGCATAACCGATACCACCCGCCGCCCCACTACCGGTGGCCGCACTGGCGGACCATCCCGCCAAGGCATCGCCCAGCGTGGCCCAGTGACACATGGCCGCCTCCAGCGCCTCCTGTTGGGGCGGTGCAAAGCCTTTTTGCCGGGCAAACACCCTGGTCGCCCCTTGTGGTCCGCACAAAGGGTTGTCCACATCGCTGAGCAGGGTCAGCGTGAGCTGCGCCAGCCGGGGGTCCAGGCCATCGGGGTCCAGTGCCTGCAGGGACAACAGGTCTTGCGCCGTGGGCCATACTGCGGCTGCTCGCGGTGCGAGCTGCGCGCCCAAGGCCACCAGCAGCCCCAGGCCACCGTCGTTGACGCTGCTACCGCCCAGCGCCACGCTGATGTGCGTAGCGCCCGCATCCAGCGCCTGACGAATCAGCAACCCCACCCCGGCGCTGCTGCGCTGCATCGGGTCACCCTCGCCCGCCTGCCCCAGGCCAACCACCGTTGCAACCTCGAGCAGCGCATGACGCTCAGACAGCCACAACAGCGGTGCTTCAAGTGGTTGCCCGTAGGCGTCAACCACTGGTACGCGGTATTGCGGGCCACCCTGCACCTGCGCCAGCACCTGCAGGCTGCCCTCGCCACCATCGGCCAGCGGCAGGCAGGCCACTTCAGCCTCCGGACACACCTGTCGCACCCCTGCTGCCATCGCCTCCGCGACCTGTACCGCATCCAGCGAACCTTTGAAACTGTCCGGACACAGCAGCACGCGCAAGGGCCACATGGGGGTGCTCACACGCTGGCCTGCAAGGCCTTCTCGATGTCCTGCTGCATGGCCTCCGGCTTGGTAGTCGGTGCATAGCGGTCCAGCACCTGGCCATCACGTCCGACCAGGAATTTGGTGAAATTCCACTTAATGCCCTCGGTACCGAGCAGACCGGGCGCTGAGGCTTTCAGGAAACTGTACAGCGGGTGAGTGCCGTCTCCGATCACCTCGATCTTGTCAAACATGGTAAAGCTCACCCCATAGTTGCGCTCGCAGAAAGCGCCAATCTCCGCCGCGTCGCCGGGTTCCTGCCGGGCAAACTGGTTGCAGGGAAAGCCCAGCACCACCAGCCCCTGCGATGCATATTTCTCATGCAGAGCCTGCAGGCCGGCATACTGTGGAGTGAAGCCACACTGGCTGGCGGTATTGACAATGAGCAGCACCTGCCCGCGAAAGCGCGCCAGGTCCACGGTCTCCCCATTCAGGGTCTGTGCCGAAAAATCGAAAGCTGTCGTCATGTTCGTCCTCCGGGGTTCGAAAATTCCGATTGTAGCGTGATCATGATCGCTGCAGTCTGCGCTGAATTGGCGCACAATGCATCCTTTTGTCTTGACCGCCTGCAGATGGTTGCTGATGCCCTGATCCTGTCCCTCGACTTTGGCACCCAAAGCGTGCGCGCCATGCTGTTTGATGCGCACGGCACGGTTCATGGCAAGGCCCAGCTGGCGCTGAACGATTATCAGGCGCCACAGCCCGGCTGGATGGAGCATGATGCCGACGGCTTCTGGCAGCAGCTGGGCGCGGTCTGCCAGCAGCTGTGGTCCAACGCTGCTGCAGATGCACGCCACCGCCTGATCGGCATCAGCCTCACCACCCAGCGCGCCACCATGGTGGCCCTGGATGCCGAGGGTCAGGCCCTGCGCCCAGCCATCGTCTGGCCCGACCAGCGCCGCGCCAATACCCTGCCACGTCTGCGCTGGCACTGGCGCAGCGCCTTCCGCCTGCTGGGGCTGCAGCACACGGTACAGTACTTCCACCGTGAGGCCGACTGCAACTGGCTGGCCGAACAGCAGCCCGAGCTGTGGTCACACACGGCACACTATCTGCTGCTGTCCGGTTTCCTGACCTGGAAACTGACCGGACACTTTCGAGACAGTACCGGCTGTCAGGTCGGCTATGTGCCTTATGACTTCAAGCATCACCGCTGGGCCGCTGCCTGGGACTGGAAATGGCAAGCTTTGCCCGCCTTGCGACGCGAACAGCTGCCCGAGCTGCTGCCCCCCGGCAGTGTACTGGGTCACATCACGGACACCGCCTCCAGCCACACCGGCATTCCAGCCGGGCTGCCGTTGATTGCCGCCGCAGCCGACAAAGCCTGCGAGGTGCTGGGTAGTGGCGCCTTGCAACCGCATATCGCCTGCCTGTCGTTTGGCACCACCGCCACCATCAACACCACCCAGACCCGCTACATCGAGCCGCTGCGCTTCATCCCGCCCTACCCCGCGGCCATTCCGGATGCCTGGAATACCGAAATCCAGATCAGCCGCGGCTACTGGATGGTGAGCTGGTTCAAGGAAGAGTTTGGCCACCCGGAGCAAGCGCTGGCAGAAGAGCTGGGGGTGACCCCGGAGCAGCTGTTTGAACACCTGGCCGATACCGCCGAACCCGGTGCCATGGGGCTGATGCTTCAGCCTTACTGGTCCCCCGGCGTCAAGCAGCCCGGCCCGGAGGCCCGAGGTGCCATCATCGGCTTTACCGACAGCCACAATCGCGCCCATCTGTATCGCGCCATTCTGGAAGGTTTGTCTTATGCCCTGCGGGAAGCCAAGGAGCAGATTGAGCAGCGCAGCGGTACCCGCATCACCGAATTGCGGATTGCCGGTGGTGGCTCGCAGAGCGATGCCGCCATGCAGCTGACGGCAGACATCTTCGGCCTGCCCGCCACCCGGCCCCGCCTGTACGAAGCCTCGGCGCTGGGTGCGGCCATGGTGGCGGCCGTCAGCCTCGGCCTGCACGCCGACCATGCGGCAGCGGTCAAGGCCATGTGCCAGCCTGGGCAAACTTTCCTGCCCGACCCAGCGCGGCAGCACCGTTACCAGCAGCTCTACCAGCGGGTCTACCGTCAGCTGTACAAGCGGCTGCAACCCCTTTACCGCGCGCTGTACGACATCAACCACTCGCAGTAAGCCATTGCCTGACACACGCTGAGCAGGACGCCACGCCGTAATAGACTGAACCTGTTTACATGATGACAATCATTTTATATGATGCTTATCATTCAAAAGGAGAGTGGTGATGACACAGTTGCTGGCAGAAGTCATTGAGGCGCACGGTGGCATGGCGCGGTGGCAGGAGACAGCCCGGATCCGGGCCTCGGTTTCGGCGACAGGCGGCCTGTTTACCGCCAAAGGGCATCCGGACACACTGGCCGATGTCGAAGTGGAAGTCAGCTGCCACCAGCCTCGTGCGATCTACACGCCATTCCCGGCGGTGGGTCAGACTGGCATTTTCCAGCCGTCCCGTGTCGCCATTATGAGCCACGATGACGCGGTGCTGTGTACCCGCACCCAGCCACGTGAGGCGTTTTCTGATCCCGCCGCATCCGCCAGCTGGGATGACCTTTCGCTGCTCTATTTCGGGGGCTACGCCATCTGGAATTACCTGTGCGCGCCCTTCTTTCTCAACGGGCCGGGCTTCACGGTCACGGAAGGGGATGTCTGGGAAGAGGATGGTGAGCTGTGGCGGCGGCTGCAGGTCACCTTTCCCGAAGGCTTCCCCACTCACTCCAGGCAGCAGGTATTCTACGTGGATGAGGCACGTCAGCTGCGACGGCTGGATTATCAGGCCGATATCATGGGTGGCGTTCCAGTGGCACACTATATGTCTGCCCCTCAGGATTGCTCTGGCTTGCGCATCCCCACCCAGCGGCGGGCTTACCCGCGTGGCCCGGATAATCAGGCCAACAAGGCGCGCTGCGTGGTCGAAGTCACATTGTCCAACATTACCCTGGGATGCCACTGAATCCGGCATGCTGCAGGCACACAAGGAGTCGGCCCATGGCCCGCTACGACAAAGGACACAAGGCAACAACCCATCAGCGGGTGGTCCGGCTGGCGGCGCGCCGCTTTCGTGAGTCAGGGTTGTCTGCAGTAGGCGTAGCCAGCTTGATGGGCGAGGCTGGACTGACCCACGGTGGTTTCTATGGGCATTTCCCATCGAAACAAGCCTTGATCCGTGAGGCACTGGTGTCGGCCTTGAGCGACACCCGCCAGCATCTGGAGAAAGTGGCCCACGCACAGGGTGGCCTCGCGGCCCTGCTACACGCCTACCTGAGTGCCGACCACCGGGATAACCCGGCAGATGGTTGCGCCATTGCAGCATTGGCCGCTGAAGTCAGCCGGGAGCCCGGAGAGACCCGCGCCGCTTTTGCCGAGCAAACCCAGGCATTGATAGCCTTGATCGAGTCACAGCTTCCACCCGCCACACAGCAGCAAGCGGGTCGGCCAGCCAAGGCGGTGCTGGCCACCATGCTGGGGACACTGTTGCTGGCTCGAACCACCACTGACCGTGCCGAGGCTGACGCCATGCTGGAGATCGGCATGCAGGCCGCCTTGCAACTGGGCCAGACCGGGGTACTGTCCTGAACCCGTAGCCCTGACTGCGGGTCAGGGCCGGAGTAGCCCGCCATGCGGGCCACGGTTCACGCTCAGGACTTGACCAGCATGGCGTTCTCAACCGCCCGTACGCCCGGGATGGCCCCCGCCAGGTCCAGTGCATGATTCAACTGCACATCAGAAGCCACCTCACCGCGCAAGGTGATGTTGCCTGCTTTGGCTTCCACCTGGATGGCCTGACCATCCAGCAAGGGATCGGCCTTGAAGGCTGCGCTGATCTGCTCGCTCAGCGCCTGGTCACTCGGCTGCGCCGGGATGGCCGGGGCTGGTGCGGCGGCCACCTCGGCGGGCGTGGCGGCGGCAGGGGCTACGGTGGCGGCTTTGCTGGTTTTGGCCTTGGGCTTGCTGCTGGCCGCCCAACCTGCGCTGGCCAATGCCAGTGTCAGCACAGCAGACCATCCCAATACGGCTTTACGATTCCACATGCGTCATACTCCTTTTACTGAACACAAAAGCGCACCGCATCACGGTGCCACTCCGCTATCAGCAAAGGGCATGCCAGCCCATTACCATCCTTTAAATTCAAAGAGTTAACCATCAATCCGGACAGGATTTTTGCCGGGCAAGCCTGCTGGCGTCGCCCCAGCCCGACAGGTCAGACCTCAACCGGTGCTGGCTCGCCCAGCGTCTCCCCCCGAAACAGGCTGGGGGTCAGTGCATGGCGCTGCAGCAGGCGGTAGAACTCGGTACGGTTACGATCGGCCAGCTTGGCGGCTTCGGCGACATTGCCATCGGTCAGTTTCAGCAACTGGATCAGGTATTGCCGCTCAAACGCCTGCTTGGCCGCGGCGTAGCTGAGGCTCTCCATGCTGGGCTGGCGGAGCGCGCGCTGCACCAGTCCCAGCGGAATCAGGGGCGAGGTGGCCAGCGCGGACACCTGCTCCACCACATTGTAGAGCTGGCGGATATTGCCGGGCCACGGTGCACTAACCAGCATCTCCATTGCCTCCGGCACAAAGCCCTGCAGCAGTTTGTCGTAACGCTGCGACTGCTGCAGCAGGAAGTGGTTGGCCAGCAGCGGGATATCCTCCCGCCGTGCGGACAGCGACGGCAGGTGCAGTGACACCACATTGAGCCGGTAATACAGGTCCTCGCGGAACTGGCCCTGCTGCATGGCCTCATCCAGATTGCGATGGGTGGCGGAGAGGATGCGTACATTGATCTTGCGCGCCTGCGCCGCACCGAGCGGGCGCACCGCCCGCTCCTGCAGCACCCGCAGCAATTTCACCTGCAAGGGCAAGGGCATGTCGCCAATCTCGTCGAGAAACAGAGTGCCACCGTCGGCAGCCTGAAACAGCCCCTCATGGTCCCGCACGGCTCCCGTAAACGAGCCTTTGACGTGGCCGAACAGCTCGGACTCCAGCAACGATTCCGGAATTGCCCCGCAGTTCACCGCAATAAAGGGCGCGCTGCGGCGCGGGCTGGCACGGTGTACCGCCTGCGCCAGCAGCTCCTTGCCGCTGCCGCTCTCGCCCTGGATCAGCACACTGGCGTCGCTCTGCGCCAGCAGGCGAGCCTCCGCCAGCAAGGTTTGCATCACCGCACTGCGGCTGAGGATGCCGGCGTGCCAGCCCTCATCGTCCCCCGCCGCCGGGGTGGGCAGCATGCTCATGGCGGCCGCCACCTTCTGCAGCAGCAGCTTGCCGTCAAACGGCTTGCTCAGGTAGTCAAATACCCCGCGCTGTGCAGCATCCACCGCATCCGGAATGCTGCCATGGGCAGTCAGCAGGATCACTGGCAAACCCGGGTGACTGGCGCGCACCTGCTCGAACAGCTGCATGCCATCCATGCCCGGCAGGCGGATGTCGCTGATCAGCAACTGCGGCAAGACCAGTGCCATTTGTGCCAGCGCCGCTTCGGCATGCTCGACCGCCACCACCTGGTGCCCGGCAGTCTGCAGGCGCAAGGTCACCAGCCGGCGCAGGTCAGGATCATCGTCCACCAGCAGGATATAGGGTGTGCTGCTCATCGGCTGGCCTCCGGTGTCGGTGCAGGTTTGGGGGCCAGACTGCGTTCGATCGCCTTCATGCCTTCCAGCTTGTCGTTCAACTGATCGGCCCGTTTTTTCTCGTCTTTCCACTGCGCATTCAACCGGTCCACCTGTTCCTCCTGCTTGCGCTGTTGCTGCCACTGGGTTTGCAACACATGCAGCAGGGGTCGCCAGCTGGCGTTCTCCGCCCGTTTGAGCAATTCATCGCCCTGTTGCACCGCGCGCGCTAGGTCTCCCGCCCCGCGCAGCTGCGACCACACCATCACCTGCTGCACCTGCACCGTTTCACTGCGTTTAAGTTCACCCAGCCGTGCTGCTTCCCTGCTCAACTCGGCCGGACTCATGCCCTGATAGCGCTGGTACAGCACCAGCCACTCGCGCAAGGCCTGATCGGCTTTTTGCTGGCGTTGTTGCTCGGCGCTCACCACCGGCGCCGCCGGACGCCGGGGTGCCGCACAGGCATTGAGCAAACCACATGCCAGCAAGGCCGCCAGCAGACGGTTAAGGTTCTGCATCATGATCATCAGGCAATTCAATCCGAAAATGCGCGCCCTGCGCGCTGGCTAACAAACGAACGCGGCCACCATGCAGCAGCACGCACTCGCGCACAATGGACAGCCCCACCCCGCTGCCACGACCGGCATCGGTCGCCCGGTCCAGCGGTTGGCGCTGCCCCTGAAAGAAGGGATCAAAGATGCGGGCATGATCTTGCGGGTCCACACCGGGCCCTTGGTCAATACAGTCCAGCTGCAGCCAGGATCGCCCCTCTTGCTGCAGCCGGGTACCCACAATGCGGATCAACCCGCCCGGCGGGCTGAAGCGGATGGCATTCGAGAGCAGGTTGTCCCACAGCATGGCAAAGCGCGCCTCGTCCAGCGCCAGCTGCACATCCGGCACCATCAGTTCGACCCGTAGCTGGCGCGACTGCAGCGGCAGCGCGTGACGCTGCAGCGCCGCCTCCAATGCGGCTTGCAGCGACACACCACGCCGCAGCGGGTCATGCCGGGTCGCGGCGGCCTGTAGCTGCAGCAAGTCTTCAATCCGCCGCTGCAGCAGCAAGGTATTCTGCTGCAGGATGCTGACCACCTCTCGCTGGGCAGCGCTCAGCTCGCCCACGCCATCTTCCGCCAGCAGGGCACTGCCCTCACGCAGCGACGCCAGCGGGGTTTTCAGCTCGTGTGACACATGGCGCAGTACCCGCGCCTGATCATCCTCCAGCGCCGCCAGACGCTGGCGCAGCCAGTCCAGCCTCTGCCCTAGCTGCAACAGGTCACGCGGGCCTTGCAACTGCACGGGTTCAGTCAAGCGGCCCTCTCCCAGCTGATGGATGGCGCGTTCCAGCTGCCGCACCGGGCGATTCAGCCAGCGCCCCAAGCCCCCCGCCAGCAGGATCACCCCCAATAGCGCGGCAACAATCCAGACCAGCAGCTGCTGCCGCTCACGATCGAGCTGCTGGTCCTGCTGCTGTTGGCGCTGAGCCAACGCTTGCTGGCTGGCACGCGACACCGCCTGCATGGTTTCATCCATCTGCTGCAGCAAGGTGAGTAAGGGCCGCACCCGCTCCGGATGGCCACTGGCAGCAGGCAGATTGGCGTAGACCAGCCGTCCCAGCTCTAACCAGTGCTGCAAGGATTGATGCGCAGCCCCTTCCAGCGGCTGCAGCAGGCGTTGCGCACGCTGCTGGCTCTCCAGCCACTGTGCCCGGTAGTTCTGCAACAGGCTGGCATCATCCAGCAACAGATACTGGCGGGCGCTGCGCTCCAGCGCGACCCCCTGCATCAGCAATTGCTGCACATCCTCCGTCACCTGCACGGCACGGCGGGTCAGCAGCCGGTTGCTGCTGACCTGGGTATCCAGCAACAACAGGCTGCGCAGCAGCGCCAGGCTGGGCAACAAGGCCACCAGCAGCATGCTCAGCAGTAGGACCTGGCGAAAGGTAGGGTGTCGCCAGCGGAAAAAGCGGGAAATCATCCTGCCTAGGGCAAGCCACCGGCCAGAAAGTTGCGCAACCAACTGTCGGGGTGACACGACAAAAACAGGCGCTCCTTCACAAGAAGGAGATTCACCCCATTGATTAAAAAGGAAAATCCATTCTGGCACAGCGCTTGCAAGAGGGTGATCAACCCCCTTTGGGGTGCCTGGATATCCCCTGATTACTGCTAGGAGCTGACATGTTCAACAAGAACACCCCAACCCCATCCACCGAGCGTGATGTGCGTAACCCGCTGGGAGGCCGTCCGCTGCAGCAAAGCCCGCTCAACACGCCGCCCGCCTCACTGGTGGCGCAACCAGAAGCTCCGGTCAGCCCTGCCGAGACCGAAAGCGGCGCGCGCTTGATCGTCGGCCCCAATGTGAAGCTGAAAGGGGCGGAAATTCTCGACTGCGACACCCTGGTGGTGGAAGGACGGGTCGAGGCCACCATGGACAGCCGGGTGCTGCGCATCGCAGCCAATGGCTCGTTTTCCGGCAAGGTCAGCATCGACGTGGCGGAAATCCACGGCCAGTTTGATGGCGAACTGACGGCCCGCCAGCAGCTGGTGATCCACGCCACCGGCAAGGTGAATGGGCAGCTGCGCTATGGCAAGTTGCTGGTGGAGGAAGGCGGCCAGCTGTCTGGCGATGTCCGCTCGCTGTCGGCTGAGCCCGACAAGCCGTTGTCGCGTCGTGACAGTGCAGAAATCAGTCCGCTGAAAGCGCTGGCCAGCGCGGCGGGTTAAGCTTGCTGCCGCAGGGTGGCGCCAGCCGGAGTCACCCTGCCATTCCGCCAGGCCTAGCCGCGCTGACCCAGGCGGAAGATGGCCACGCTGCCGCGCCAGTTCGGCCACCAGTGCACCAGACGGCCTCGGTGCATCACCCGCTTGTCGAGCAGCCGGAAACCCAGTTGGCCGGCCAGATGATCAAAATCGTTCACCGTGCAGAAGTGGATGTTCGGCGTGTCATACCATTGATAAGGGATCAGGTCGGACACCGGCATGCGCCCGCACAGGATCTGCCAGCGGTTCTGCCAGAAGCCGAAGTTGGGGAAGGACACGATGCACTCGCGCCCGACCCGCGCCATTTCACGCAGGATGCCTTCCACATCGTGCATGGACTGGATGGTGTGGCTGAGCAGCACGTAATCAAAACTGCCACTCTCGAACATCGACAGCCCACTCTCCAGATCGCTCTGGATCACATGCACGCCATTATCGAGGCAAGCGGCGATATTGGCGTCGTCACGGTCCACGCCGTAACCCGTCACCTGTCGTTCGCGCTGCAGCAGTGCCAGCAGGCTGCCATCACCACAGCCCAGGTCCAGCACCCGGCTGCCGGGCGCAATCTGCTCGGCAATCTGCAGGAATTCCGGTCGCAAGGTCAGCATCACACCCCCTCCGCCGCAATGCGGTCAAAATAGCGCCGCATCACGGCAAAGTATTGGGGATCGTCCATCAGGAAGGCATCGTGTCCGTGCACCGATCGAATCTCGGCATAGGTCACCGGCAGCCGGTTATCGGTCAGCGCCTTGACGATCTCGCGTGAGCGGTCCGGTGAAAAGCGCCAGTCCGAATCGAACGCGGCAATCAGGAAGGACGCCTTGGCACGCGACAAGGCGCGGCTGAGATTCCCCTCGCCGTAGCGGCGAGCCGGATCAAAGTAGTCCAGCGCCTTGGTCATCAGCAGATAGGTATTGGCGTCGAAGTACCCGGCGAACTTGTCCCCCTGATAGCGCAGGTAGGATTCGATCTGGAACTCGACATCAAAGTTATAGTTGAAGCGCTCGCCACGCAGCAGGCGGCCAAACTTGGAGCCCATGCCATCATCGGACAGGTAGGTAATATGGCCCAGCATGCGCGCCAGCCGCAGGCCACGGGTGGGCACCACACCGTGGGCGTAATAGTCACCGCCGTGGAAATCCGGGTCAGTGAGGATGGCCTGGCGTGCCACATCGTTGAACGCAATATTCTGCGCCGACAGGCGCGGTGCAGAAGCAATCACCACCGCGTGGCGGATGCGCTCCGGGAAACTCATCGTCCACATCAGGGCCTGCATGCCACCGAGGCTGCCGCCCACCACCGCCGCCCACTGCGCAATCCCCAGTTGATCAGCGAGGCGCGCCTGGGAATCCACCCAGTCTTTCACCGTCACCAACGGAAAGCGCGAACCGAACGGGTTACCGGTTTCCGGATCGATCGTCGAGGGCCCGGTAGAGCCGTGGCAACCGCCCAGGTTGTTCAAGGCCACCACGAAGAAGCGCTCGGTATCAATCGGCTTGCCCGGCCCGATCATGTTGTCCCACCAGCCTGCCGCCTTGTCGTCCTCATGGTGCAAACCGGCGGCATGGTGATGGCCAGAGAGGGCATGGCAGATCAGCACCGCATTGCTGCGGTCTGCATTCAGTTCGCCATAGGTCTCATATACCAGCTGGTAGCGGGGCACGGTCACCCCGCAGGTCAGCAGCAAGGGCTGATCAAACTGGGCGGTCTGCGGGACCACACAGCCCACCGAGCCGCCTTTATCCTGACTCATCCTGACTCCTTGGCCTGGCATGGTGGCCCGGCCTGAAATAAAAAACACCCGCAGGCATCGCGTGCGGGTGTTCTTGGATTCCGCAACGTGGCGGAACAGGATGACCCTACGCTTTAGCCCCATTTATAGCGCGCCGGCAAGCTGTCCCTTCAAATCCGCGCGGGATGCACAGGCATCCAATGGCATGAAATCTACGCGCACCCACCCCGCCCGTCAACCGCCGCCCGAGCGGGCACCATGCACGCCCAGATTGTTTTTGGTAGTTTAATTACTTTGTTAGCGTAATAATAAAATAACGAAAACAACCCAAATACAAACAATCAATTGAAAAGCAACAATAAAATAAAAACTTGCTGCTACCATCCACACCAAAATACAAAAATTAGTCACCTAAACATATTGCATTGCACAACAAATTTTGCTACATTAATCCTGCACTCATGAGGTGCATGACGAAAGGAGCAACACCATGACAGACCTTGGCCTGCTTGCAGCCTATATGCTGATGCGCAACCGTCTGAACGAAGAACTGAACCCGGCCCCTGCACCGGAACCGGAGCAGGAACTGAGCCCGCTGTTCCTCAGCAATCCGAAGCGCCGCTGGCTGAGTCAGGACTGAACGCCACCCGGCGCGCCTGACCCAACAAAAAGCCCGCCAGATGGCGGGCCTGTTTTTTGTGGCAGCAGCGCAATTACACAACTTCCAGCTGCTGGCGTCGCTGCCCCGGCGGCACCGGGTCAAACTTGGCCCATACCCGCCGAAAGTCCCGTGCGGAACCAAAACCCGCCAGCTCCGCCACCTTTTCCACCGAGTGGCGCGGATTTTCCAGTAGCTGCCGTGCAAAGGTCACCCGAATCTGCTGCTGATAATCCACCACTCCCACCCCGGCATGCTGCCGGAACAACCGGGTCAGGTTACGCACACTCATGTGCACCTGCTCCGCCAACTCGGGCAGGGACCAGTGACGATCCGGCTTGCCACTGATCACATCCTGTATCTTGTGTACCGCAGGGTGCATGTGGTTACGGTGCGCAAGCCAGGGTGACAACTGAGGGTCCTGCCCGCTGCGCCGCAAATAGACCACCAGATGCCGGGCCACGGCCTGTGCAATCTCAGGTCCGGCATGTTGCTCGATCAGATACAGCGCCAGATCAATCCCCGCCGTCACGCCGGCGCTGGTCAGGATAGAGCCATCCTCAACAAAGATACGGTCATCTTCCACCCTGGCCTGCGGTGCCTGCAGGCGCAGCCGTTCCAGCAGGGTAAAGTGGGTGGTGCAGCGGCGGCCATTGAGCAGACCTGCACGCGCCAGCAACAATGCAGCCGAGCAGATGCTAGCCACCTGATGCCGCGAACCCACAGTGGATCGCAGCCAGTTCACCACCTGCTGCGCCTCAGGCAGTGCGTAATTGACGATGGACTGGGTCACGCCGCACAGCATCACCAGCGCTTGCTCTGGTAGATGCGATGGCAGCGGCGACACCCCAGCCACCGGCAAACCCAGCGAGGATGATACTTGCTCACTGGGGGCTACCCAATGCAGGTCGAATGGCGCCCCCTTGGCACAGGCCACACGAAACGCTTCCGCAGGCCCTGCCATGTCCAGCATCATGAATTGTGGTGTCAGCACAAAATACACCGGCACCCTGCCCATCGTACGCCCGTCTGCCACGTTCCCCTCCTATCCCGTTCTTGCCGGTGCCGGCTGACCACGCAGCAGGCTCCACAACCGCGCGCCCTGCAAATTGACCAGCAGGCCCGCCATCAGCAACACCACCCCACCCCATTGCTGGCCATTCAACTGCTCGCGGTACACCACCCACGCCGTAATCAGTCCCACCACCGGCACCAGCAAACTGAACGGTGCCACCTGGTTGGCGGGATAGCGCGCCAGCAATCGACTCCACAAACCATAGCCCAACAAGGTCGCCACCCAAGCCAGATAGGCCACAGCGAGCAGTGAAGGCCAGGAAAATCCGGTCAAGGCCGTCCGGATGGCCTCAGGTCCTTCAATCGCCAGCGACAAGCCAAGGAAGGGCAGCGGCGGAATCAGGCTGGCCCAGACTACAAAGGCAAACATGTTGACGGGGCCATGCTTGGCCACCTGACGGGTGACGATATTGCCGCAGGCCCACATGCTGGCGGCACACAAGGTGAACAGGAAGCCCAGCAGCGGCATACCCAGACCGTGCGCCATGCCGATCAACGCCAGCCCACCCGCTGCCAGCAACAAGCCTAATAGCTGGCTCGTACGCCAGCGCTCACCCAGCCACAGCAGGGACAGCAGCAAGGTAAAGAAGGCCTGGGACTGCAGCACCACCGAAGCCAGCCCCGTTGGCATGCCGACATGAATGGCGGAAAACAGGAAGCCGAACTGCCCCACGGAAATGGTCAGCCCATACAGGATATACAAGCGCCAGGGCAATTTCGGACGCGACACAAACAGCACCGGCAACGCCGCCAGTACAAAGCGCAATGCGCCCAGCAGCAAAGGCGGCACCCCATGCAGCCCAGCCTTGATCACTGCAAAATTGACACCCCAGACCAGCACGATCAAACCCGCCAGCCCGATATCCCGTGTACGCACTTTTCACCACCCTTCGTTTGTACCATACTGTGCATGTCAGCCCGGCTTGCACAACAGGAACAGCGGCTGGCAAATTCATCTGCACTGTACCGGCACAATCAGAAGACAGTTTGCTACTGTGTCCCGACACGGCCCGCTGCCCTGGTTGATCCGGGTAAGCAGATGGTGAGGCAAGCGGACGGCCATCACCATAGCCGTACCCGCCAGCATGCGGACAAATTGAGCCAAGGCATGCGCGCAGAAGGAGTAACCGTCATGCAGCTGCAACTCCTCCCGGCACAGGACAGTGACTTTGAAACCCTGCTGGCCTTGCGCATTCGTGCCCTGCGCCCCAGCCTGGAGGCCCTTGGCCGCTTTGACCCACAGCGCGCCCGCGAGCGTTTTCGTCAGGCCTTTTCACCGGCCCGCACCCTGCGCATTGAGCTGGAAGGCAGCTGCATCGGCCTGATCACCGTAGATCGCAGCCAGGACCCGTGGGCATTGGAACAACTCTACCTTGATCCCAGCGCCCAGGGCTGCGGCATTGGCAGCCACCTGCTGCGACAGTTGCTGCAGGAAGCAGACCAGGCTCAGGTCACCGTGCGGGTGGATGCACTACGCGGCAGCGATGCTAACCGCTTCTACCGGCAGCATGGCTTTGAACAGATTGGCGAAGGGGAGTGGGATATCCATTACCAGCGCCCCTTCCGCTTGCTGCATTAACCCGCCTCAGCCCTGACGGAACAGCTCACTGTAGGCGTTCAGCGCAGGCACCCCGCCCAGGTGGGCATACAGCACCCGTGAGCCTGCCGGGAAAAACCCTTCGCGCACCAAGCCGATCAGGCCTTGCATGGATTTACCCTCATACACCGGGTCGGTCAGCATGCCTTCGAGGCGCGCGCACAGCCGGATGGCTTCCAGGGTGTCTTCGCTGGGCAGGCCATATTCCGGCCCGGCAAAGCGCGGGTCCAGCACCACATCTTCCGCCGTAATCGGTACACCGAGCGCAACCCGATCCGCAGTTTGCTGGGCAATCCGCAAAATCTGCGCATGGGTCTTGTCCGGGGTGGCTGAGGCATCAATCCCGATCACGCGCCGGGCACGGCCATCCGCCGCGAAACCCACCACCATGCCGGCCTGGGTGCTGCCGGTCACCGAGCACACCACAATGTAATCAAACTGGAAGCCCAGCGCGGCCTCTTGCGCCCGCACCTCTTCCGCAAAGCCCACAAACCCCAGCCCGCCCAGGGGATGCTCGGAACACCCCGCCGGAATCGGGAACGGCTTGCCCCCCGCCTCGCGCACTTCCTGCATGGCACGCTCCCAGCTGGGCCGGATGCCGATATCGAAGCCCGCCGGGTCCAGCCGCACGTCCGCCCCCAGAATGCGGGAGAGCTGAATGTTGCCCACCTGGTCATAGCCCAGCTCGGCGTAGTTCACCCATTTCTCCTGCACCAGCACACACTTCATGCCCAGATGCGCTGCCACAGCGGCGACTTGCCGGGTCTGGTTGGACTGAATGCCACCAATCGACACCAGCGTATCGCACCCCTCGGCCAAGGCCTGCGGGATCAGGTATTCCAGCTTGCGCGTCTTGTTGCCACCAAACGCCAGCCCGCTGTTGCAATCCTCACGCTTGGCATACAACGATACCGCCCCGCCCAAGTGCTGGCTCAAGCGCTGCAGCGGGTGAATCGGTGATGGCCCGAACGTAAGCGGGTAACGTGGAAATGCGGACAGGTTCATCAGCTTGCCTCCAAAGGGTTATCAGGTACCGCAGGGTCCGCTGCGGTGACCAAACCATTGTAAGCAAAGCCAAAAAGCACTACATTGCAAAAATACCCACATTGGCAAAACAATAAAACATCAAAAAATAATTCGAATTATTAATATTCTTATGATTCACTACAAAGCAGAATAAAATTAATGCCAAACCCTGCCAAGCCCACTACCACGCCGCTGGACCGTATCGACCGCGCCATTCTGCGCCACCTGCAACGAGATGCTTCACTCTCCAACGTGGAGCTGGCGCAGCGCGTCAACCTCAGCCCGCCCGCTTGTCTGCGGCGGGTAGAGCGCCTGAAGCAAAGCGGGCTGATCCGTGGTGTGGTTGCGCTGCTGGATGCCAAGGCGCTGGATGCGGGCATGCTGGTGATGATCGGCGTGGTACTGGACCGCTCCACGCCAGAATCGTTTACCGAGTTTGAAAAAGCGGTGGTCAAGGTCTCTGGCTGTATGGAATGCCACGTCACCACCGGTGAATTCGACTACTTCATGCTGATCCGCACCCGCGACAACGACAGCTTCAACCGCCTGCACGCCGAACAGCTGCTGCACTTGCCCGGCGTACGGCAGATCCGCTCCTTCATCGTGCTCAAGCAGGTGCTGTCCACCACCCAGCTGCCGCTGTAACGCACTACACGTGGCGGTCTCATTCTGGCCAACCATTGATTCTATAGTGCTCAAGGGAGATCAAATCCCCTGTTTCCAGAATGCTGTTGTAGTGGATCTCCATGCCATTTGAGCCAAAGCAGCGGTCGACCAGTTTGGTGATCAACTGTGCATAGCGCTGCACAGCCTCCTCGCTCACAAAATGCCTGGGGACACCCACCTGAAAAGAAAACGGGCTTAAATCATTCATGTATCTGGTCTTACTGAACATCCACTTCAAGTCAGCAGGCACCTTTGCCTCAAAAGCAGCGTCTGATGCCCTGCTGTGGAATTTGAGCTCGGCATAACGCTCCGCCAGATCGAGGAGCTTAGCTTGCGGTAACGGCAATACCACCCCGGTTTGCACATGTTCCACCCCAGCCAAGGCAGCCTGGTCAGCCAGCAACTGGCGCGCATTCCAGCGAATAATTGCTCGCACACTTGGGGCAGGCTGACGTACATACACCATGTCCAGCCAAGGGCTGGACACCCGGCAGCCCGCCAAACCCAGGTCTTCCAATGGTTTGGGTTGATTCAGCAGTGCTCGCTCAATATAAGTGAGCTTCCAGTTCACAAACTGGAGTAACGATCGGGAACGGTGTTCTGCCCCTTCCTGACAACGCTGCCCCCACCCCATGCGGGTCGTAATATGCGAGGTCACCGTCGTCATCAGCTCATGCAACGCCTTTGAGTCGTCCGGTAGCTGGACTGCAGTGAGCGCGGTTATCGGACCCGTGCGATCGTTCTCCACCAACTGCACGGGGACATCTACGCACGAAGTACCGCCCCAAGCCATATTGATACTGGCCACGCTTAGGCTGCCAATCAAGGCCAGGCTAGATCGCATTAACAACCCTCCATCAAGAAGACAACCCCTACTCGCGTTGGCGGGAATCCAGCCACAGGGTAACCGGGCCGTCGTTTTGCAACGATACCTGCATGTCGGCGCCAAACACCCCTGTCGGAACCGGACGGCCCAGCCGTTCGGAAAGGGTGCGGACAAAGGCATCAAACAGCGGGCGGGACACCTCCGGTGGCGCGGCGCGGCTCCAGGAAGGCCGGTTGCCTTTCTTGACCGAGGCATACAGGGTGAACTGGCTGACTGCCAGCATTTCGGCGCCGACGTCCAGCGCGGAGCGGTTCATCACCCCCTCCGCATCTGAAAACAGCCGCAGGTTGACCAGCTTCTGGGTCAACCAGTCGATGTCGTCTGGCTGGTCATCAGCGGTGACCCCGACCAGCAGCAGGTAGCCCATGCCAATCGCCCCGACCACTTCACCTTCCACGCTGACTGCCGCCTGCTTCACCCGCTGTAATGTCACCCGCACCGTACTTGCTCCCGGCAAAAGCCCCATGCTACCACGCTGGCCGTACAGGCTACGCGCTGGCAGACAGCTGCTAGAATGAAGCATTCCCTGCCGCTGGAGCTGGCCCATGAATGCGCCTCGAGAAGCCTTTGTGCTGTGTAGCCACCCCGGCGGCCTGCACCGTGTGCATTACTACGAGTGGGGCGACCCGACCAACCCGCGCGTATTGCTGTGTGTGCACGGAGTCACCCGCAACGGGCTGGATTTCCGCTATCTGGCCGAGGCCCTGAGTGCGGATTACCGGGTGGTCAGTGTGGATGTTGCCGGACGCGGGCTGAGCGACTGGTTGCCCGAGGCCAGCCTGTATGCCGTGCCGCAGTATGTGGCCGACCTGGTGACGGTGATTGCCCGGCTGGGGGTCGAGCGGGTGGACTGGCTGGGGACGTCAATGGGCGGGCTGATCGGCATGGCGCTCGCCAGCCTGCCGGGTAACCCGATTGCCCGGCTGATGCTCAACGATGTCGGCCCCTTGATCTCCGCCGTGTCTATCAACCGTATTGCCGAATACATTGGCAAAGAGCCGGTGTTTCCGGACCTCGCTGCCGCCGAAGCGCATATCCGGCGCGTCTCGACCCCCTTTGGCGCACTCAGTGATGCGCAGTGGCGTGATTTCACCCTCAGCAGCGTGCGCCCTCATCCGCAGGGCGGCTTTGTGATGCGCTACGATCCCAAACTGGCAGAGAGCTTCCAGGCGCTGGTGGGCGGCAACGATATTCCACTGTGGCCACTGTATGAGCAGATTCACTGCCCGACACTGGTGATCCGTGGTGCCGAATCGGACTTGCTGAGCCGTGAGACGGTGCAACACATGCAGGCATGTGGCCCCCGGGCCGAAGCAGCGGAAATCGCCGGAGTGGGGCATGCGCCGATGTTTCACGATGCCGCCCAGATCGGTGTGGTCCAACATTTCCTGCAGCACACCCCTGCGCCGGTTTGATGTCCGAAAACAGTGAGCGGGGCGCGGCAGGCACGCGCATAATGGGCTCATGCTGCTCGATCCTGACCACTGCTATCACGCCCTGCTGAGCCACGACCATCGCTTTGATGGCCAGTTCTACATAGGCGTCACCTCCACCCGGGTGTACTGTCGCCCGGTGTGCCGGGTGAAAACGCCCAAGCTGGCTAACTGCCGTTTTTATCCCAGTGCGGCAGCGGCAGAAGCCGCCGGTTTTCGCCCCTGCCGCCGCTGCCGTCCGGAGCTGGCACCCGGCAAATCAGCGATGGACAGTGCCGCCCGGCTCGCCATCCTCACTGCCCGCCGGATCGAAGCGGGCGACCTGAGCCAGATGCGCCTGCCGGAACTGGCGGCACAACTGGGGGTGAGCGATCGCCACCTGCGGCGGGTGTTTCAGGAAGAGTACGGCGTTACGCCCAATGCCTACGCCCAGACCCAGCGTCTGCTGCTGGCCAAGCGCCTGTTGTCCGACAGCACGCTGCCGGTCACCGAGGTGGCTCTGGCCAGTGGCTTTGGCAGCCTGTCGCGCTTCAACAGCCTGTTTCGCAGCTGCTACCGCATGGCGCCCAGCGACTTGCGACAGCAGCCGGTACGAGAGACTGCGCCGGACGCGCCACTGCGCTTTGAGCTCAGCTACCGCCCGCCCTATGACTGGGCCACCCTGCGGGATTTCCTGTCCCACCGCTGCATTCCCGGTGTCGAGCATTGGGAGGGAGAGGTCTACCGTCGCAGTGTACGGTTGGAATACCAAGGGCAGCCCCACCAAGGCTGGCTGCAGGTGCAGCCCATGCCAGATCGCCCCAGCCTGCTGCTGCAACTGGGGCCCGGGCTAGCGCGCGCCATCCCGCCGGTATTGATTCGGGTCCGCCAGCTGTTCGATCTGTGTTGCAACCCGGACGAGATTGATGCCGTGCTCGGCACGCTGGCCGAAAACCGGCCCGGCATACGGGTACCGGGCAGTTTTGATGGGTTTGAACTGGCGGTGCGCGCCATCCTCGGCCAGCAGGTGACGGTGAAAGCCGCGCGGACCTTGGTCACCCGGCTGGTGGCCCGTCTGGGCGACCCACTGCCGGATGCCGGGCCGGTAACCCACCTATTCCCCAGCGCGGCCACGGTGGCCGCCACCGCACCCGAGGTACTGGGTGAACTGGGCATCCTGCGGCGGCGCAGTGCCTGCCTGATCGCGCTGGCGGAACAGGTGGCGAATGGGCAATTATTGCTGCGCCCGGGGGGCGACCTGCCGCGTACCCTGCAACAACTGCAAGCCATTCCCGGCATCGGGCCGTGGACTGCGCAGTACATCGCCATGCGTGCCTTGAGCTGGCCGGATGCCTTTCCGGCGGCCGATGTCGGCCTGTACCAGGCACTGGGCTGCCGCGACGCTCGCCAGACGGAGCAAATCAGCCAGGCCTGGCGACCGTGGCGTGCTTACGCCGTCATGCACCTGTGGCACCGCCATGCAGACCACTGAGCCAATCTGGCAATGCGTGTGGCCCAGCCCCTTGGGCGAGATGCTGCTGCGCTGCAGTGCGCAGGGGCTACGCGGCGTATGGTTCATCGGGCAGCGCTATTTTCCGGCCGATGCCAACGCCTTCGCCGCTACGCCGGGGCATGCGCTGCTGCGCGAAACACAGCAACAGCTGACGGCTTATTTTGCGGGTGAGCTTCAGCAGTTCATGCTGCCGCTGGACCCGGTCGGTACCCCGTTTCAGCACCGGGTGTGGCAAGGCATTGCCCGCATCCCGTATGGACACACCTGCAGCTATGGCGAACTGGCCGCCGCACTCGGTCGCCCCACCGCTGCACGTGCGCTAGGCCATGCCACCGGGCAAAACCCTTTATCGCTGCTCATTCCTTGCCATCGCCTGCTCGGCAAGCAGGGGCAGCTCACCGGCTACGCCGGGGGGCTGCCACGCAAGCAAGCCCTGCTGCAACTGGAACACACCATCCTGAGGACACCCCATGCCGCTGCGCAGCCTGATTGACCTGTTCCTGCTGGCCGCTTTATGGGGAGCCTCATTTCTGTTCATGCGAGCCACTGCGCCACTGTTTGGCCCCATTGCGCTGATTACCTTGCGGGTTTGCATCGCCAGCCTGTTCCTGCTGCCCTTGCTGCTGATGCAGGGCGGTGGCAGCGCGCTACGGCAGCATCCGTTCCGTCTGCTACTGGCGGGGCTGATCAATACCGCCATCCCCTTCGTGCTGCTGGCCTACGCCACCCTGTCACTGACAGCGGGGTTTGCTGCGGTGTTAAATGCCACGGCGCCGATGTGGGGCGCGCTGCTCGGCTACCTGCTGTGGCAGGAGCCACTGGCGCGCAGTCGCTTGCTGGGATTGCTGGTCGGCTTTTCCGGCGTGGCCTTGCTGGTGTGGGATAAAGTGTCGTTCAAGCCCGGTGGCAGCGGGCTGGCAGTGGTAGCCGGGCTGGCGGCCACCTTCTGCTACGGCTTGGCCTCACACCTGGTCAAACGTCAGCTGGCGGGTGTCCGTCCACTGGCGGTGGCCTGTGGCAGCCAGTTGGGCGCCGCACTCTGCCTGCTGCCGCTGGCACTCTGGCAGTGGCCAGCAGTTCACGCCAGCACAGCGCAGTGGGGGCAGGTGGTGATGCTGGGCGTGGGTTGTACCGGTATTGCCTACATCCTGTATTTCCGCCTGCTGAGTCAGGTCGGGGTGGCGCGCGCACTGGCCGTGACGTATCTGATTCCGCTGTTTGGCATCCTGTGGGGTTATCTGCTACTGCACGAAACGGTGACGCTGCGCATGCTGCTGGGCGGGCTGGTGATCCTGCTCGGGGTGGCACTGGCTACCGGCGTGCTGCCTAGGGCCAGACCGGCAAGCCCTCGCTAATCTGCGTACAATGGCGGCATGAATGACACCTTGCTGCCGCCTTATGCGGACCTGACCCCGGACCGGGTACTGGATGCAGTCGAAAGCCTGGGCCTGCGTTGTAGCGGCCACCAGCTGGCGCTGAACAGTTTCGAGAATCGCGTCTACCAGATTGGCATGGAAGAAGGTCCGCCGCTGGTGGCCAAATTCTACCGCCCGGCACGCTGGAGTGACGACGCCATCCTGGAAGAGCACGCCTTCAGCCAGCAACTGGCCGAACAGGAAATCCCGGTGGTCGCGCCACTCCTGCTGCAAGGCCGTACGCTGCATGCGTTTGAAGGCTTCCGCTTTGCCCTGTTCCCGCGACGTGGTGGCCGTGCGCCGGAGCTGGACCAGCCCGACACCCTGGTCTGGATGGGCCGCTTTCTGGGGCGCATCCATGCGCTGGGGCGTCTGCAGCCCTACCAGCACCGCCCGCGGCTGGACCTCGACAGCTTTGGTCATCAGGCGCGGGACAGCCTGCTGCAGCATGCCGAGTTGCCCCCCGAATTGCGCCAGCCGTGGCGGAGCGTGGTCAATCAGGCGCTGGAAGGCGTAGCCGCTTGTTATGCCCGCGCCGGTGACCTCACCCTGCTGCGCCTGCATGGCGACTGTCACGCCGGGAATGTGCTGTGGACCGATGCCGGACCGCATTTTGTCGATTTTGACGACAGCCGCATGGGGCCTGCGCTGCAGGACCTGTGGATGCTGCTCTCGGGCGACCGTGCCCAGATGCAATCACAGCTGCTGGACGTGCTGGCCGGGTATGAAGACTTCTGTGAATTCGATCCGGCAGAACTGCACCTGCTGGAAGCGCTGCGCACCCTGCGCCTGATCCACTACAGCGCCTGGCTGGCCCAGCGCTGGCACGACCCCGCCTTCCCCGCCGCCTTCCCCTGGTTCAATACCCAGCGCTACTGGGAAGAACGTATTCTGGAGTTGCGCGAACAGATCGCGGCGATGCAGGAAGGCCCGCTGGTGGTGTAAGCATCCCGCCCCACCCAGTAGAGCCATCGCCCACCCGCTGCGGTCAGAACGCGTTGGTTTGATCCGCATCAAGCCCCCTGTCCGCCAGGATGCGCACACTGCTCGTCATAACCCGAGGAGTGCGTCATGAGTGTGACACCCGATACCCCCGCCCCGCTGGAAGCTACCCTGGAACTGCTGGGACTTCCCGCTGCCGAGCTGGCTCAGAGCCAGCCCCAGTTGATGCAACACCTCGGCGAGCAGTGTCGCGCCTGCCCACAGGGGCAACAATGCGTGGACGATCTGGCGCACGATCGCGTAGACCAGACGCTGGAGCCCTTCTGCCCTAACCGCGATACCTTGCAGACGCTGGCCCAGCTGCGTTGACGGTGCTCAGGCCAGCCGCTTGCTCATGTGCTGCAGTCGGGGCTGGTAGCCACGCCGCTGGTAAAGCCCGATGGCGTGCTGATTGAACTGGAACACGTCCAGCCGCATTTCCTGTGCGCCTTGCTCACGTGCCCAGTCCTCGGCCTGGTGCAGCAAGGCATGGCCGATGCCCTGCCCTTGCCATGGCAGCAACACCGCCACGCTCTGGATCTGGCATGCCAGCATCGGCTGCAGGTGCGGCATGCTGCGTTCATCCAGCAAGCGTGCTACCAGTAAGGCCACCACTTGGCCATCCACCTGCCACAGCCAGAATGCCCCCTCCCCCGCTTCCTGCCGCTGTAGCCGGACCTGCCAGAACTCGGCATCCCGCATCGGATCCGTCACCGGGGTGAACAATTCGGGTACTGCCTGATGGTGCTGTGCTTGCAGCACGGCACCCAGCGCACAAATCACCAGCAAGTCGGCCTGGCTGGCCCGGCGCATCGTGCCCGGTGGGCTTATTCGCTCAGCAGCCATTGCAAAGCCTGTTCCTCGTCATAGAAGTAGCGCAGCATTCCCCCGGCATTGCGGACCGCCGTTTCCATGAAACGCACCTGCTCCGCCCAGGCCGGATCTTCCACCACCGCCATCCGCCGGCGGCGGCGCGGCAAGGGCAGGCTGTGCAGCAACACATAGCTGTCCGCCAGCGACAATCGCCCTCTCAACTGCCGGTTATCCACCCGGACCCGATCCGGGTCCAGCTTGTCCAGTACTTGATAGAACACCTGCATCATGTTCTGGGTGTGCGGCAAGGTGGATTCGGCCAGCATGGTCACCTGCAGCCAGCCCGCTTGTTGCTGATACCGCAACAAGGGCTGGCCGGTGTCATCACAGCAGGTCTGGATATCCGGATCAGGCCGCATTCAATGCGCAGCCTCCCAGTTTGACCCCATGCCCACTTCAGCCAGCAGCGGCACCCGCAGGCTGGCAACATCAGCCATCAGCTGCGGCAGCGTCTGCTGCACGCACGCGACCTCGGCATCCGGCACTTCCAGCACCAGCTCATCGTGTACCTGCATCACCAGCCGTGTCTGCAGCTGCTGCTCGCTCAACCAGCGGTCCACCGCAATCATCGCCAGCTTGATCAGGTCTGCTGCCGTACCTTGCATCGGCGCATTGATGGCTGCGCGCTCCGCACCCTGCCGGCGCATTGGATTGGCGGCCTGGATCTCCGGCAGCCACAGGCGGCGACCGAACACGGTCTCGACATAGCCTTGCTCACGTGCCTGGCTGCGGGTGCGCTCCATATAGTCCTTCACCCCTGGATAGCGCTGAAAGTAACGGTCGATAAAACCTTGTGCCGTGCCACGGTCGATTTCCAGCTGGCTAGCCAGGCCGAAGGCGGACATGCCATAGATCAAGCCGAAGTTGATGGTCTTGGCGTAACGGCGCTGGTCGGACGATACCGCCTCAGGGCTAGTGCCAAACACTTCTGCTGCGGTTGCCCGATGCACGTCCAGGCCCTCGGCAAACGCACGCAGCAGGCCGGGATCTTCCGACAGGTGCGCCATGATGCGCAGCTCAATTTGCGAATAGTCCGCACTCATCAACACATGGCCGGCTGGCGCAATGAAGGCCTCGCGGATGCGTCGTCCTTCGGCGGTACGCACCGGGATGTTCTGCAAGTTGGGGTCGTTGCTGGCCAGCCGCCCGGTGACTGCCACCGCTTGCGCATAGTTGGTATGTACCCGTCCGGTCTGCGGGTTGACCATCAAAGGCAGCTTGTCGGTGTAGGTGGACTTGAGCTTGGACAGGCTGCGGTTTTCCAGCAGCAGCTTGGGCAAGGGGTAATCCAGCGCCAGTTTCTGCAGCACTTCTTCGTCGGTGGAAAAGCCGCCGCTGGCAGTTTTCTTCACATCCTTGGTCGGGATGCCCAGCTTGCCGAACAGGATTTCCTGCAACTGCTTGGGCGAATTGAGGTTGAACGGTTGTCCGGCCAGTTCATACGCCTGCTGTTCCAGTTGCAGCAGGCGCTGGCCCAGCTCGTGGCTTTGCCGTTGCAGCAGCGCCGGGTCCAGCAGCACACCGTGGCGCTCCATACGGAACAGGATCTCAGCCACCGGCAGCTCCAGCTGGCGATATACATAATCCAGCGAGGCTTGCCGCTGCAGCTCAGGCTGAAACTGCTGCACCAGCCGCAGGGTCACATCCGCATCTTCGGCCGCATAGCGGGTGGCATCTTCCACGCTGACCTGCGCAAACGGAATCTGCTTGGCGCCTTTGCCGCAAATGTCTTCGTACTTGATGGTGGTGAGGTCCAGGTATTTGCTGGCCAGATCGTCCATATTGTGCGGCTCATTGCTGGCCAGCACATAGGATTGCAACATGCTGTCGTCCACCACACCACGCAGGGTGATGCCATGGTTGGCAAAGATGTGGCGGTCGTACTTGAGGTTTTGCCCCACCTTGGGTGACGCCGGGTCCTCCAGCCAGGGCTTCAGCAGGGCCAGCACCTCGTCCATGGGCAATTGCTGGGGGGCGCCCGGATAGTCATGTGCCAGCGGCAGATAGGCGGCTTCGCCCGCCTGCACCGAGAACGAGATGCCGACCATGCGGGCGGTCATGCCATCCAGCCCGGTAGTTTCGGTATCCAGCGCCACCATGGAGGCCGCTTGCAGGCGTTGCAGCCAGCGTTGCAACTGCCCGAGATCAGTGATGCAGTCGTACTGGCAATCCGCCGGGGCCGCAACGGCTGCCGTCGCCCCTGCAACCGCCTCAACGGGTGCGCCCACCGGCGGGCGGGCAGCAGGGGTTTCACTGTCCAGCTCGCGCACCCAGCTCTTGAATTCGCACAGCTGGAACAAAGCCTGCAAGGCGGCCACATCCTTGGGTTGTGGTTGCAGCGCATCCCAGCCGGGCGGCAACGCCACATCGCATTTGATGGTGATCAGTTGCCGCCCCAAGGGCAGCCATTGCAGGCTGTCGCGCAGGTTCTGCCCGACCACCCCGCCAATCTCATCCGCACGAGACATCAGGGTCGCCAGATCGCCATACTCACTCAGCCATTTGACCGCAGTTTTGGGGCCACACTTGGGCACACCGGGTACATTGTCGACACTGTCGCCAATCAGGGTGAGGTAGTCGATGATGCGCTCGGGCGGCACGCCAAACTTGCCGATCACGCCGTCGTGGTCCAGCACCTCCTCGGTCATGGTATTGACCAGGGTGATATGCGAGGTCACCAGCTGCGCCATGTCTTTGTCGCCGGTAGACACCACCACCTGCATGCCTTCTGCGGCGGCCCGCTGCGCCAGGGTGCCGATCACATCGTCGGCCTCCACGCCTGGCTCCACCAGCAGCGGCAAGCCCATGGCGCGTATGATGTCGTACAAAGGCTCGACCTGCGGTCGCATCGGGTCCGGCATCGGCGGCCGATGCGCCTTATACTCCGGGTAGAGGTCGTCACGGAAGGTCTTGCCTTTTGCGTCGAACACCACAACGGTATAATCAGCCGGCTGCTCTTTCAGCAGACGACGCAGCATGCTCACCACGCCCTTGATGGCACCGGTCGGCAGGCCGCTGCTGGTCCGCAGATCGGGCAAGGCATAAAAGGCGCGGTAGAGATAGGATGAACCGTCGACCAGTACCAGCTTTTTCATGGGGTTCGAGACTTTCCGGCATGCGGCCACCTCACCCCGCGGACCTGAACAGGCCCGCCCAGAACGGATTTGGAGGTTGCCAATGAGTTTGAGGGACAAGCTACCGAAGGTAGTCGATCCGCGCGCGCAGAACAAGCCCTACTCCGCCAAAGAATCATGGCGGCTGATGGAAATCATGTCCGAATTTGTGGACGGCATCGAGCAGCTGACCAAGGTGCTGCCTGCCGTCAGCATTTTTGGTTCCGCCCGCACCAAGCCGGAGCACCCGTATTACCAACTGACGGAAGACATCGCGCGCCGCCTGTCGGATTCCGGCTTTGCGGTCATTTCCGGTGGCGGCCCCGGCATCATGGAGGCGGCCAACAAGGGCGCTTTCGCTGGCACCTCGCCTTCGATTGGCCTCAACATCCTGCTGCCCCATGAGCAGGGGGGTAATCCGTATCAGGATGTCAGCGTCAACTTCAAGTTCTTCTTTGCCCGCAAGGTCATGTTCGTCAAGCACGCCACCGCCTACGTGGTGATGCCGGGTGGCTTTGGCACGCTGGACGAACTCTCCGAAGCCCTGACCCTGATCCAGACCGGCAAAGCCAAGAAGATTCCGGTGATTCTGGTGGGCCGCAGTTTCTGGCAAGGCTTGCTGGACTGGTTCCAGAGTACGCTGGTGGGCGAGAAGATGATCAACCCGGAAGACATGGATCTGGTCAAAGTCACCGACGACCCGCAAGAAGTGGTCGACATCGTCTTCAACCATTACGAAGCGCGCAGCCGGGGCCAAACCCTGGCTGAGCGGGCCTCGACTTTTTCACTGTGAGAACCGGCATGCGCGCTACCCTGATCATGGCCAGCCTGGGGCTGGCCCTGCAACTGACTGCACCTGCCGTGCATGCGGCTGAGCCGTTGCCACCTGGCCTGCAGCCCCTGCCGGATGTGCCTCCTCCGCTGGTCAATATTGATCCGGACAATGAGCCCGAAGTGACGGTCGTCCAGAAAGGCGAGGTCAAGGAAGAGCAATTCCGCATCCGGGGTCGGCTCTACATGATCAAGGTTACCCCGGCCAACGGCAGCAACAGCTATTACCTGGTCGACGACAAAGGCAGCGGACAATTCCAGCGCCGTGACCGTGTTGATGTTAATCTGCAGATCCCCCGCTGGGTGGTGATGGAATTCTGACCCACCCTTTATCCGAGCCTGAATCCTTATGTCTGTTTTTACCCCTGTCAGCGAAGCTGAACTGTCCGACTGGCTGCGCGCCTACACCCTGGGGCCCCTGCGGGAGCTGAAGGGCATTCTGGCCGGCATCGACAACAGCAATTTCTTTGTCACTACCGAGGGAGATCGCTCCGGCAACTGGCCCGATCAGACCCGCTTTGTGCTGACCCTGTTCGAAAACCTGAAAGCCGAGCAGCTGCCCTACAATCTGGAGCTGATGGAGTTCCTGTCTCAGCAAGGCCTGCCTTCCCCCGCTCCGATACGGGATCGCAACGGGCAGTATCTGGGCGAGCTCAATGGCAAACCAGCCGCTTTGGTCGTGCGGCTGGAGGGTGACTGGACCGAGCGGCCCAATGTGGCGCAATGTGCGCAGGTGGGCGGCTTGCTCGCCCGCATGCATCTGGCGGGGCAAGCCTACCCGCAGCAACGCGAGAATACCCATGGCAATGCCTGGCGTATCCGCACCGCCATTGCGGTGTCCCGCTTCCTGACCCCTGCCGAACAAGGGCTGATGGAGAACGAGGTCGCCCTGCAAGCCACCTTTGACCGCAGCGAATTACCCACGGGGGCCATCCATGCCGATCTGTTCCGCGACAACATTCTGTTCGTCGGCGATACCGTCAGCGGGGTGATCGACTTCTATTTTGCCTGCACCGATCTGCTGCTCTACGATGTGGCCATCACCGTCAACGACTGGTGCATGGGTCATGATTACCGGTTTGATACCGCCCGCCTGCAAGCCTTCTTGCAGCACTATCACGCCACCCGGCCCTTTACTGCCGCCGAAGCCGAAGCCTGGCCGATGATGCTGCGTGCAGCCGCCTTGCGGTTCTGGTTGTCCCGGCTGTACGATTACTTCCTGCCGCGTCCGGCTGAGATGAACCAGCCGAAAGACCCACGGCATTTCCATCGCATTCTGGCCCAGCATGTGCGGGAAACCCCGCCCTTGCCGGTTTGAGGAACCCGCTCCACATGGCCGACTTTCTGACCGAACTGCAACAGCACCGCGATTATCTGTATCGCTACGCCCTGTTACAGCTACGCGATCCGGATCAGGCGGAGGACGTCACCCAGGAAACGCTGCTGGCCGCCGTTGAGCAGAAATCCGGTTTTGCCGGTAAATCCAGCCTCAAAACCTGGCTGACCGGCATCCTCAAGTTCAAGATCATTGATGTGATCCGCGCCCGCAGCCGCGAACCGCTGGCCAGTGAAGAGCAGCAGCTGGCGCAAGAGGGGCTGGGCGAGCTGGAAACCTTGTTTGATGAGCGCGGCCATTGGGCCACCCCCAATGTGTCTGACTGGAGCAAGCCCGAGCATGCACTGAGCAACAGTCAGTTCTGGCAGCTGTTTGAATGGTGTCAGCAGCGGCTGCCGGTCAAAACTGCGCAGGCCTTCATGATGCGCGAGGTCATGGGGCTGGAGATTGCAGAAATCTGTAAGGCGCTGGAGGTGACAGCGACCAATTGTTCAGTGCTGTTATACCGGGCCCGCATGGGGTTGCGTACCTGTCTGAATGAGAAATGGTTTGATGGTGAAGCCCGAACCGCGTAGCTGCCGCAAGGCCACTGAATTACTATCCCGCTCGCTTGACCAGCCGCTGGGGCTGGGGGAACGTTTCTGGCTGCGCTGGCATCTGGGGCTGTGCAGCAGCTGCCGCAACTTCCGGCAACAGCTAGGGCACCTGCGCACCTTCTCCCACCACTTGCCGGACCAAAACCGGCAACCGCCGGAATCATGACGCTGCGGTCCCTCTGCGCCCGGCTCTGCCTGGGTGTGTTGCTGCTGAGCCCCTTGTGGCTGAGCGCACGGCCTCTGGTGCTGGTTTACAGCGTCATGCCGCCACTACGCTACACCGACGTGCATGGCCGACCTGCGGGACCTTATATCGACCTGATCCGGGAGCTGGGGCGGGAAATGCAGATGCCACTGCAGATTCAGGAATGCCCGCTGATGCGCTGTCTGAAATTGCTGGAAATTGGTGAAGCCGATGTCTCCATCGGTTTGCGCGCCACACCCGAGCGGGAGCAATTCCTCTATTTTCTGACCCCGCCGTTTGCCTGGGGCAGCAATACCGCCTTCTATCAGCGCCGTGATGACGCGCAGCCGATCCGGCAGCTGAGTGATCTGAAAGGGCGCTGCATTGGCGTGGTGCTGGGTAGCCAGTTCTCCAGCGCCTTTGATAACGACACCAGCCTGTGCAAGGACACCACCGGCAGTGCCTACAACAATTTCCGCAAGCTGGCGTTTGGTCGGCTGGACGTGGTTGCCGTGCCCTCTGCACAAGGGGATTACCTGCTCAGCACCCCGGAATTTCATGGCAAGTTGGTGCGGGCACCCTACGCCATGGAATCCTCCGCTCCACGCCAGATCAGCCTGTCGCGCAACTCACCCTGGTTTACCCGCCGTGCTGAACTGGAGACGGCGCTGCGGCAGATCCTCAAGTACCCGCGTGTGCAACAGCTGGTCAATAACGTCAGTGATCCGAAGAAGCAGCCGGACATCGCACCGGATGCCCAGCCTCAACTACGCTAACCCGCGCGCCTGCAAGCATTGTTGCAAACCGGTTTGCCAATCCGGCAAACGTATCGAGAATACCTCAGCCAGCTTGTCGCAGCTCAACCGAGAATTGGCGGGCCGGCGGGCCGGTGAGGGGAAGTCTTGACTGGTGATCGGCCGTACCGGCGTACTGAACCCGGATTGCGCCACGATGGCCGAGGCGAAGCCATGCCAGCTGGTTTCCCCGCCATTGACCAGATGGTAGATGCCTGCACGCTCACCAAGGGTGGTGGGCGACACCTGCACCAGCACTTGCGCTACCGCCTCAGCAATATGACGGCTCCAGGTCGGTGCACCGATCTGGTCAGCCACCACCGCCAGCTCGGGTTTTTCCGCAGCCAGACGCAGCATGGTCAACATGAAGTTGCGGCCCCGGTTGCCATACACCCAGCTGGTGCGAAAGATCAGCGCTGCCGCGCCACTGGCCAGAATGGCCTGCTCACCGGCGTGTTTGTCCGCGCCATAGGCATTGAGGGGCTGACAGGGATCCGTTTCCCGGTACGACTGTTCGCCTTCCCCCGCAAACACATAGTCGGTAGAAAAATGCACCAAACCACAGCCCAGCTCATGGGCCAGGCGAGCCAGCTCGCCCGGCAAGGCGGTGTTGAGCTGCCGGGACAAGTCACGTTCGGTTTCCGCCTTGTCTACCGCGGTATACGCCGCCGCATTCACAATCCAGCGCGGCTGGCATCCTCGAACCGCCGCCGCCACCGCAATAGGATCCAGCAGATCCAGCTCCGTGCGCGTCGGTGCCCAGACCTTGCCGAGGGTTGACAGGGTACGCGCCAGCTCAAACCCCACTTGTCCGGTCACTCCGGTCAGCAGGATGTCGGCAGTCATCACGGCCATGGTTTGGCCTCTGCCCAGCAGGGTGCATTCTGGTCTTTGCCGGACAACAGCGGCGTCAGCCCTTCCAATGGCCAATCAATCGCCAGGGTTGGGTCATCCCAGCGGATGCTGCCCTCCGTCTCCGGCGCGTAGTACGCCGTGGCTTTGTACAGGACATCTACCGTGTCGGACAACACCAGAAAGCCATGTGCAAAACCCGGTGGAATCCACAGTTGTCGGTGGTTCTCTGCACTCAGCTCCACACCATCCCATTGCCCATAGGCAGGGGAATCACGCCGCAAGTCCACGGCAACATCATAGATGCGGCCCGAGGTCACCCGTACCAGTTTGCCCTGGGCAAACGGCGGCAACTGGTAATGCAAACCACGCAACACCCCCCGACTGGAACGGGAGTGGTTGTCTTGTACAAAAACAGTTTGGGTTCCTAATAGACTATCAAGGTATTTCTGGTTATAGCTTTCCAGAAAAAAACCTCTGCTATCCCTATAGACATCTGGCTCCAAGATCAACACACCATGCAAGCGAGAGTGAATGATGCGCATGCTAACCTTTAATGAGTTTTTCCAAATACTGCCCGTAGCCCGTCTTTCTCAAAGGCTGAGCAAGGCGAAGCACTTGATCGCCGTCTATATACCCCATCCTCCACGCAATCTCCTCCGGACAGGAAACCTTCTGCCCAGTACGTAGCTCAATCGTCGCAATAAACTGCGATGCTTCCAGCAAGGACTCATGCGTCCCGGTGTCCAGCCAGGCATACCCCCTACCCATACATGCCACCTCCAGAAGTCCTCTCTCAAGGTAAGCACGGTTAATATCCGTGATCTCCAATTCCCCTCTAGGCGAGGGTTTCAGTTCTCGAGCAATTTGCACCACATCTGCATCATAGAAATATAAACCGGTCACCGCAAAGTGTGACTTCGGCGCGATTGGTTTCTCTTCAATACTAATGGCGCGCCCTGCAGCGTCGTATTCCACAACACCATATCGTTCAGGGTCATTCACGGCATAGGCGAACACCGTTGCGCCCTGCTTTTTCGCTGCAGCACCTCTGACCAATGGCACCAGATCAGACCCGTAGAAGATGTTGTCACCCAACACCAGCGCCGAAGGCTCCTGTCCAACAAAATCCGCCCCCAGAATGAACGCCTGGGCCAAACCATCGGGTGAGGGCTGCACACAGTAGCTGAACTGGATTCCCCACTGGCTGCCATCGCCCAGCAGCGCCTGAAAACGAGGCGTATCCTGCGGAGTGGAGATGATCAGGATGTCACGAATCCCCGCCAGCAACAGCGTACTGAGCGGGTAGTAAATCATCGGCTTGTCGTAGATGGGCAGCAGTTGCTTGGATACCGACAGCGTGGCCGGGTACAGGCGGGTACCGGAGCCCCCCGCAAGGATGATGCCTTTCATGCCTGATCTCCATACTGGGTTTGCAGCCATTGGCGGTAGGCACCGCTTTGCACCCGCTGCAACCACGTCTCATTGGCCAGATACCAGTCCACTGTTTTGGCCAGCCCGCTCGAGAAGGTTTCTTCCGGCTGCCAGCCCAGCTCCTGACGCATCCGGCTGGCGTCAATGGCATAGCGGCGGTCATGTCCTGGCCGATCCGCCACAAACTGAAGCTGTTGCCGATAGGATAGACCATCCGCGCGCGGACGACGTGCATCCAGCAACTGACACAAGGTCTCGACCACCGACAGATTGGTTTGCTCGTTGCAGCCCCCAATGCAATACGTCTCCCCCAGCTGCCCTTGTGACAGCACCCTCGCAATACCTTTACAGTGGTCCAGCACATACAGCCAGTCGCGTACATTCTGCCCATCGCCATAAACCGGCAGTGCTTCCCCGGCCAAGGCCTTGCACAGCATGAGCGGGATCAGCTTTTCCGGAAACTGCAGCGGTCCATAGTTGTTGGAGCAGTTGGTGGTCAGTACCGGCAGGCCATAGCTGTGATGCCAGGCCCGCACCAGATGGTCACTCGCCGCCTTGGAAGCGGAGTAGGGGCTATTGGGTGCGTAAGGGGTGTGCTCGTGGAAAGCAGCAGCATCCGGTGCCAGCGAGCCATAGACTTCATCGGTTGAAACATGCAGAAAGCGGAATACCGCATGACCTTCCGGCGGCAGCGTCTGCTGGTACTGCCGTGCGGCTTCCAGCAAGGTGAAGGTGCCGACGATATTGGTGTCGATAAAGTCGCGCGGCCCCAGCAAGGAGCGGTCAACATGGCTTTCAGCAGCGAAGTGCACCATGGCAGCAGGCCGGTGCGTGCGCAGCAAATCGGCCAGCAGCGCGGCATCACCAATATCCCCCTGCACAAAGGTAAAGTCAGGATCACCGCGCAAGGGGTCTAAACTGGACAGGTTGCCCGCATAGGTGAGCTTGTCCACCACCACCACCGGCTGGCCTAGTACTTGCCGGGCATACAGGGTGAAATTGGCACCGATGAAACCGGCTCCGCCGGTGACTAGCCAGGGGCGACGTGACACAGCGTCTCCTCAATCATGGATTCTACGGTCACACACAACGACCATCACAAGGTGCGGTATCAGGCGTCGCGCTCAATGGAAAGCAGCGCCAACTGTCGCAGCTGATCTCGGGTTTCGCTGTCTGGCACCCCCTGCAGGCAGGCAATGGCGGCTTCGACTTCACCCATCGCCACTTCCCGCGCGCTGGCCACCGCACCGGTCTGCTGCATCAACTCCAGCAAGCGAGGCATGATCGCCAGATCGCCCGCCACAATCGCGGCTTTCAACCCCGGCAATTCCGCCTCCGGCGCACGGCGCAGCGCGTAAATCACCGGCAGGGTCAGCTTGCCTTCGGCCAGATCGTCTCCGGCGTTCTTGCCGATGGTCTGCGCATCACCCGAGTAATCCAGTACGTCATCGATGATCTGAAACGCAGTACCCAGGTGCATGCCGTAGCGCGCCAGGCTCTCCTCCTGCTCCACCGACACCCCGGCGAGCACCGCACCCAGACGGGCAGCCGCCTCGAACAGCTTGGCCGTCTTGTACTGGATGACCCGCAAGTAGTCCGGCACATCAATATCGGTGTTACCGATATTCATCAACTGCAACACTTCGCCTTCGGCGATCAGGTTGGTGGCATCCGCCAGGATTTCCTGCACCCGCATCTGGCCGACGGTCACCATCATCTGGAAACTGCGCGAGTACAGGAAGTCCCCCACCAGTACGGCAGCGGCATTGCCGAACATGGCATTGGCCGTCTGTTTGCCACGGCGCAGGCCGGACTCATCCACCACGTCATCGTGCAGCAGGGTGGCGGTGTGGATCAGCTCCACCACGGCAGCCAGCACATGGTGATGCTGCCCCGGGTACTGGCAGGCACGCGCCGTCATCAAGGTCAGCAAGGGACGCAGGCGTTTGCCACCATTGCCAATAATGTATTCGGCAACCTGGTTGACCAACACCACCTCGGAACCAAGGTGGGAGCGGATGCAGGCATCCACCGCCTGCATGTCAGCCGCGAAACTCGCGCGCAAGGTCTGGAAGGAAATCGGTTGGACAATCACAACACAAGCCAATCAGTCTGAGGGTTTGCGCGCCAGTGTACCGCAAAACGGCCCATCTGGCAGCGCACCCACGGCGCACCCATAAAAACCGTTGACAAATCAGTGACTTTCAGGAAAAATGTCGCGTTCCACATTCTGGCAGCCGCATTGCCGGGCGTGGAATAGCTTAATTTGAAGAATCCAGAACTGGAGCTCGTTTATGTACGCGGTCGTAAAAACCGGTGGCAAACAGTACAAAGTTGCCATTGGCGAAAAACTCAAAGTAGAACAGATACCGGCAGACATCAACAGCGAAATCGTACTCGAAGAAGTGTTGCTGATCGCCGATGGCGAGAAGGTAGCGGTCGGTACGCCGCTGATTGCTGGTGCCTCGGTGAAGGCCACCGTGCTGTCCCAAGGTCGTCACGACAAGGTTCGCATCTTCAAGATGCGCCGTCGCAAGCACTACCAGAAGCGTCAAGGCCATCGTCAGAACTACACCGAACTGCAAATCACCGCCATCAACGGCTAAGCAGACGGTCAGCACAGGAGTAAACTCTCATGGCACACAAAAAAGCAGGCGGTAGCTCGCGCAACGGTCGCGACTCGCATTCCAAGCGTCTGGGCACCAAGGCCTACGGCGGCGAACTGATTTCCGCTGGCAGCATCATCATCCGCCAGCGCGGCACCCAGTTCCACGCTGGCGAAAACGTCGGCATGGGCAAGGACCACACCCTGTTCGCCAAGGTGGATGGTCGGGTTGCTTTCGTGACCAAGGGTCCGCTGAAGCGCAAGACGGTGACCGTGGTTCCGGCCTGATCCGAACCTCGCACCGCAAAGCCCTATTCGCTTGAATAGGGCTTTTTTTCTTCCTATGCTGCCACAGGCAGCCAGGCAAGCAGGAACAACATGAAATTCATTGACGAAGCCCGTATCGAAGTCCAGGCCGGCAAAGGCGGCAACGGCTCCGCCAGCATGCGCCGTGAAAAGTTCGTGCCGCGCGGCGGCCCGGATGGTGGCGACGGCGGTCGCGGCGGCAGCATCATTGTGGTGGCGGATGAAAACGTCAACACCCTGGTCGACTATCGCTTCGTCAAACACTACCGCGCCCGCAACGGTGAAAATGGCCGTGGCGCCGATTGCTACGGCAAGAGCGCGGAAGATGTCTATCTACGCATGCCGATCGGCACGGTCATTTCTGATCGCGAAACCGGCGATCTGGTGGCCGATCTGACCCACCATGGTCAGGAAGTGGTGCTGGCCCGCGGCGGCAAGGGCGGACTGGGCAACCTGCATTTCAAGTCCTCCACCAACCGTGCCCCACGCCAGTTCACCCATGGTGAGGAAGGCGAGCAGCGGGAACTGATGCTGGAGCTGAAAGTGCTGGCCGATGTGGGGCTGCTGGGCATGCCCAACGCCGGCAAGTCCACCTTCATCCGCGCCGTCTCTGCGGCACAGCCCAAGGTGGCCGACTACCCATTTACCACGCTGCACCCCAATCTGGGTGTGGTGCGCATCGACCACGACCGCAGCTTCGTGATGGCCGATATTCCGGGCCTGATTGAAGGTGCCGCCGAAGGGGCCGGGCTGGGTCATCGCTTCCTCAAGCATCTGGCCCGTACCGGCGTGCTGCTGCATCTGGTCGACCTCGCCCCGTTCGATGAGAGCATCGACCCGGTGCAGGAAGCCCGTGCCATCGTGGAAGAACTGCGCAAATACGATGAAGCGCTGTACCAGAAGCCGCGCTGGCTGGTACTGAACAAGCTGGACATGATTGCGGAAGATGAGCGTGACGCCAAAGTAGCCGACTTCCTTGCCCGCTTCGAATGGCCCGCCAACCCGGACCCACTGGCCGCTTTTGACCCACAGGCCGCCCGCCACTTCGTCATTTCCGGCCTCACCGGCGAAGGCACCCGTGAGCTGACCTTTGCCATCATGGACTACCTGGAAGCGACCCGGCCGCAGCGCCAGGCTGCAGAGGGCGAAGCCGCCCCGGTAGAACCGGAGCCGTGGGACCCGACCAAGAGCTGAGCCTGTCCCAACGTACCATTGCCCTCAAGCCTGCCGCCCGGCAGGCTTGCTGCTTTTGTGAGACATCATGAATCCCTACGCCGCCCCTGATAGCTCCCTGTCCCGCTCCGACGACGCTTACATCATGCCAGATGGCACCCGAGAGAAAATCCAGCGTAGCTGGATGGCAGCCTTGGGGCTCTGCATCCTCAAGCTGTGTGCCATGGGCTATATGCTCTCGTTGGCGGGTACCACGCTGCACCTGGGTGAAGTGCTCTGGAGTCTGCTGGACGTCCTGTGCCTGGGTGGCCTGGCCTATGGGGTATATCGCAAGAACAGGGCAAGCGCCATTGCCCTTCCGGTTTGGTTCCTCGGGCTGACCATGTTCAATATCTGGGTTCTGCACTTGCCGGTCGGTTTAGTGGGCATGATTCTGACGCTGTTTTTCACCCTGTTCTTCTCGCAAGGTGCGCTGGCCGTGCTCCGCTACCACACCTTACTGCAGCAGTATCGGGGATCGGCTCTCTGAGCGTCGGGCACTGATCACCCTAGCCCCTGCCTCTGACCCACCCGCTTCTGCCCCAGCCCGATCAGCGCGTGAAGATTCCTTCACGTGCTTCCCCATACATTCCTTTGGCATGACGGCATCCAGCCCCTACACTGCTCAGTAGTGATATTGGAGCCCTGCATGACCCCGAACCGCTTTCACCTGACTGGACTGGGTGTAACCTTGGCCATTGGCATGGCCAGTGCGGCCTTCATCCTGGGCTATCAAGCCCGGCAGGCGGCCACCACCGGCCAGCAGAGCATCGAGGTAAAGGGTCTGGCTGAAAAGCCGTTGACCGCCGATCATGGCGAACTGGCGCTCACCCTGTCGGGTCAAGGCGCCACCCTGCCGGAAGCGCTGGCGGCCCTGCGCAAGCAGCGCCCGCAGCTGGAACAATTCATCCAGCAGCACCAGTTTCAAAAGCCGGATATCGAAGTGGATAACGAAAGCTTTGAGCCGGTCTACAAGAAGGACGACGAAGGTCGGCAGACCGAGCAGCTGGACTACTACCTCGCCCGGCAGAGCTACACCCTGCACAGCAAGGATGTACAGCGCATTGCCCGTACCGAACACGATGTATTGCAGCTGCAGGAAGCCGGCTTGCCGGTCAGCCATGAACCGGCAGCCTATCTGGTCAGCAATCTGGAGCAGGTCAAGATGTCGCTGATCGGTGCCGCCACCGACAATGCCAGCAGCCGTGCACAAGAGTTTGCCCGCCACGGCAATGTGGCGGTCGGCAGCATGCGCTCGGCCTCGCAAGGTGCGTTTTACATCCTGCCTGCCAACGGCCAGAACGACAACAGCGACGACTATGGTGGCGTCTACGACAAATCCACCATCAACAAACTGGCGCGGGTGGTGGTTACCGTGCGCTATAACCTGAACTGATTTCGCTTCATCCACCTCTCCTCTCGGCCCGCCATGACAAGCGGGCAATTCTGGGCCGCAAGCAGTATAATGCGGCCTGATTTTTTTGCAGCAGCCCCATGAGCGACCTTGTTTCCGGCCTGCCGGAGTTTTTCAGCACCGATCTGCCGCCTGGCGAATTGCCGATGCTGCGCCCGCTGCTGGCAGCGCGCCCCCTGCTACAGGCCTTCATTGCCCTGTTCCGCGGCGGTGAAGAAGAGGTGATGGTGCGGCTGCTGGTACTGCGCGAGATTGGCGCACGCGCCGACCTGCCCCGCTGGTCACCACAAGCGCTGCAGCAACAGTTCAGCTATCTGAATCCGGTCAAACTCGATACCGTGCTCAAGCGCCTGCGCGAGCATGATCTGCTGATCTGGGACAGCGACAGTGGCGATTACGCGCTGTCCGAGCAGGCCCGCGCCGCCCTCGCCGCCCTCTCCACCCTGTTCAGCTTTGCCAGCGACCCCGATCAGGAGCTGGATTACCTGACCTCGCAAGTGGCCGCCGGTCAGGCGGTGGGCAAAGTGTCGGAAGAGGCGCTGCGCCATCTGCTGGGCGGCCTCAATACCCTGCACCAGGAATTCACCGACGCACTGGAGTCCCAATCTGAATTCCGCATCCAGGCCGCACAGGGCAAGCTGGAGCGGGTGTGGCAGAGTGTGGAGAAAGCCACCGCTGTGGCCCGTACCGTTTATAGCGACGAAGAGCAACCCGTCAGCATCGTGCACACTGCGCAGGCCATCTCGCTGGCACAGAGCCGCATGCTGGCACTGACCGGCACCTTCAAGCGCCGGCTGGCGCAATTGCAGCAGCAGCGGGTGCATCTGGGGCAGAGTGGCCTGACCACCCGCGATATTTCCGCCTGGCTGCAACAGCAAAGCCAGCCCCGCTTGGCCAGCCTGCTGGAGGCGCTGTTGCCCGCGTTGCCGGATACCGCTTTCCTGACCAGCGATGAGCTGCTGGACGTGGCCGAGTTCGAACTGATCGACCGCGACCGCCCGCAAACACTGGCCACCAGTCTGCCTCCGGTCGAGACCGCGCCCGATGCCGACGCCCCCACCGTAGAGCGCCTGATCGCTGCCGAGCGACTGTTTGAGCGCCTGCAGGCAGTGCAAAGCGATACCCGCCTGCTGGACGCCGTGCTGACGGACAGCTACGCCACCACCGCCTATCGCCTGTCCCTGCTCTCTTTGCTGGGCGACCCGGAAACGGCGGCTGACCACAGCGTGGTCGCGCAGCTGGCCCGGCTCCCCTTGCAGCTGGACAGCGATGGCAGCATTGAAGCTGTCAGCGACCACCATGCCATCGAGAGCATCAGCCATGGGCTGCTGCGCCCGCTGAACCCTACTGACGAGTCAGCATGAACGATTCCCTTGCTACCTTGACCGCGCGCCTGCTGGCGCATCGCGTCATTCCCCGTCAGGACCCGCTGGCCCGCCGCGCCCTGACCGATGAGCGCTTCCGCGCCGAGCTGGATGCCCGCCTGGCCGCCGTTGGCCTGCGTCTGCTGGAAAATCCCTACTCGGAATACATTGCGCTGGCGCTGCTGGGCGCACAGGAAGCCGCCGTTTTCGGGCAGGACGATGTCTGGCAATCCAATAACCTGGGCCTGCCGCGCGATGCCATCGCGCTGCTGGTGGTGCTGTGGGCACTGATCATCCTGCCCAAGCGTCAGCGCCAGCACGCCCGCCGCAGCAAGGAGCAGGCCGACCAGCAAGACATGTTCGGCAGTGACAAGCCACTGCCGCACGGCGAGGAGGTGTCCACCACCTTGTCGGAAGAAGCACTGTTCGCTGACTTCGGCAAACTGCTGGGCGGCAAGACCCGCATGAACCTGAACCTCGGCCTGCTGACGCGACTGGGCTTCATCCAGCGTCGCCAGAAAGGCATAGGCGAAGGCCCGCTGCTGGACCTGGCGCTGGATTACAGCAAGCTGGCCCCGCGCATCATCGACGGCGCACTGGGCGACGTGCTGCGCGAGCTGGGCCGTAGCCTGCCGGACCAGCCCGGCCCGCAGCACGACGACGAACCGGAAGACGAGGACGCCTGATGTTCCGCATCCTGCAACTGGACATGATTCACTGGGATTTCTGGCAAGGCGTGAGCGTGCCGCTGGACGCCCAGATTGTCACCATCATCGGCCCCAATGGCTCCGGCAAAACCACGCTGCTGGACGCGCTGCGCACCATGCTGGCGCTGGACTGCTCCGGCCGTCGGGACTACAAGCGCTATGTGCGCAATAACAAGACCCCCTTCGCCTGGCTGCGTGGCCGCGTCGCCAACCCGCGCACCAGCGGCTTGTTCCCCTACCCGTTCTGGCCACACCAGAGCCCGGAAGTGACGCTGTTTTGTCGCATCCGCAAGCAAGGCGGTGACTGGGTGCGGCAATACGCCATTGCCGACGGTGACGTGCCGCTGAATGAGGACAGTGAATCGACGCTGGAATGGCTGGGCGTACAGGAATACCGGCGGCGGCTGGAGCAGGCCGGGCTGACGCCCGCCATTGCCAAGGTGCTGGCGCTGGAGCAAGGCGATACCGACAAACTGTGCGAATACAGCCCGAAAGCCTTGCTGGACCTGGTGTTCCAGGTCTTTGGCGACAAGGCGGTGCTGGACCACTACGCCGAAGCCAAAGCCCAGCAACAGCAGGTCGAACACGAGCTGGAAGAGCTGGACCGCGCCAGCAAGGCGCTGGAGCATGAGGCCGCCACCGCCAGCCAGCGCGCGGACAAGTATCTGGAATGGAAACGGCTGTCGGACGATCTGCTGACACTGGACAGCGAAGTGCTGCCGCGCATGCGGCTGGAGGCCCAGTATCAGGACCTCAGCCAGCGCTGGAAAGACTATCGGCTGCCCTGGCATACCCTGCGCGAACAGGGGCGGCAGGCACACGAGCTGGAGCAACAGCACATTGAGCTCACCCAGCGCCTGAAGCAGGCGCAGAGCGCCGTCGAGCAGGCCGAGCGTATCGAACGGGATGCGCTGCGCCACCTTACCGAACTGCAGTCGCACGCCCAGCAGCACGAAGAGCTGCTCAAGCTGCGCGACCGCTTGACCCAGCTCGCCAAGTCGCACCCCGGCGCCGACCAGCTGGCCGATCAGGTGGCTGACCTGCGCAACCAGCTGCGCCAGTGCAACAAAGAACGCGAGCAGCTGCTGTCGCGCCGCGATGAGCTGAACGCCACGCTCACTTCCTTGCAGCAGACCGGGCAAATGCCGCTGCCGCGTGAGGTGAGTGAATTCCGCCGCCTGCTGGACAGCGAAGGCATTGCGCATGACCTGCTGGTCGACATTGTCGATATTGCCGACCCCCACTGGCAGGCCGCCATCGAAGGCATCTTGCGCGGCAACCGTTATCTGGTGCTGCTCAAGCGTAGCAGTGACCGTCGCCGTGCCCGCGAGCTGGCGCAGCGCGCCCGTTATCGCCACTTCATCGTCGACGAGCGTGAGCCGGTCGGCACGGCCAAACGCGGCAGCCTGCTCGAAGCCATTCGCTTCAACGCCGATGCGCCGGGCTGGCTGGTCGAGCAACTCAACCGCATCAGCCGGGTGGACAGCGTGGCCGATGGAGAAACCGTGCAGGGCGACTGGATCACCCCGGATGGTTACTTCAAGGAGCGGCGCGGTAGCCGCCACATTGGCGTCGAAGCCCACGACTACTGTCTGGGTACTGGCGTCAAGAAACAGCGCGAGCAGGCGGTCCATCGTGAGCTGGCCGACCTGCACGAGCAGGACATGGCACTGCAGCGCCGCATCAGCGCACTGAACCGTGAGCTGTCGCCACTGCAGCAGATGCTGGATGGGGTGGACGCGGCCCACCAGCTGGCCTTGCGTGCAGATGACTTTGCTACCGCTGAAGAAGCCTTGGCCAGCATGGCCCAGCTGCGGCAGGACGCCGGACAGGCACTGGCCACCGCACAGGACATTACCCGGCTGGAACGTGACGCCTGCAATGCGCTGGACAAGCAGCGCGATGGCGTACGCCGCCAGCAATACTCGCTGGAAGCCAGTCTGGAAGAGGCGCGCCGCCTGCTCACCCAGCGCCGCCTGCAGTTGCGCGACCTGCTGGCCCAGCTGCGGCAAGTGCGCCATGGCATGCCTGCCGCCTGGCTGCTGGCAGACGCGCGCCGTGCCCTGTGCGAGCAATATCAATCGCTGGAGCAGGTGCGCGCCCAGATCAAGGTGGAGCGGGACCGACTGGATGCCGGTCTGGCGCGCGGCGAGTGGATTACCGATGAAACCGTGCTGCTGCGGCGAGACAAGCTGCAACAGCTGCTGCAGGAGCGCCAGCAACAGCTCGACGCCATCGGCATCTCGCTGGCTCGTGCCCGCACGCTGACCGAAGACGCGCGTGGTGCCTACATCAACAAGCTGAAGTCCACCGTGCGGGCCTATGGCCGCAATGTGAAGCAGCTGGGTGCGCTGGCCGGCATCGAAGTGGAAAGCGAGTTGCCGCATCTGGACAACGACGATCTGGTACTGGCGCAGGCCGGGCTGGTGGTGAAGTTCAACTTCGACCAGAAGGGCATGATGGGGCTGAACGATGGCGAAGCCTCCGGCGGCCAGCAGGTGATGAAGTCGCTGATCCTGCTGATCGGGCTGATGATGAACGACAGCCAGCCCTCCGGCTTTGTGTTCATCGACGAACCGTTCGCCCACCTGGACATCTTCAACATCGACCGCGTGGGCGCCTTCCTCAAGGCCACCGAGGCGCAGTATCTGATCACCTCGCCCAACACCCACAACGTCAACATCTTCGAGCCCTCTGAACTGACGCTGACCACCCGCAAGAAGCGCCCCGGAGAAAGCTGGGCACCGCCGCTGCTGCAGACACGCCGCAAACGGGCCGCATTGGCACGTTAAGCCAGGAACGGTCGGCTACGGACAGACACCAGCTGCACTTCCCCCTATAATGGTCCGCCATTATCAGGGGGAAGCAATGCAGTCCGTCATCCAGTCGTGCCAGCGTATCGTCATCAAGGTCGGCAGCAGCCTCGTTACCAATGAGGGCCGCGGGCTGGACCACGCCGCACTGGCGCGCTGGGCGGAGGAAATTGCAGCGCTGACCCGCATGGGCAAGCAGGTGGTGCTGGTATCCAGCGGGGCGATTGCCGAAGGCGTCAAGCGGCTGGGCTGGGCCAAGCGCCCCAGCATGCTGCACGAAAAACAGGCCGCCGCCGCCGTCGGCCAGATGGGGCTGGTGCAAGGCTATGAGAGCTGCTTCCGCCAGCATAGCCTGCAAACTGCGCAGATCCTGCTCACCCACGAAGACCTGGCCGACCGTACCCGCTACCTGAACGCCCGCTCCACGCTGCTCACCTTACTGCAGCACCGCGTGCTGCCCATCATCAATGAAAACGACACGGTGGTGACCAGCGAAATCAAGTTCGGCGACAACGATACGCTGGGTGCACTGGTGACCAACCTGATCGACGCCGATGCGCTCATCATCCTCACCGACCAGCGCGGCCTGTATACCGCCGACCCGCGCAACAACCCGGCAGCCGAGTTCGTGCACGAGGCGGTGGCGGGGTCTGCCGAGCTGGAGCAGATGGCTGGTGGTGCCGGTTCTTCGGTCGGTACCGGTGGCATGTACACCAAGGTGATTGCCGCCAAGCGCGCGGCGCTCAGTGGCGCACATACCGTGATCGCCAGCGGACGCGAGCCTCAGGTGCTGACCCGGCTAGCCGCGGGCGAGGCGATCGGCAGCCAGTTGACGGCAGGTACCTCCAGGCTGGCCGCCCGCAAGCAATGGCTGGCCGATCATTTACAGGTCAAAGGCAGCGTCACGCTGGACGCGGGTGCGGTGAAGGCGCTGCGTGGTGGCGCCAGCCTGCTGCCGGTAGGCGTGGTGGAAGTCAATGGCGATTTCCTGCGCGGGGAGGTGGTGCGCTGCCTGTCGCCGGATGGGGTGGAAATGGCACGCGGGCTGGTCAACTACTCCAGTCTGGAAACGCAGAAGGTACTGCGCCAGCCTACCACCAAGCTTGAACCCATTCTCGGCTATATCGACGAGCCGGAATTGATCCATCGCGACAACCTGGTGCTGTTGCAAGCCTGATGCCTTCTGCACCATACGCAAACGGCCCACCCCTTGATGGGCCGTTTGCTTGTACTGCCACCCTCCGCCTCAGGCCGCTAGTTGCATCCGCCGCGCCAGCGCAGAGCCTTTCTGGCTGACAAACGCCCGCAGTTCGCGCGGATAACCCACGTCCACCGCCTGCTGCACCGACGGACGATCCGCCAGCGCCTGCCGCCAGGCTTGCAGCTTGGGCAAGCCTGCAAACAGCTGCAGGTCTGCCACTTCGGTCAAAGCCTCAAAGTAGCGGAAGGCCGGAGCAAATGCAGCATCGACCAGCGAGAATGCGCTCCCGGCAAAGAAGGAGCCCTCGCCCAGCACCGACTCCAGCCGCTCAAACCGCGTCCGTAGCGCCTGGCCTGCGCGCTGCAGTCCGGCTTCATCGGCAGCCGCATACAGATTACCGATGTCGTTCAGGGTGACTGAGGCAAACTCGATCCAGCCCCGATGCTGGGCGCGCTGTAGCGCGTCCGTGGGGTGCAATGCAGGCAGGGCCGTATCCTCCAGATACTCGCAGATGACGGCCGACTCGAAGATCGGCTGCCCTTCCACCAGCAGCAGCGGAGTCTTGCCGGTGGGTGACAGCGCCAAAAACCAGTCCGGCTTGTGGGCGAGGTCAATGTCCACCCGCTCGAACGGCACCCCCTTCTCCTGCAGGGCAATGGCGGCGCGCTGCACATAGGGGCACAGCCGGTGGCTGATGAGGGTCAGCTTCATGCGGCACCTCCCATGGTCGTACGGCTACGCAACGTCAGGGCACCATCACCGACCAGCCACTGCACCAGCGAGGCCACGCTGAGGAACACCGGATATTCCCAGCCACCGCCGGGGCTGGTGTGCACCCAGCCATTGCCCAGATGCACCCAGGCTGCCGCCAGCATCACCGGCAACAGCAGCAAGGATACCTGACGAGCATAGATGCCCAGCAGCAAAGCCATCCCCCCGAGCAGTTCCACCGTAAAGACCGGGTACGCCATCCAGCCGGGGAAGCCGACGCTGGCGAAAAACTGTGCGGTGCCTGGCAGGGTAAACACCAGCAGCTTCAGCAGCGCGTGCGACATCCACATGATGCCGAGGCTCCAGCGCAGCAAAGTAGCACCCCACTGTTGTTGTGTATTAACAGACATGTTTAATTACTCCTTGTTGTAAACAGTGGGTGTAGACTATATTTGCATTCATGCAATGAAAATAAGCATAATCACAAACCATGCATGCAAAAACGCAATACAAGCTCAACGCGGATGATCTGATCCTGCTACTGGCCTTGGTGCGAGCTGGCAAGCTGGCACAGGCCGGTGAACGGCTGGGGGTGGATGCCTCGACGGTGTTCCGCAGCATTCAACGCATTGAGCGCGGGCTGGGCTGCAATCTGTTTGTCCGCTCGCGACAGGGCTACGCCGCCACCGAACTGGCGCTGCAATTGGCCGAGCAAGCCGAGCAGATCGAGATGGCGATTGAGACCGCGCGCTCCAGTGCCCAACAAGCACCGGAGCAACTCAGTGGCAGCGTGCGGCTGACCACCACCGACACCCTCCTGCACGGGCTGGTGGCCCCTGCCCTGCTCAGCCTGCGTCAGCAACACCCGCTGCTGGCGTTTGAACTCCATACCGGCAATGAACTGGCCAGCCTGACCCGCCGCGATGCCGATCTGGCGGTGCGCGCCACGCGCCAGCCGCCCTCGCATCTGGTAGGGCGCAGGCTGGGACCGATTCGGGTCGCCCTCTACGCCCCTGCCGGGACCCGCATCAGCATGGCGGAAGCGTGCCAAGGGCAGCTGCCGTGGATTACGCCGGATGACGCGCTGCCGGAACATCCATCGGTACGCTGGCGCCGCAAGCATTACCCGCGCCTGCAGCCCACCTACCGGGTCAACAGCATCCAGAGCGTACAGGAGCTGGTGTTGCGCGGGCTGGGGGTGGGCATCCTGCCTTGTTTTCTGGCGAACCCGCAGCCGGGCCTGCAAAGGCTGAGCGATGAACTGCCGGAGTGTCAGACCGACCTGTGGCTGCTGACCCATGCCGAGTCCCGTCATCAGCGGCGGGTGGCTGTGTGCTATGCCTGGCTGGCCGAGCAGGTCAAACTGCCCTGATCTTGCGCGCTTTGCCGGTAAATTGTTGACAACACAAATTCAAATTGTTGACAATATGGAGGTTCGCTGGCCGCGCCAGCCGCCTTCCATTGGAGCAATCCATGTCCGATCTTCAGACAGCAGCCCTGCGCGCGCTGCAATTGATGGATTTGACCAGCCTGAACGACGACGACACCCCGGCCCGGATCGTGTCGCTCTGCCAGCAGGCTGACAGTCCGGCGGGCCAGGTGGCCGCCGTCTGCGTCTACCCGCGCTTTGTCCCCATCGCCCGCAAAACCTTGCAGGCCCAAGGCACGCCGCATGTCCGCATTGCCACCGTCACCAACTTCCCGCTGGGCGAAGAGGATGTCGCGATCGCCGTGGCAGAAACCCGCGCGGCCGTCGCTTATGGTGCCGATGAAGTGGACGTGGTATTCCCGTGGCGAGCACTGCAAGCCGGTGATGGCACCGTCGGCGAACAGCTGGTGCGCGCCTGCAAGGACGTGTGTGGCGACATTCTGCTGAAAGTCATCATCGAGAGCGGTCAGCTGCGCGACCCGGCACTGATTCGCCAGGCCAGCCAGATCAGCATCGCTGCCGGTGCGGATTTCATCAAGACCTCGACCGGCAAGGTGCCGGTCAATGCCACACTGGAAGCGGCTGAAGTGATGCTGCAAGTGATTGCAGAAACCGGCGGGCGGTGTGGCTTCAAGGCAGCGGGAGGCGTAAAGTCAGCAGAAGATGCTGCGCGCTATCTGTCGCTGGCCGACCAGCTGCTGGGGGCCGACTGGGTGACCCCGGCCCATTTCCGCTTTGGCGCATCCAGCCTGCTTAACAACCTGCTGGCGACCCTCGGTCACGGCACGGCATCGACCACGCAAGGGTATTGATCCATGTTCCTGCCTCAAGAAATCATCCGCAAAAAACGCGATCGCCAGCCACTGACGGACGAGGAAATCCGCTTCTTCGTCAAAGGCATCGCCAGTGGCAGTATCAGCGAAGGCCAGATTGCCGCTTTTGGCATGGCGGTCTACTTCAACGACATGCCGATCAACGAGCGTGTGGCGCTGACGCTGGCGATGCGCGACTCCGGCATGGTGATGCGCTGGGATGACATGGGCTTTGATGGCCCCATCGTCGACAAGCACTCCACTGGCGGCGTCGGCGACGTGGTGTCGCTGATGCTGGGGCCGATGGTCGCCGCTTGCGGCGGCATGGTGCCGATGATTGCCGGGCGGGGCCTGGGCCACACCGGCGGCACGCTGGACAAGCTGGATGCCATCCCCGGCTACAACACCACGCCGGACCATGAGACCTTCCGCCGTGTGGTCAAAGCCCACCGCGTGGCCATTATCGGCCAAACTGGCGACCTGGCCCCGGCGGACAAGCGCTTCTACGCCACGCGGGACATTACCGCCACCGTGGAATCCATCCCGCTGATCACCGCCTCCATCCTGTCGAAGAAGCTGGCAGCTGGCCTGCAGGCACTGGTGATGGACGTGAAAACCGGCAGTGGTGCCTTCATGCCCACCTATGAATCGGCAGAAGCCCTGGCACGCAGCATCGTCGGGGTCGGTAACGGCGCCGGCATGGCCACCACCGCCCTGCTGACCGACATGAACCAGCCGCTGGCGACCTGCGCCGGTAACGCCATTGAAAGCCGCGAGGCAGTACGCTATCTGCGGGGCGACATCCGTCCGGCCCGTCTGCATGAAATCACGCTGGCACTGTGTGCGGAAATGCTGCTGGCCGGTAAACTGGCTGACAGCGAAGCCGAAGCCCGCGCCAAACTGCAGGACGCGCTCGACTCTGGCCGCGCAGCGGCCTGCTTTGGCCAGATGGTCGCGGCGCTGGGCGGCCCGGCTGACTTTGTCGAGCATTTCGATCGACACCTGCCCACGGCCGCCGTGATCAAGCCCGTCTATGCTGAACGTAGTGGCTTTGTCAGCGCGATGGATACCCGTGAGCTGGGTCTGACGGTGGTGGCGCTGGGCGGCGGTCGCCGCACCGCCAGCGATCAGCTGGATTACAGTGTGGGCCTGTCCGACTTTGTCGAGCTGGGGCAATCAGTCAGCAGCGATACCCCGCTGGCGATGGTACATGCCCGCAATGATGCCGAGTATGAAGCAGCCGCCGCCACGGTACGGGCAGCCATTACGCTGGCTGATGCCAAGCCGGCGGCACACCCCGAGGTGTACCGCAAGATTCGCCTGCAAGACCTCGCTTGAACTGACGCGGATGTCTGTCCGGCATCCGCAGGAGAAGCCGCATGAAACGCGCCATCATTCTGGTACTGGATTCGCTGGGCATCGGTGCAACGGCCGATGCCGTCCGCTTCGGCGATGTCGGCAGCAATACCCTCGGGCATATTGCGCAGACTGCCGCCCAGGCAGGCCATGCCTTGACGCTGCCTCACCTGTCCCGGCTGGGGCTGGCCCATGCCTGCGAGGCCTCATCCGGTTACTTTCCGGAAGGGATGGACCGCGCCGCGCCGATCTCGGCCTGGGGTTACGCCCGCGAACTCTCCAGCGGCAAGGATACGCCGTCCGGCCACTGGGAGATTGCCGGGGTACCGGTGCTGTTTGACTGGGGCTATTTCAGCGACAAGACCAACAGTTTCCCGCAGGAACTGCTGGACAAGCTGGTCGCCCGCGCAGGGTTGCCTGGCTATCTGGGCAACTGCCACGCTTCCGGCACCGACATCCTCACCCGCCTCGGCGTGGAACACATGCAAAGTGGCAAACCGATCTTCTACACCTCGGCAGATTCGGTGTTCCAGATTGCCTGCCATGAGGAAAGCTTCGGGCTGGAGCGGCTGTACGAGCTGTGCCGTATCGCCCGCGAAGAACTCGGCCCCTACAATATCGGTCGGGTGATTGCCCGCCCCTTTGTGGGGCACGGCCCGGACGACTTTGCCCGTACCGGCAACCGCAAGGATCTGGCTGTGGAACCGCCCGCGCCCACCGTGCTGCAAAAATTGCAGGAAGCCGGGGGTGAAGTGGTCTCGGTCGGCAAGATTGCCGACATCTATGCCCACGTCGGCATCACCCGCAAGGTCAAGGCCACCGGCATTCCCGAGCTATGGGATGCGACACTGGCGGAGCTGGACCGCGCGGGTGACCGCACGCTGGTGTTCACCAACTTTGTGGATTTCGACTCCAGCTATGGTCATCGCCGCGATACGCTGGGCTATGCCCGTGCGCTGGAACAATTCGACCAGCGCCTGCCGGAGCTGCTGGCCCGAATGGGCGAGGACGATATCCTGATCCTGACCGCCGACCACGGCTGCGACCCGACCTGGCCGGGCTCGGACCACACCCGCGAGCATATTCCGGTGCTGTGCTATGGCAAGCAGGTCGCTGCGGGTCCGCTGGGTGAGCGCAGCACCTTTGCCGACATTGGTCAGAGCATCGCCCACCATTTTGGCCTGAGTCCGATGGACTACGGCAGCAACTTCCTGAACTGAACACGGAGTCTTCCATGCCTACACCTCATATTGGCGCCCAGCCGGGCGATTTTGCTGAAACCGTGATCATGCCGGGCGACCCGCTGCGCGCGCAGCTGATTGCCGAAACCTGGCTGAGCGACGCGCGCCAGGTCACCTCTGTGCGCAATATGTTCGGCTACACCGGCCACTACAAGGGCAAGCGCCTGTCGATCATGGCACACGGCATGGGCATTCCGTCCGCCAGCATTTACGCCACCGAGCTGATCCGTGAATACGGGGTGAAGAACATCATCCGCGTCGGCTCCTGCGGCGCGCTGTCGACCGAAGTGAAGCTGCGTGACGTGATCATTGCCATGGGTGCCAGCACCGACAGCAAGGTCAACCGCATGCGTTTCATGGACCACGATTTTGCCGCCATTGCCGACTTTGACCTGCTGCAGACCGCTGTCAGCGTCGCCAAGACTCAAGGCAAGGCCGTGCGGGTGGGCAATGTGTTCTCTGCCGACCTGTTCTACACCCCGCAACCGCAGATGTTCGACGTGATGGAGAAGATGAAGGTGCTGGCGGTTGAAATGGAAGTGGCCGGTCTGTATGGCCTGGCTGCCGAGTTCGGCGCCCGTGCACTGGGCATCCTCACCGTCTCCGACCACATCCGCACCGGCGAGGCCACCACCGCCGAAGAGCGACAAAAGACCTTTGCCGACATGATCGAGATCGCCCTCGATACCGCCATCCAGCTGTAAGACAGGGCGGTCACGCTACAGCAAAGCGCCACCCAGGAGGTGGCGCTTTTCACTAAAGGCCAGTAGGCACCCTTGCTGCTGCAGTGCTAGCATCCCGCGCTTGTCTATCCTGCCCGGATTGCGCCTTGGCCACCCTGATCCCCAACCTGAACAGCAGCCTTCCACGCATGACCTCCGGCGAAAAACGTTTCGCACGCCGCCTTGAGGCCTTGCTGGAAGACGACTATCTCTGCTGGTATGACGTGACGGTGGGCGTCAAGCGACGCAGGCCGGATTTTCTGATTCTGAACCCCCACCGTGGCCTGCTGGCGCTGGAGGTCAAGGACTGGAAGCTGGAAAGCATCCAGTCCATTGACCCTACCCTGGTCCAGGCTGAATTCAATGGTCGCTTGGTACGGGATGTGAACCCGCTGCTCAAGGCACGCGACTTCATGAATGTCACGGTCGACCTGCTAAAGCGGGACCCCCTCCTGCTGCAGTCACCAGACAGTCGACACGCTGGCAAGCTGTGCATGCCTTATGGCTATGGTCTGGTGCTCAGCAAGATCAATCGCAAGGCCTTTATGGAATCCGGCCTGCAGGATGTACTGGCGCCCCATCTGGTCATTTGTCAGGACGAAATGACCGAGGGCATGGAAGCGGAAGCCTTCCAGCTGCAGCTATGGGGCATGTTCCCCCAACCCTTTTCCTGTCGTCTGACCCTGCCGCAGATCGACCGTATTCGCTGGCACCTGTTTCCGGATGTACGTATCGTTCATCAGCACACCTTGTTTGATGCTGATGATACGACAGTCCCTCAGGCACCGGACCTGATCCGCATTATGGACCTGCAACAGGAGCAACTGGCACGCAGTCTGGGCGAAGGCCACCGCGTAATCCATGGTGTGGCCGGATCAGGCAAGACCATGATTTTGGGTTACCGTGCCGAATATCTGGCGAAAGCGGCCAGCAAGCCCATCCTGATTCTTTGCTTCAATCGTGCGCTGGCGCAGCGGCTGGCCGGCTGGATGATCAGTAAAGGACTGGAGCAGCGCGTCACCGTACGTACCCTGCACAGTTGGTGCAGTGACATGATCACCACCTACCAGTTACCCCGCCCGCCGCAGGATGAGGGCCGCTTTGCCGCCATGGTGCAGACCGTGATTGACGGCGTGAACCAGCAGCAGGTACCGGCAGGACAGTACAGCGCGGTACTGATTGATGAGGGTCATGACTTCGAACCCGAGTGGTTCCGCTTGATCGTACAGATGGTCGACCCGGATACCAACGCCTTGCTGGTGATGTACGACAGTGCGCAGGATATTTATCAGAAAACCCGCAAACGGCGCTTCAGCTTTGCCAGCGTCGGCATCCAGGCACAGGGCAGAACCACCATCTTGCGCCTGAACTACCGAAATACCGCCGAGGTACTCGGGGTTGCGCATGCCTTCGCGCAAGAGCTGCTGACCGCCGAAGAGGCGGAAGAAGACGGGGTACCGCTGGTGGCACCGCAAAGTGCGGGGCGGCATGGTCCAGCGCCTGAGTTTATTCAGCTCCCGTCTTTCCGTGAAGAGATCCTGCTGGTGGCCGACAAGCTGCGTGCTGCCAATGAGGCGGGCACAGCCTTGCAGGACATGGCGGTACTGGTTTACCGCAAACAGCAAGTCAGCATGGTCACCGACTGGCTGCAGCAATCGGGTATTCCGGCACAAGCTCTCTCCAGCAAAGCGGCTGAGCAGGGCAAGGAAGCCGTCAACGTCCTGACCATGCACGCGAGCAAAGGGCTAGAATTTTCGACAGTAGCCCTGTCCGGCCTGGGGGACTTGCCTTATGCCAGTCACGATGCCAACGAACAAGCCCGTGTCTTGTACGTCGGCATGACGCGTGCCATGCAGCAGTTGATCCTGACCGCCAGCCAGGACTCCGACTTTACCCGCAAATTACAGCAAGCTTGCGCCCCTGCTCAGCAGGCCGCCTGAACCCCTCAGTGCAGCATACTGTCCAGCAAGATGCCGCCGAACAGGGCAGCGCCGAACCAGTTGTTGTGGCGGAAGGCGGCGAAGCAGCCTTCGCGGCTGCGGTGGCGGATGAGGTGGTAGTGATACAGGGCCATCGCGGCGGCAGCGGCTACGCCAGCGTAGTAGGGCCAGCCGCGCTGCAGGTGCAGGCCGAGCAGGGTGATCAGCAGCAGGCTGAGGCTGTAGCAGAGCATCACCGCCAGCACGTCAAAGCGGCCAAAGGTGAGCGCTGAGGTGCGGATGCCGATGCGGATATCGTCATCGCGGTCGACCATCGCGTACTCGGTATCGTAGGCCACTGTCCACAGCACATTGGCGAGCAGCAGCCACCACGCCTCCAGCGGAATCTGCCCTTGCAGGGCGGCGTAGGCCATCGGGATGCCAAAGCCGAAGGCAATGCCCAGATACGCTTGCGGGATGGCAAAGAAGCGCTTGAAGAAGGGATAGCTGGCGGCAATGAAGGCCGCAGGCAAGGTCAGCCACAGCGCCAGTGCGGGCAGCGGCAAGGCCACCAGCAAGGCCAGCAGCGCCAGCCCGGCGGCGGTCAGCAAGGCATCACGCGGTTTCAGCTCACCGGACACCAAAGGCCGTTGCGCCGTGCGTTTGACGTGACCGTCAAAATCACGGTCAGCCCAGTCGTTGATGGCGCAGCCTGCCGCCCGCATCAGGATGGTGCCAATGACAAAGATCAGCACCACCAGCGGCTGTGGCCTGCCCTGCCCGGCCAGCCATAGTGCCCACAGGGTGGGCCACAGCAGCAGCAGGGTGCCAATCGGTTTGTCAAAGCGGGTCAGCCGGGCGTAGGCCCACAGCGTACGCCGCCAGTCAGTATTCGACATGCAATCGCTCCCACAAGGTGGGCAAAAAGACTTCGGTGACCATCAAGGGCGCCCCCCGCAGCAGGAACACGGAGCGCCGCGCCCACAGGGTTCCGCAACGTTGCCCGACAGCACGCTCGGCTTGTCGGTGCAATGGGTGTCGGGCGCTGATCTGCCGGTAGCACAGCGCCTGTCGGCTGACGCGCGGATCGGTAAACAGTACCTCCGCCAGCGGGCGGTTACCCAGGTGCAATACGGGTTGCCAGCTGCCACGAATGGCGGCCAGCGGGGCAATGCTATGGCCGATCACCACGGGTTGACCATCCAGCGTGAGCGTGACATCACGCACCAGGGTGCGCAAACGGCGCAGCAGCCCGACCGCGTGAAATTCGTCGGCATGCGGCATGCCTACCGTAGACACCACATGCCGAACCGCGAAACGGCTGGACAGGCTGCGCAAGCGCCAAGTCAGCGAGCCGGGCGCAGACAGCCATTGTTGCTGCACCCGGTCGATGCGCGGCAAGGTTTGTGACCAGCCGTCACCATCCGGTGCGTGAAGACAGGGGTTATGCATACGGCGCCATTATGCCAGATGGCGCCGCAGCGACACAGCGAACGACGATTGCGGGTCAACTGCCGGTGTAGACCACGACCGGGAATGCTTTACCCTCGGTATGGGCAAAGCGTTGAATCTGCTGGATTTGCGCCGCAGTCAGCACATGATCGTGCGACAGTAGCAAGACTCCGTCTGGCGTACGCAGGTCTTCGGCCAGCTTCATGCCGGGTTTGAGGTTGGCCAGATCTACCCGCTGCGTGCCGCCCACCAGCAAGGCATCCGGTTCCGCCAGCACCGCTTCAAAGGCTTGCAGTACCGCAGGATCGTAGCGGCTTTTACTGTACTTACGCAGGAATTGCAGTGCGTCTTCGCTCTTGAGCACGTGGCCAATCAGGCTGCCGCTCAGCAGGGCCTCAAAATCCACCACCAGCATCAGAATACGGCCACCAAGGGGGATCTGCTCTCCGGCCAGACCATCGGGGAAGCCTTTGCCATCGTAGCGCTCATGCTGATGGCGAATCAGCTTGCCGGCCGCCGCCATCTGCTCGATGGGCATCAGCGCCATCTGGCCTTTCTCCGGGTGCCGCGCATAGAGGTTGCGCTCATCAGGCGTCAGCTGGTCAAACGGCTTGGCGAGAATCTCATCCGGCAGGCCAATCTTGCCGATATCGTGCAGCAAACCCGCCACCATCAGCTCCTGCGCCAATTGGTCAGATTGGCCCAGCTTGCGGGCGACCCGCCGGGCCAGCTCACCCACGCGGTTTCCGCTGCCAATATTGCCGCCTCGCAACTCCAGCAGGTTGCTGAAAACCTTGAGCATGGTGAAGATGTTCTTCTTCAGCCGATCCTGCGCATTTTCCAGGAACAGCACGGTCTGGCGCAGTTCTTCGGTGCGGGCTTGCACCGTGACCTCCAGGTTGCTGTTGAGTTGCTTCAGCTCGTCATTCTGCGTCCGGGTCAATGCCTCCAGCCGCGCCTTGTCACGCTCCAGTTGCCGCTTTTCCAGCGCGCCGGCCACGGTCAGCGCAATATCGTTGTCATCCCACGGCTTGGCGACGTAGCGGTAGATGCCACCATCGTTAATGGCCTGGATGGTGGCACCCAGTTCGGCATAGCCGGTCAGCAGAATGCGAGGGATCTCCGGCCAGCGTTGCCGCACCTGGGCCAGAAATTCGGCCCCATTCATGCCCGGCATGCGCATGTCGGACACCACCAGATCCACCGGTTCAGCCTGCAGGATCTCCAGCGCCATGGCCGCACTCTCTGCAGTCAGCACTTGATAGCCTTGCGGACGGAACAGCCGTCGCAGCGACGACAGGATGTTCACCTCATCATCCACAAACAACAGCACCGGCTGTCGGTCTGCTTGCGCTCCGGCTGTATCGTTGTTGGTATCCGCCAGCGTTTCCATGATCACTCCGCCTCACCCAGGGTAGATGTCACGCGTTGAGAAATATCGGCCTGCTGATCCAGCCAGGCTTGCCACAGCGCCTGATCCAGCCCCAGAAAGCGCAATATCGGGTCCGGCAGGCAGGGGGCGTCGGGATCGGCTCGGCCTTGCTGCAGCACATGCACCAGCTCATCCGCACTATAGACAATGGTGGCCACCGGGCCGACCCGCATTGCCGCATCAATGTGATGGCTGGCAATAGCCTGGATGATCGCCTCTGGAAAATGCCACAAGCGCCCCAGCTCCGCCCCCAGCTCGGCGTGATCAAAACCCAGTTCGTCCCGCTCAGCTTGCAGCAGTTCACAGCCATCGCGCTGACTGTGAACCCACTGGGTAAAGCGCTCGGCTTGTTCGTCATACATCAGTAGCAGGCCAACATCATGCAGCAGCCCGGCAATGAAGCAGGTATCACGGTGACACGCCAGCTTCCCGGCCAGCCATTCGGCATTCCAGGCAATGCGCAGGCTGTGCGCCCAGAACGCTTGCAGTTCCGGGCGATGGGCTGCTACCTGGCTCAGGCTGACGCTGATGGCCAGCCGACGGACATGCTGCATGCCCAGCACCAGCATTGCATCCTGTACCGTACCAATACGGCTGGAGAGGCCATAGAACGATGAATTGGCCAGACCCAGCACTCGCGCGGTCAGGGCCTGATCATGGCTGATGCAGGCGGCGACCTGATGCGCACTGGTTTCCGGTGCATCCAGCATGCGAATCAGCTCCCAGACAATATGCTGGGCACTGGGCAAGCTGGACGGTGCCTGCAAGTAGGGCGCCATGGCCGGGTTCATGATGAGGCTCCTGCCGTTTGCAGCAGCAGGACCTTGCCTTTGCCGCCACTACGCTGACCGATTTCAAACACCGTGCCCAACAGAGCCTGGGGCTGCTGTAGCGCCAGCTGCACAGTCCCTTGCCCGGCAGGCATATTCGCCTCCAGACCCGCACACCAGTCCGCAGGCAGCACTTCGGCTGCCAGCTGCCCATACAGATCATCGCGCCCCAGCAGTTTCTCCAGCGCCTGATTGGCCAGCACGATACGCCATTCGTCCGACACCCCGACCATGGCCAAGGGCAGGTTGTCCATCACTTCCTGCGCCACACGCAAAGCCGCCATGCTGTGTGCAGCCTGATGTCGACTTTCGGTCACGGTATCCTGAAAGTGTTGCTCCAGTAGCTGGTTGGCATGCACCAGATCGCGCTGCAATTGCGCATTCTCCTGCAGGATGCCGTACAACCGGAAGGCATCGGCCACGGTGGCCTTCAGGAACTCGTCATCCCATGGTTTGGTCAGGAATTTATAGATGGCCCCTTCGTTGATGGCATCGGTCACCGACTTCAGGTCGGTATAGCCCGACAGCACCATGCGCACCGTATCCGGGTAGCGCTTGTGTGCCTCAGACAAGAACTGGACACCGGTCATATTGGGCATCCGCTGGTCCGAGAGGATGACACCAGGCCGGTGCTGCTCCAGCAGCGCCAACCCTTCAGCACCGCTGTTCGCGCGCAGGATGGTATAGCCATCTTGCCGCAACAGGCGATAGAGGGCGGAGAGGATGTTTTCCTCATCGTCCACCAGCAACAGGGTCTTGTTCATGTTGCCCTCCTTTCCAGACGGGCCGGGCCATTCAGGTTTCGATGTGCTCCACACCGTCCGGCCGGTCATCCGGACGCATGCCCATCAAGGCGCGCATCTCATCCGCCAGCCGGCGATTTTCCCGCCGCAAGGCCAGGTCTGACATCACCTCCAGCAGATGGGTGAGCAGGGCCTCGCGCTCCCAGGGCTTGCTGATGAAGCGGGCAATGCCCACCTCATTGATGGCCCGCAGCACCGCCGTCATGTCCGCCTGACCGGAGAGGATGATGCTCGCCGCATCCGGGCGGATCTGCTTCAGGCTGCGCAGCATTTCCACGCCATTCATCTCTGGCATGCGATAGTCGCTCACCACCAGGTCCACCGGATTCTCAAACGCATGGGTCAGCGCCTGTGCGGGTTCGGTAAACGTATGCAGCCGGATCTGGAAGGCGCTGTCCGTTGCCTTGACCAGAAACGACAGCTCCCGCTTGAGTGCATTGAGCACATTGGCTTCATCATCAACCAGCATGACTTCAAACATGACCGTCTCCTATGCCTCAGCGGCAACCAGCACTTCGCCCCGGCGAACCGGCAAATGGATGGTGAAGCAGGTACCCACGCCCACCTCACTGCTGACTGTAATATAGCCGCCCAGCTTCTTCATGATGCCAAACACCAGTGATAAACCCAGCCCGGTGCCCTGCCCGACCGGCTTGGTGGTAAAGAAGGGGTCGAAGATCCGCTTCAGGTTTTCCGGGTTGATGCCCTTGCCGGTATCCTGAATCGAAATCCAGACCCGGTCCTCCGCTGCACCACTGCGCAGGGTGATGGCACCAAATCCGTCAATGGCCTGGGCGGCATTGACCAGAATATTGAGGAACACCTGGTTCAGTTGCGACGGAATGGTCTCAACCGTAGGCAACTCGCCGTATTCCTTGACCACATCTGCCTTGTACTTGATTTCGTTGCGCACCACATTAAGGGTGGAGTCCAGGCCCTTGTGCAAGTCGACCAGCAGCCACTCGCCCTCATCCACATGCGAGAAGTCCTTCAGGTCCTGCACGATGCGTTTGACCCGGTCAATGCCGTCGCGGGATTCCGTCAGCAAGGCGGTGGTGTCTTCCAGCAGGAAGTCATAGTCAATCTGCTTCTTGTAACGCGCCACCTCGCCCCGGGTGGCCTCGCTCAGCTCACCCTCTGCATTCAGGTAGATCTGGTTCAGCCCGGTCAGGTCGTTCAGGTATTTGCCCAGTGAATTGAGGTTGGAGGCCACAAAACCGGTCGGGTTATTGATTTCATGCGCCACCCCGGCGGCCAGCTGCCCGATGGCAGCCATTTTCTCCGATTGCAGCAACTGGTTCTGAGCCTGCTCCAGTTGGTCGATCAGCTTTTGCTGGGCTGCTTTCTCTTCCAGCAGACGCTGCTCCGCTACCTTGCGTTCTTCAATATCGCGAATCATCGCCACGGCATGCCAGGCATCATGGCGCTGGAAGGCGGTGATCGACAGCTCAACCGGAAATTCCCGCCCTGTCTTGTCAGTAGCCTCGATTTCGATCGTTTTGCCAACCACCGCCCCCACGCCGGTCTGCGCAAACCGCATCATGGCGGCATTACCGGTCGCCCGGTAGCGCTCCGGGGTAATCAGGGTATGGATATGCTGTCCCAGCGCTTCCTCCTGCGCATAGCCAAACATGTGAGTGGCCGCCTTGTTCCACAGCTCGACATACCCCTCGCCGGTAATCATGATGATGGCGTCGTTGGCGGTCTGGATCATGCTGGACAGCATCGCCTCCGAATCACGCAGCGACTCTTCTGCCTCCTGCCTTTCGGCCGCTTCACGCAGCAGGCTGCCCTGGGTTTGCTGCAGCTCCTCGATCAAGCGCCGCTCTTCTTCACGCTGCAGCTCAGCCTCCCGCTCCGCCGCTTTACGCTCGGAGATGTCCCGCAACATCATCTGCAGCATGAAGCCATGCTCCAGATGCATGTTGTTGACCACCACCTCAGCCGGGAACAGGCTGCCATCCAGCCGCTTGAACTCGAACTCGAAGCGATGGTTGCCGCGCTGTGCGGCTTGCCGCAGGTGCCGCAGGAAAGTCGGCCAGCTGCGCTGACCATCCGGCTGTTTGCGCGGAAACAGACTGCGTGGTGGCGTATTGAGCAGGGTGCTGCTATCGGATGCACCGAGCATGCCGATGGCGGCACGGTTGACCTCACTCATCCCATGCTCTTCCAGCAGGAAGACCCCGTCCAGATTGGTGAGGAACAGCATCTCGAACCGCTCAGCCATCTGCCAGATTTCCATCTGTGCCGCCGCCCGCTGCTCCTCGGCTTCCGCCTTCTCGCGCTCCAGCTGGCGCTGACGACGCGCTTGCACCCGGAAAAAGAACAGCAAACTAAGCACAGCCGCCCACAGCACGATCTGGCTGATCAGGTGGTCTTGCCTGACTTTGCGCGCAGGAACCGCCCACTCCGTCTCAGGTACGGCCAGTGTCACCTTCCAGCCTGCGTTGCGCATGGTGAAATCGATGTAGCGATAGCCTGACGGGTGCAGCAGCTGCCCACCACCATGTCGCGCCAGGCTTTGCAGCTGGGCGGGCTGCAGCTCAACCATGTCGTTGATTCGCCAGCCTGCTTGATTGGCGATCTGCAGAATCTCGGCATGCCGGGGGTGGTGAATGAGGGCACCACCTGGACTGCGAACAATCAGCCAGCGCCCCTTGAGGGCAGGATCGGCAGTCAGCAGTTGCCGCAACTGCGGCAGCAGCATGTCCACCGTCACCACCCCCGCCAGCTTGCCCTCCTGGGTCTGGAAACTGCGGGCAACCGTGATGTAGGCCTCTGAAACATCGAAGTACGGCTCGGTGTAGACGGCCTCACCCTTGGCGCGCACTGCGGCGCCATACCAGGCACTCTGGTAGAAGTCATCCTGAGCGTGCAGCCATTCCACCTTGATGCCATGGGCAGCCGCCTCTACTTCGGGTTGCGCCATGAAGCGTTGAAAGCGTTTCCCGTCCGGCTGGAAGACCGAGGGCTCAAACCAGACGCCCAGACCATAGATCCGGCTGGCATCCACCCCCTGCAGCGCCTGCACCAGCCGCGTTTCCAGCTGTGCGGTATCACCCCTCACATCGCCCAGCACATGCGTCAGCAGCTCGGCTTGCTGACTGACCTGCTCCAGCCGCAAGTCGAGGTCTTCGGTATAGACCGAAGCCAGATGGCGCTCATCCACCGTGACATCGTCTTCCGCCGATTGCACCGCTGATTGATGGTAGAACCAGATCAACCCGCTCAGGACACAGCCAGCCCCAATGCTAACCCAGGATGCCAGCTGCAGACGTGATGGCTTGTTCATGCTGCCTCCCACGCGGGGCAGGGTGCCCGCTGGATTCAAATTATCATTTTTATCAAATAAAATCAAATATATTATTTTTGATATTTTTATTGATGATTTACTGTCAAACCGCTAGGATAGGAACCTGTCTACCCTGCAGACTGCATCCGGCCATGGCCATCGACCCTGCCTACTACAGCACACGCGAAGCGGCTGACCGTCTTGGCGTCAGCCTTGCCACCATCCAGAACATGGTGGAACGGGGGGAGTTGCCCGCGTGGAAGACCCAAGGCGGACACCGCCGCATTCCACGCGAGGCGGTCGAGGCCAAGCTGGCGTCAACAACGCCTCAAGAGAAACGCAGCAGGGCCTTCCAGATTCTCATCGTAGAAGATGATCCTGCATTGAGGCTGCTGTACGAACGACAAGTCCAGAGCTGGAACATGCCGGTTGAACTGCGAATGGTCAGCAACGGCCTGGAAGGACTGCTGGAGATGGGTCGTCAACCGCCTGACTTGCTGTTGACTGACCTGATCATGCCGGAGCTGGATGGCTTTGCCATGCTCAATGCCCTGCGCACCAGTCCGCGCGTCAAACCCATGGCCATTGTGGCGGTCAGCGGGTTGGAGGACGAGGTGATTGCCAGCCGTGGCGGTCTGCCTGCCGGGGTGACCCGCATGCACAAGCCGGTGCCGTTTCATGAGCTGCATGGCTATGTGCAGGCTCTGCATGCTTTGTTCGTCCGGGAACAAGCGGCCTCACACCCACTCGTCCGATAGCGGGCGCAACTTCTGATGCGCAGGCGGGTCCATTCAGGGTCTTTCTGGCCGGGCCCTGACATGCTGCGATACCTTCTGCTCACGGGCTTGCTGCTGGCACTGTCAGGCGGTCAGCCTGACCCCTTGCAACATGCTGATGCGCGGTTGCGGTCGCAGCTGCGTCAGGATGGGGTCTACCGTGCGCTGCTGCCCAAGGGTGACTGGATGCAGTGTGTGCTGATTGAAGAAAATGCCCGCACTTCAGCGTATGTTGATCTGGAAACGCGGGAGATCCATCAGTCACCGTGTCCGGGTGACCCCGGCAGCATTCCCCTGCTGGACGCTTTCCGGGTGGAGGCAGAGGGCGACATCCTGTGGTATGACCCACTGGCAGAGCGTTACCGCCCCTACGCAGCGTTTCTCACGCCCCGGCAGGCTCCGCCAGCTTCTGGCCTCTGACCCCTGCTTTGGTCGACGTTATTGCGAACGACCATCCATGATGGCGGCCCCACCCAGCAAGGCCCGCAGGCTCTCGAAGCTGCCATGGAACAGCAAGACATGGTTTGGCAGGCTGAACCAGGAGCTGCCACGGTTGAGCTCCGCCGTCACATAGCTGGTGGGGTTACCGCGTTGATCCAGCACCACATGGGTGGTAAGCAGGGGCAGGCCGCTGCCGTGCAAGGCAGGCTGGTAGCGGGTCAGCAGGTTGGCGTTACGGGTAAAGGTTTCGATCATGGTGGCGCACCCATTTTAATTGGGTTACCAGTCAGCTATCAAGGTGAATCTGCTGACAGCAGGCTGTCAGCACGCCCCGGTATACTGGGCCTCCCTTAACCACGATGAGCCCAAGCCCATGAATCCAGTCCAACCCTTGCCCCCTCTGCCCTTTGCTGGCGTGGAATGGTCCCGCTTTCGCCTGCGCCCCGGCGTGACGGAAGCACAACTGATGTCAGCCGCGCAAAAGGTGGTGGATGGCTTGCTCCGGCATCAGCCCGGCTTTCAAGGCCATGCGGTGCTGCGCGATGGTGAGGGTGGCTATATTGACTTGTTGCTGGCCGACAGCGAGGCCCGCGCCCAGGCACTCTGCGGGATGTGGGTGTCCCATCCCGCCTGCGCTGACTATCTGGCCCTGCTGGAGCCGGACTCGGTCCAGCTGGGCTTCCACAGTAGCCTGTGCTCGGCCAGCGCCCTACCACTGCGCGCTGAGTTGATCCTCGGCGGAGCCGGGGAAGTGCTGGCGTAGCAGGGTCAGCGCCAGCTGGGCATGGGCGGTATCGCCCTGCTCCCGGCTGGCGCGGGCCACCAGCAGCAACAGCGCCGGGAGGGCACGATGCTGGCGGTCGCGCGCCAGCAGGGCCCGGCACAAACGCACCCCTTCCGGCAGGAAACCCGCCTGCAGCAGCCGTTTGCCCAGATTAGCCATCAGGCTGGCGGACAGGCGCGGCACAGGCCGTGCGTTCGTCAGATAGTGATTGAGTACCTCACGCGCCTGCTCAACCGGCAGCGCATTCCAGGCCAGCAGGCGGCCAGTGGCCAGATGATAGTCCTCGCTGTCGCCTTGCCAGCGGCTGGCCTGATAATAGGCTTGCAATAGCTCCGCCTGCTGCGGGTGCTGTTGCACCAGGGGGCGCAGCAGGGTGCGTGCGCGGTCAAAGGCCAGATCGGCCAGCAGCAGGTGTACCTTGTGCAGTTGCGCGGCCAGCTGCTCGGCCTCTGAAGGCCCGGCATCCAGCACCACCGGTTGCTCATCCTTGCGCCGACTCAAGCGATACAGCCCTGCCAGCACCGCCCCCGCCGCAAAGCCGCCGAGGTGAGCGGTGTTATTGATCATGCCGTCCTTGTCGACCCACATCTGGTAAGCCTCGTTGGCCATCCAGACCGGCAGCACCAGCAGGGCGGGGGCCATGAAGAAGTCCAGATACACCACCACCCAGTACAGGAAACGGATGCGCTGCAGGCCAAACAGCACCACGAACATGGCCATGACACCCGAGATCGCGCCCGAGGCCCCCACGCCCACCACCAGCCGCTCGCTATGCAGGGCCAGATCCAGGGCATTGGCGCCCAGCCCGGCCAGCAGGTAACACAGCAGAAAGAGCCCCGCGCCCAGCGCTTCCTCGACCAGATAGCCGACGATGAACAGCACCACCATATTGCCAAACAGGTGGTCCGCACTGCCATGCAGGAACATGTGACTGAACCAGGTCACCGCACGGGGTTGTGCCGGCACAAAGCCGTAATGATCGGTCACACTCCTGGCCAACATGGTCTCAAACTGCTTGCGTGCCGCCTGCCATCCTTCGGGTGCCAGGCCGCTGGGCGGGAACAGCTGGCCCGATTTCAGCGCACGCTGAAAGCCAGGGTCATACTGCAGCTGCTGGACCATGACCGCCACCTCATCCGGTGCTTCCGGCAGGCGTACGTCTGATTTGCCATGCTGGTTCTGATAACGGACATACAGCGGCAATTCAATATCAGGCAGGTCCGACTGCAGGTAGTAGGTCCAGGCGGCTTCAGTCCGCTGTTCATCCTTGCCCTGCAGCACAAAGAAAATGAAAGTGCAGCTGATGATCAGCAGCAAGGTCATCCAGGGTGGGCGACGGCGCCAGTCGGGCGCTCGGGGTACGGGCAGAATCAGCATCTAGTCAGCTAAACCGGCAATGAAAAAGGCCGCTGCCCCTGCAGCGGCCTGATGCGGATTATGCAGGCAGTCTACGCCCGCGCCAAGCCGCGATCGGCTCAATTCTCAACAATGGCTCGACCATTCACCGCTTGTACCGGGCGGGCGTTGTAGGGATAGAGCTGGGTATAGGCGTCGTACTGCTTGGGCGAGATATTGCCTACATTCTTCAGCACAAACCACTTCACGCCTTCCGAGCATGGCGGCGTAGTCAATGAGCCATCGTAATGGAAGTAATTGCGGCTGGCGGGCAGCAAACGGTTGGCGTCAAAACCGGCATTGGGTACCGCTTTTTCTTCGCTGGCCTTGCCCGGCATATTGTCGAACACCGGCTTGAGCACTGGGTTGTCCTTGCCCCGGTTGAGCAGCACGCCAATCACCAGCAGCTTGCCATCCTCGCTCTTGTGCACCAGATGCGCCACCATGTCGTTGGCGCGGCCATTGATCTGTTCTTCGCTCGGGGTGTGGAAATGGAATTGCAGCAGCTTGTAACGCTTGCCGTCCAGCACCACGCCGCCCCCTTCTGCGACATTGGCCTGAATGGTATGTCCATTGTTCACCACGGTGAGCGCACTGCTCTTGTATTCATAGCTCAGCGCCGGTACGCCGCTACCGAATTTCCCCACCAGATTGATCGGTGACTGCGTACGGCCTTCGGCACACACCTTCCACTCTGGCTTCAGCTTGGCCCAGAACTCCGGCCCGTTTTCGCCGTTATAGCTCCAGTGCACTTCGTGGCTGTCGCCTGCAGGCTTGTGCTCACCGGGTTTCGACTCACCATGCTGACTCATGCCGAGGCAAGCCCGTAGCTCATCCAGCCGCTTGTCCGGGTTGCCGCTGATGGCGCACTTCTTCTCTCCGGATCGGATCTGCTTCACCCCCTCGGCCAGCTTCTGCTTGTCCCCCTCCAGCGAGGCTTTCTTTTCCTTCAGGGCATTGATTTCACTTTTCAGCTTGGCCGCCTCATCCGACAGGGTCAGCATTTCGGTTTGCTGGTCCATCTCGTGCTGCAACTTGGCGATGTCTTGCTTGAGCTGATCCGCTTCGGCCTTCAGGGCTGCTTCATCGCCCGGTTTGCCGCCTTCGGCGGGCTTGTGTGTCTCGGTAGTATGTTCAGGCTCGGCGCTCCCATGCTCTGCCTTGGGCTTCTCATGCCCCTCCTCTTTCTTGCCGTGCTCTTCAGCATCGGCGTGTTCTTCGCCACCGCCTTCAGCATCGCCCTCTTCCGCCTGCTGTTCGGTGTCATGCGCCTTGCTCTGGCCCTTCTTGCTCTTGCCGTGGCTCAGCACCACCGCCAGTACCACGCTGAGGACGATCAGCAGTACACCACCGCCGATCAGGCCGATCATTAACCACTTTTTCTTCTTGTTGTCTGCCGCGGGGGCGGCGGCTTCTGCTGCTGGTTCAGACATGAGCATTCATCCTTGAGGGGCGCAACACCGCGCAATGCGTCTTAACTATAGCGCAGGAATGACGGCTTGCAGATGACGACATGGTCAGGTGGGATTGGTGCCACCCGTGGTATGTTGCAAGCGCGCCGACATGTAATCCACCAGCGCCAGTACCGCTTCACTGGCGCGGCTGCGGTCATAATGCAGGTGCACACGGATGTCCGGCAGCTTGGGCATGCGTTCCAGCGAGCCCAGCACATGCACCCCTTCCGGTACCGCGCTGCGTGCCAGCACCGTAACGCCCAGCCCGGCCAGCACCCCGGCCTTGATGCCGCCAAAACTCGGGCTGGTATAAGCGATGCGCCACGGACGGCCGATCTGCTCCAGCGTTTCCAGGATGCGCTGGCGGTAAACACAGCCCATCGGCGCCACAATCAAGGGCAGCGGGCTCTTGCTGTATACCGCATGCTGCGGGCTGCCGATCCACACCAGTGCCTCAGTCCAGCCTTCGTTGGTGGTTTTGACGTTGGAATTGGCGTGCAGGCCAAATACCAGGTCGTATTCCCCTTTCTCCAGCTTGGCCAGCAGATGGGTTGACAGTTCACAACCCACTTCCAGCATCACTTCCGGGTAACTTTGCGCAAAGCGTCCTAAAATATCCGGGAGGAAGGAGTCGGCAAACTCGTTGGGCACCCCCAGCCGCACCGCCCCGGAGAGGCTGGTCTTGTTGATGCGGGCCAGCAGTTCGTCGTTCAGGTTGAGCATGGGGCGCGCATAGCTGAGCAACACATGCCCTTCCTCGGAGAGCTGGAAGCTGCGACCGGAGCGCTGGAACAGCGGTACACCGACCAGCTCTTCCAGCCGCTTGACCTGCAGGCTGATGGCCGGTTGCGAGCGACCCAGCAGGTCTCCGGCGCTGGAGAATCCCCCTTCGTCGACAACCGTCACAAAGGTGCGCAGCAAATCAGTAGGCAGGTTTTTCATGCATTCCCGGCTTTGGATTAACAGGACTAATCAAACCATTATAACTATTGATTTGACTTATGCGTTGCCAAACCCTATTTTTGCGGGGTTTTCTACCCCCAGTCCATGGACGATAAAGAGGCCCGACATGAGCACCAAATTTTCCGAAGATCACGAGTGGCTGCGCAGCGAAGCAGACGGCAGTGTGACCATTGGCATCACTCACTACGCACAGGATTCGCTGGGCGACCTGGTGTTTGTGGAGCTGCCTGCGGTGGGTAGCACCGTCAGCAAAGGTGACGCCTCCTGCGTGATCGAATCGGTCAAGGCTGCTGCCGACGTGAAAATGCCGGTGTCCGGCACCGTGCTGGCCGTCAATGAAGCGCTGGTGGACAACCCGGCGCTGGTGAATGAAGACCCGGAAGGCGCGGGCTGGTTTGTGCGCCTGCAGCCGAGCGATCTGTCCGAAGCCGATGGCCTGATGGACGAAGCTGCTTACAAGGCCCATATCGGCGCCTGATGTTGTGTGACTGCGCCGGACTGGCCACTGTGCTGGCCAGCCGGGCAGCCATTGCCTGACCAGACCCACCCTTACCGTTGCAGGAGCCGCACCATGACCACCCCCCGCCGTTCGCTGGCTGAACTGGAACAGCACAACGACTTCCAGCGCCGCCATATCGGCCCTTCCCGTGCAGACCAGGCCAAGATGCTGGCTGAGCTGGGTTACAGCTCGCTGGACAGCCTGATGGATGCCATCGTTCCGGCCAGCATTCGCCGCACCGAACCGATGCCGCTGCCGGGCGCCAAAACCGAGCCGGAAGCGCTGGCGGAACTGCGCGGGCTGGCTGAGCAAAATCAGGTGTTCAAGTCCTACATTGGCATGGGTTACTACGGCAGCCATACGCCGGGGGTGATTCTGCGCAACATCCTGGAAAACCCGGCCTGGTATACCGCCTATACGCCGTATCAGCCGGAAATCTCGCAAGGTCGTCTGGAAGCCATCCTCAATTTCCAGACCATGATCAGCGACCTGACCGGCATGGACATCGCCAACGCCTCCATGCTGGATGAAGGTACCGCAGCGGCCGAAGCCATGACACTGGCGCTGCGGGTGGGCAAGTCGAAGTCCAATGTATTCTACGTGGCCGACGACGTGCTGCCGCAAACGCTGGACGTGATTCAAACCCGTGCCGCGCCACTGGGCATTGAAGTGCGCATCTGCACCGGCGACGAAGCCCTGGAGAACGACTCCTTCGCCGTATTGCTGCAATACCCGGGAGTGAACGGTGACGTACGTGACTACGCCGACTGGGTGCAACGCTACAAGGCTCGTGGCGGCATGGTCATCGTCGCTGCCGACCTGCTGGCACTGACGCTGCTGGCTGCCCCCGGCCAATGGGGTGCCGACGTGGCAGTGGGCAACAGCCAGCGCTTCGGCGTGCCGATGGGCTTTGGCGGCCCGCACGCCGGTTACATGGCGACCCGTGATGAATTCAAGCGCCAGATGCCGGGCCGTCTGGTCGGCGTGTCGGTGGACAGCCACGGCAAGCCCGCCTACCGTCTGGCACTGCAAACCCGCGAGCAGCACATCCGCCGCGAGAAGGCCACCTCCAATATCTGTACCGCACAGGTGCTGCTGGCGGTGATTGCCAGCATGTATGCGGTCTACCATGGTCCCAAGGGTCTGAAGACCATCGCCCAGCGCACCCACCGTCTGGCAGGCACCTTTGCCGCCGGGCTGAAGAGCCTGGGCCTGGGGCTGAGCAACGCCACTTTCTTTGATACCGTCACGGTACAGACCGGCAACCGCACCGCCAGCATTCACGCAGCAGCAGCCGCTGCCCGCATCAACCTGCGGGTGGTGGACGACGCCCACATTGGCGTGTCCTTCGACGAAACCACCACGCGCGCTGACGTGCAAACCCTGTGGGGCCTGTTCGCCGCGGCGGGCAGCAGCCTGCCGGACTTCGACCGTGTGGAAGCCGATGTAACGGATGCCTTCCCGGCCAGCCTGCTGCGCCAGGGTAGCTACCTCGACCATCCGGTATTCCATCAGTACCACTCGGAAACCGAGATGCTGCGCTACCTGCGCTATCTGGCGGACAAGGACATTGCGCTGGACCGCGCCATGATCCCGCTCGGCTCCTGCACCATGAAGCTGAATGCCACCAGCGAAATGATCCCGGTGACCTGGCCGGAATTTGGCCAGATCCACCCGTTTGCCCCGGCCAGCCAGACCCAAGGCTACCGCAGCATGATCAAACAGCTGGAAGACATGCTGTGTGCCGCCACCGGCTATGCCGCCGTGTCGCTGCAGCCCAACGCGGGTTCGCAAGGCGAGTACGCGGGTCTGCAGATCATCCAGGCTTACCATCGCAGCCGTGGCGAAGGCCACCGCAACATCTGCCTGATCCCGAGCTCGGCCCACGGTACCAACCCGGCGTCCGCCCAGATGGTGGACATGCAGGTGGTGGTGGTGAAGTGTGATGAGAACGGCAACGTCGACGTGGCCGACCTGCGCGCCAAGGCAGAGCAACACAGCGCCAACCTGGCCGCCATCATGATCACCTATCCGTCCACCCACGGTGTGTTCGAGCAAGGTGTGCGTGAAATCTGCGACATCATCCATCAGCATGGTGGTCAGGTGTATGTGGACGGTGCCAACATGAACGCACTGGTCGGCCTGGCTGCGCCGGGGCACTTCGGCGGCGACGTGTCGCACTTGAACCTGCACAAGACCTTCTGCATTCCGCATGGCGGTGGTGGACCCGGCGTCGGCCCCGTGGCAGTGGGCGCCCATCTGGCGCGTTTCCTGCCGGGTCACCGTGTGCTGGAGAACGGCGAGCAGCAGATTGGCGCCGTGTCTGCCGCACCGTTCGGCTCGGCCAGCATCCTGCCGATTTCCTGGACCTATATCGCCCTGATGGGTGGTGACGGCCTGAAGTACGCCACCGAGAGCGCCATCCTGTCGGCCAACTATCTGGCCCGCAAGCTGTCGCCGCATTTCCCGGTGCTGTACAGCGGCCCGGGCGGGCTGGTGGCACACGAGTGCATCATCGACCTGCGTCCGCTGAAGGACAGCAGCGGCATTTCGGTTGACGATGTGGCCAAGCGCCTGATGGACTTCGGCTTCCATGCCCCGACCATGAGCTTCCCGGTTGCCGGCACGCTGATGATTGAGCCGACCGAGTCCGAATCGCTGGAAGAGCTGGATCGTTTCATCGAAGCGATGGTCACCATCCGCGAAGAAATCCGCGCGGTGGAAGAAGGCCGTCTGTCGCTGCAGGACAACCCGCTGGTGCACGCGCCGCATACCGCACAAACGGTACTGGCCAACGAGTGGAACCATGCTTACCCGCGTGAGCAAGCCGCCTATCCGGTGGCAGGTCTGCGTCAGCGCAAGTACTGGCCGCCCGTCGGCCGGGTGGACAATGTCTATGGTGACCGCAACCTGTTCTGCAGCTGCATCCCAATGGACGCATACCAGTAGACCTCACCGGTTTCACCCCCAAAAAGGCGCCTGCGGGCGCCTTTTTGCTTTGCAGCATTACAGGCAGACATCACCTGATCTCCTGCATCCTCCCGTGGCTTTGTCACGGCTGCATTATGGCCTGAGCGCGCCCTTTAACCGGTTTCATTCATTCTTCATACCCTTGTAAAACGCTGTAAATAAACATGTTATGGATATGGCATTTTGATTAATTTGCGAATTATTAGTTGACTAATTTAAGAGACCTGATATGATTTGTGCATTGCATCATAACCAAGGAGTAAAACCATGTTCTCGAACCTGTTCCATCTGCTGTTCAGCACCAATGAAGACCGTGAGCGCGAGCAACACGAAGCTTGGCTGGCTGAAGCCCAAGACCTGTTTGACCTGGAAAACCGCATGCGCGAACTGGACCGTCGTCCGGCTGGCAACCGCATTTTCCACTGATCCATCCATGATGGATGGTTTCGCAATCTGCGCGAAACCTGTGGCCCTGCAGCACTGACCCCAAGGGATAGACCCATCGGTCCATCGCCTGTCTGACAAGGTAGCTGCCATGCGCCCACCCCCTGCAGCCCGCTCATGCGGGCTGCTTTCATTTGCACATCTGCAAGCTTGCTGACTCAGGATTACTGCTATTCTTGTGTTATTGCCACCGGATCGGGGTGATCGTTGTGCGTTCCTGCCTCTGCGCGATTCTGCTGCTGCTCACGACCCTGCCCGCTGTGGCGGACACACTGGCCATCAAACTGTTTGCCAGTGAATTCCCGCCCTTGCAGTACCCGGGGCCTGATGGCGATGCGCAAGGCTATGTCCACCAGTTTCTGCAAGAAGCACTGCAACGTACGCAACAGCAACTGGGCACCGATGTCACATTCAAAGCCGATCCCCTCAGCTTTTTACCGCTCAAGCGCGCCCTGCTGAATGTCCAAACCACGCCCAACAGCCTGCTGCTCAGCGTGGCACGTACGCCGGATCGGGAGCAAGACATGCTGTGGGTGGCCGTGGTATCCCCCTACGACATCTGGCTGTATCGCAAACGCAGCACCCAGCCCAAACCCACGGACATCCTGGCCCTGCGCGGCAAGGGTTATCGCATCGGCGTGCAGGATGGCAGTAATGTGCAGGAATGGTTGCTCAAACAAGGGATTGGCCAGTCACCAGACAATACGGTGCTCGACCCGGTCCCGCAGAACGCCCTCAACCTGGGCAAAGCCGTGATGGGTCGCATCGATTTCTTTGCCCACCCGGACATCAGCCTGGGCCTCCGCGCCCGTGAGCAGCGGGTTGATGCACGTCAGTTGGAGCCCGTGTTCCGGCTGGATGCCCTCAGCACCCCGTTGTGGCTGGCAGCCAACAAACAGACCGATCCTCGCTTGATCGGCGCCTTGCGACAGCAGCTGCAGCAGATGGCGCAGCAAGGCCGACTGGATGCCTTGCAAAAGGCCTGGCACGATGCACAACCATGAAGCGCATTGAGCCGGACTGGCAGGCATGCCATAATAATTGTCGGTCGGCAGTTCACCCAGGCATCGCCGCTCCTGTCCAGGAGTGCTAAACCTGCCCGCAGCATCCTGTGGAACACACTCTTTGCCTTGTGCCTCACTGGAAGTCGGCGATCACCAGTCCCGCATTGTCGGTGGCACGTTACAGCGAAGGATGTCTGACCGTGTCCAAAACCCTTGTACCTTACCTTGTGCCCGACGTGTCTGATCTGGCACGCGCCTTGCGCCGCCATTGGCCAAGCCATCCCGACATGCCGGGTCAGGTCGACATGCTGAACCTGCTGGCACGCTGCGCCGGTTTCAGCAATTTTCAGAGCTATCGCCAGCACGCGCTGCGCCCACAGAAAACCGAGGTATCCCACCCGCCGGTACCGGCGCTGGCGCAAAAATTCATGCAGCTGCTGGATGCACAGGGCCAGTTGACCCGCTGGCCATCGGGCCGCCCCCTGCAGCAACTGGCCTTGTGGTATCTGTGGGGTCGCTTTGACCGCCGCCGCAGCTACCACGAGCGGGAGGTCAATACCCTGCTCAACCAGCACCACCGTTTCGGTGACCCGGCCTTGCTGCGCCGGGAAATGGTCGGGCTGGGCCTGCTCAGCCGCAGTGACGACTGTCGGGACTACCGCCGTCTGTCACCGCAGCCCCCTGATGACGTCATCGCCGTATTGAAGCACCGGGAACGCCAGTTGCAGGCCGCCTGAGTTCAAGCCGGTTGAGCGGCCTGCACCGGCCGCTCTCGAATCGGCAAGTTCACGATGGCCGCCATCGCCGCCAATGCCATGTCGGCATACCACATGGCATTGAAGTTCCCCAGCTTGACCAAGGCTTGTCCGCCCAGCCACGCCCCCAGAAAGCCGCCCACCTGATGCGACAGCAAGGTCAGACCAAACAGCGTGGCCAGGTAGCGGGTACCGAACAGTTTGCCGACCAGCGCGGCAGTGGGCGGTACGGTCGCCAGCCAGGTAAAGCCCAGCCCGGCAGCAAACAGGTAATAGGTCAGCGGTGTGCGTGGTGCCAGCAGATACAGTCCCACCAGCAAGGCCCGCGAACCATACATGGCCGCCAGCACATACTTGCTGCGGTATTGGCCAATGCAACGCCCGGCATACAGACTACCAAAAATATTGGCCAGTCCGATAATGGCCAGTGACCAGCTGGCCACCTGAGGTGGCAGCCCGCAAAGATTGACCTCACCCGGCAGGTGGGTGACCAGAAAGGCAATGTGGAAACCGCAGGTAAAGAAGCCGGCATGCAGCAGCAGATAGCTGCGGTCCTGCATCGCCTGCCGTACCACCGCGCCCAGCGGTTGTGCCTCGGCACTTGCGCTTGGCAGGGCCTGCTCTCGTCCGCCCAGCTTGCCAATCAAGGGCAAGGTGGCCAACGCCGCCAGTGCCATGGTCCAGAGTGCCCCCATCCAGCCGATGCCCAGTATCAGCTTTTGCAGCAAGGGAGCGAACACAAACTGGCCAAACGATCCGCCTGCATTGATCACTCCGGACGCATCTGCGCGGGCACTGGCCGGCAGGCGCTGTGAAGCCGCCCCCAGCAGCACGGAGAACCCGGCGATGCCGGAACCCGCCGCGGCAAACAGCCCCAGTGTGATCGACAAGGCCCAGCCCTGCCCCGCCAGCGGTGTCAGCGCACACCCCGCAGCCAGCAGCAAGACCCCTACCAGCAGCGCTTGCTGCGGGCCTTTACGGTCTGCCACCATCCCGGCAATGGGTTGCACCGCCCCCCACACAAACTGGCCAATGGCCAGCGCCAGACTGATGGTCGCCACCCCCATGCCGGTCGCCCGGTTGATCGGGCCCACGAAAAGCCCCAGCGACTGACGAATCCCCATGGACACCATCAGCAGACCGGCCGCGGCCAGGGTGACCACCATCACATCACGTTGTCGCAAACTGGCAAACATTCGAGGCCCCGCAGCAGGTAGTGACTGATACTGCATTGTCAGCCTTCAGGCACAGGCTGACAAATCAGTTAAACTGCAGGCATTGCCCAGTTTTCCTGCGCCATGATGCACTTGCCCTCCATGAAAGCCCTGCAAGCCTTTGCTGCGGTCATGCGCAGCGGCAGCTTCACGCTTGCAGCGGCTGAGCTGCATGTCAGCGCCGGGGCCATTGGGCAACAAATCCAGAAACTCGAAGCCATGCTGGGTTACCCCTTGTTTCAGCGAAGCACCCGACAGCTATGGGCCACTGCCGCGGCCCAAACCTACTGGCAGCAGTTGCAACCCATCTTGCAGCAACTGCAGGCACTGCATCAGACGACACCACGCACCGATACAGTGCGCATGACCTTGCCACCCAGTTTCGCCTCGCGCTGGCTGGCTCCCCGTCTGGAGCACCTGGCCCGGCAACACCCACACATACGCCTGCACGTGCACACCTCGATCCAGCCCATGGATCTGGTACAGGAAGGCTTTGATCTGGCCATCCGCTACTTCACCGGTGAGGACGAGGGGCTGGAAAGCCAGTTACTCTGTCCGGACGAAGTGCGCGTTTTCTGCAGCCCAAGCTATCAGCAACAGCTGTCGCTATGGCAGGTCGATGACCTCAGCCGCGCCACGCTCTATGCCACCCCGCTACAGCCCTACTGGGCGGCCTGGTTTGACCGCTTCAGTAGCCTGACACCCCAACACGTGCAGGCCATACCGCAGATCCACGTCGATCAGGGCGTGATCGCCATTGAAGCCTGCAGCCGAGGCCAAGGCATGCTGATGATCAGCCCGGTGCTGGTGGCCGATGAGCTGGCCAATGGCCGCCTGATGGAACCCTTCCCCTGTCGCCTGCCGCTCAACCACGGCTACCATGTGGTGCATCGACCGCAGCGGCTCTCCACCGCAGCACGCACGGTCAAAGCCTGGCTGCTGGCGGAGGCACAGCAAACTACAGGCTGACTGCCTCCAGCGTATCCACCAGGAAGTCGATCAATGCCCGTACCGCAGGCGTCAGGCCGCGACGGCTGGCGTAGGCCAGGTGGAAAAATCCACTGGGCAGCTGCCAGTCCGGCAGCAGCAGCTGCAAGTCACCGGTCGCTAGCTCCTTGCCGCACAGGTAGGCAGGCAACCAGCCCGCACCGACTCCGCTCAGGATGGCAGACTTGAGCAACTGCATGTCATCGCACACCAGCCGGGGCTGGTGCGGCACCAGCACCTGCTGCCCATCCGGATGACTGAAGCGCAGCTGGAAGCGACCATCATGCGGGCGCAGGCTGACGGTAGGCTTGCCCAGCAGATCCTGCGGCTGCTGTGGCCAGCCGGCGTGTGCCAGCCAGGCCGGGCTGGCCACCATCACCGGCTGCGAGCGGGATAGCCGCCTGACGACAACCCCAGCGTCCTCATCAGACTCCTGCCGCACCCGCAAGGCGAAATCAAAGCCGTCTTCAATCAGGTCGACTCGCCGGCTGGTCACCTCCACCTCGACGCTGACCTCCGGGTAGCGCAGCATGAACTCTGGCAAGGTGTGCAGCAGCAGCCCCTGCGCAATGGCGATCGGGCAACTGAAGCGTACCCGGCCGCGCGGGATGGTATGCACCCGTTGCACGGTTTCCTGCGCCGCATCCGCGGCAAGGCGCATGCTCAAGCAGTGCTGCAGGTATTGGTGGCCGATATCCGTCAGTGCCAGTCGCCGCGTACTCCGCTGCAGCAATCTTACCCCCAGCGCCTGCTCCAACAGGGCAATCCGGCGCGACAAGCGGGATTTGGGCACCCCGAGTACCCGGCTGGCGGCTGCAAACCCCCCATGCTGAACCACCTGGCTGAAGAAAAACAGGTCATTCCAGTCAGGATTTGGCTGCGGCAGGGTCGGCGAAGTCATATTCAGCACCATTGTTCCATATGCAGGACAATATATCCGAAAAATGCAGGCTTATCACCACATGCCACACCAATGATAATGGGCTCACTTCAACACGACTTATCGGAGCTTTCCATGAACATCCTGCATCTCGATTCCAGCCCGCTGATGACCCACTCGGTGTCACGCCAACTGACCGCCAAGCTGGTCAGCCAACTGCAGCAGCAAAACCCGGATGCCACCCTCACCTATCGCGATCTGGCGCAGAACGCCCCCAGCCACTTGTCTTACAGCGAACTGGGTGCCGCCCAGCAAGACCCGTCGGAATGGAGCCAGACGCTGCGGCAGGATGTAGAAACCGCCAAGGCCATCCTCGCCGAGTTTCTGGCAGCCGATGCCATCGTCGTCGGTGCACCGATGTACAACTTCTCCATCCCCAGCCAGTTGAAGGCCTGGATTGACCGCATCTCGGTAGCGGGTACCACCTTCAAGTACACCGAAACCGGCCCGGTCGGCCTGCTCAGCGGCAAAACGGTCTATATCGTGTCCAGCCGGGGCGGCCTGTATGGCAGCGCCAATGCCATGGACCATCAGGAGGCTTACCTGAAGACCGTGTTCCAGTTCCTGGGTCTGAGCGATGTGCAGATCATCCGCGCCGAAGGCGTCAACATGGGGGACAGCATGCGTCAGCAAGCGCTGCAAGCCGCGCAGCAGGACATTGCCGCCGTCGCTGCCTGACCCACCCCGCCACGCCGCAACAGCCACCTTCGGGTGGCTGTTTTTGCCTCAACCGATAGTTTTTTAAAATTAAATTGTTTTAAACAATCAATTTTACCAATTCATCTTCTCTCGCCATACTTCGATCCAACGAGTCGCAGGAGCACACCATGAACACGCAAACCACCCTGCGGGAACACATTCTGGCCATTCTGGCCGCAGTTGCCCATTGACCCTGAGGAGAGCAAAACCATGTCCAAGCCCATCATGCACAGCGCTGCTGGCGCCCCCGTGATCAACAACCAGAACAGCCTGAGTGCCGGTCCGCGTGGCCCCGTGCTGCTGCAGGATGTCTGGTTGCTGGAGAAACTGGCCCACTTCGATCGCGAACGCATTCCGGAGCGTGTGGTCCATGCTAAGGGCTCTGGCGCCTATGGCACCTTGACCATCACGCAGGACATCACGGCCTGGAGCAAGGCCGCCGTCTTCAGCCAGGTCGGCAAGCAGACGCCGCTGTTCCTGCGCTTTTCCACCGTCGCCGGGGAACGCGGAGCCGCCGATGCCGAACGCGATGTACGCGGCTTTGCCCTCAAGTTTTACACCGAAGAGGGCAACTGGGATGTGGTGGGTAACAACACGCCGGTGTTCTTCCTGCGCGATCCGCTGAAATTCCCGGATTTCATCCATACCCAGAAACGGGACCCGCAAACCAACCTGCGTAACCCGGTTGCTGCCTGGGATTTCTGGTCACAGCATCCGGAAAGCCTGCACCAGCTGACCATCCTGATGAGCGACCGTGGCCTGCCACGCAACTACCGCCAGCTCAATGGCTATGGCAGCCACACCTACAGCTTCATCAATGCCCGCAATGAACGCTTCTGGGTGAAATTCCACTTCAAGTCGATGCAGGGGCACAGCTTCTATACCGACTCAGAAGGCGCAGACATTGTCGGCTCCGACCGCGAAAGCGCCCAGCGTGACCTGTTTGCCGCCATCGAAGAGGGCAACTTCCCGCGCTGGAAGTTCATGGTCCAGGTGATGCCGGAAGCCGAGGCACAACAATACCGCATCAACCCGTTCGACCTGACCAAGGTGTGGCCACACGCGGACTACCCGCTGATGGAGGTCGGCATCCTCGAACTCAATCGCAATCCGCAGGATTATTTTGCTGAAGTCGAGCAGGCCGCCTTTACCCCGGCCAATGTGGTACCCGGCATTGGCTTCTCGCCAGACCGCATGCTGCAGGGTCGCCTATTCTCCTACGGCGACACCCAGCGCTACCGCCTGGGGGTCAACCACCACCAGATCCCGGTAAACGCACCGCGTTGCCCCTTCCACAGCGTGCATCGCGATGGCGGCATGCGACTGGCGGCCCCAAGCGGTCCGAACTACCAGCCGAGCAGCCTGCCCGGCGCCCTGCAGGACCAGCCCCAGCAGACTGAGCCCAATCTGGACCTGTTCGGCAGCGCAGGGCATTGGGATCACCGGGTGGATGACGACTACTACAGCCAGCCCGGTGCCCTGTTTCGCCTGATGGATGCTGCCCAGCAGACCCGCTTGTTTGGCAACATCGCCCGCTCGATGCGTCCTGTACCCGTGGAGATCCAGCAGCGCATGCTGGCGCACTTTGCCAAGGTAGACCCGAACTATGCGGCCGGTGTGGCGGCGGCCTTGCAAGGTTGATCACCCCGGCGGGCCCGACGGCCCGCCTTTTCTCGCGGAGGCCATCATGCAGCTGAACGTGCGACATACCCTGGGTTTGCTGATCCTGGTCAGCGGCTGGTGGCAACTGCTGTCCGATCTGCCCAGACCATAGCCATAAACTATGGCCGGCTAAAGAATTAACCATTTCACAAAATCCGGCCCAGCATCCACAATGCAGTCATCACTCTGCAGAAAGGACGCATCATGGAGATCAACTTGGGGATTCCTGAAACCAACCGGCAACAGATTGCCGAGGGCTTGTCCCGCCTGCTGGCTGACACCTACACCCTCTACCTGCAAACCCATAACTTCCACTGGAACGTGACCGGGCCAATGTTCAACACCCTGCACTTGATGTTCGAGACGCAGTACAACGAACTGGCACTGGCGGTAGACCTGATTGCCGAGCGTATCCGCTCGCTGGGCTTCCCCGCACCGGGTACCTATCAGTCCTTTGCCCGGCTGACGTCGATTGCCGAGGTCGAAGGCGTGCCCAAGGCGCAGGAGATGCTGGCCATCCTGCTGAAAGGGCAGGAAGCGGTGGTACGTACCGCCCGCAGCCTGTTCCCGCTGGTGGATGAAGTGAACGACGAAGCCACCGCCGACTTGCTGACCCAGCGCATGCAGCTGCATGAGAAAACCGCCTGGATGCTGCGCAGCATGCTGGATTGAAAAAAGGGGCAGACCTTGCGGTCTGCCCCTTCTGCTTCATGCCAGCAAACTGGCTTGTACCTGGACGGGTACCGGCTCCAGCTGGTCAAACTGCATGCTGAAGCTGGCACGCCCGGAGGTCAGGGCACGCAGCTGGCCGATATAGCCAAACATTTCCCGCAGCGGCACCTGGGCCACGATCATCATGCCCGTCCCTTGCGGTTCCTGCTGACGCACCTGCCCACGGCGGCGGTTGAGATCACCAATACAATCGCCAACATACGCCAGCGGGGTGACCACTTCCACCGTCATGGTCGGCTCCAGCAATACCGGCTTCGCCTGCAGCATCGCCGCCCGGAAGGCTTGCGCAGCGACCTGCTCGAAAGCCTGCACCGATGAGTCGCGCTCATGGTAGCTGCCATCCAGCAAAACGACCTTGCAATCCACCACCGGGTAGCCCGCCAGCACCCCCGCTTGCGCGGCCTGGCGGAAGCCCTGCTCCACCCCGGGGATGAATTCCCGTGGAATGGCGCCGCCGGTGATACGGCTTTCAAACTGCAGCCCTTCACCGCGAGGTAAGGGTTCCAGCTGCAGCTGCACCTCGGCAAACTGGCCTGGGCCACCGGTCTGCTTGCGGAACACCTGCCGCTGCACCACCCCTTGCGTAGGGGTTTCCCGATACGCCACACGGGGCTGACCGGTATTCACCTCCACCCGGAAGCGGCTACGCAGTTTTTCCAGCGTGACCTCCAGTTGCAGCTCACCCATGCCGGACAGCAATAACTGCCCGGATTCCGGATCGGTGCGCAAGCGCAGGCTCGGGTCTTCCTGCACCAGCACCTGCAAACCCTTGAGCAGATTCTGCTGGTCGGCACGGCTGCGCGGTTCTACCGCCACATCCAGCACCGGCTCTGGCGCTTCAATCTGCTCCAGCAGCAGCGGCTGGTCCAGCGCGGTCAGCGTTTCACCGGTCACGGTATCCTTGAGACCCGTCACCGCCACAATGTCGCCCGCTTGCAGGCGAGGTCGTTCCACCCGCTCGCTGGCGTGCATTTCATACACTCGCGAAACACGCTCACGGCGCTGCCGATTAACATTCAGCAGCGTCGAGCCCGCTTCCAGCTGGCCCCGGTATACCCGCAGCCAGGTCAGCGTACCGTGCTCATCGTGCGTCACCTTGAACGCCAGTGCCGCAAACGGCCCGGTGACCGACGCATCCAGCTCGCGCTGCACGTCCTCTGGCGCAGGCAGATAATCCACCACCGCATCCAGCAGCGGCTCGACACCCCGGTTGCGGAACGCGGAACCCAGCAGTACCGGCACCGCCTTGCCTTGCAGCGTAACCTGTCGCAAGACCCGGCGCAGCGACACCAGCGGCAGGGTTTCCCCCGCCAGCCAGGCTTCCAGCAGCGCATCATCATGACCCACCAGTGCTTCCACCAGCAGAGCACGGTGCTGCTCCACCTCCGCCTGCATCTCTTCCGCCACCGGCAAACGCTGCGCCGGGCCTGCCTTGTCGTCTGGCCACAGCCAGGTTTCACGGCTCAGCAGGTCCACCAGACCGATAAACCGGTCTTCCTGACCAATGGGCAACTGGGTCACCAGTGCCTCCACCCCCAGCCGCTCACGGATCATGCCGACCACCCGGTGGAAGTCCGCACCCACCCGATCCAGCTTGTTGACGAAGGCCAGCCGGGGTACCCGGTAACGATCGGCCAGACGCCAGTTGGTCTCGGTCTGAGGCTCCACCCCGGCCACGCCGTCGAACACCACCACCGCACCGTCCAGCACCCGCAGCGAGCGGTTGACCTCGATATTGAAGTCAATATGCCCCGGGGTGTCGATCAGGTTGATCTGATGTTCCCGCCAATGCACCGTGGTGGCCGCGCTGTTGATGGTGATGCCACGCGCCCGCTCTTGCGGGTCAAAGTCCATGGTCGCAGCGCCATCATGTACCTCACCCAGCCGGTGACGCGCGCCGGTGTAATACAGCACCCGTTCTGTGGTGGTGGTCTTGCCTGCGTCGACGTGTGCAATGATGCCAATGTTGCGAAGTTTTCTGTTTTCCATGTTGATTTCTCACTACCAGCAAAAACCCCCTGTGGGGGTTGCCCAGCAGGGGGTTTGCGCGTGACCCTGCGGGCAAAGGCCGCAGGAATGCTGCGGCTAATGCATGGCTTGCGTGATCTGACGACGGGATGGCTGCGCAAACGACACATCCGCCCGCACCGGACCAAAGGACGCGCGCAAGCCGCCGCGTCCTTGGCCGAGGTAAATCGTGGCAATCAGTTTGTCGTAGGTACGCATGATCAATACTTTCCGTGTCAGCCCCAGAAAACAAAAACCCCGGCGGGGTGCTCCTGCCGGGGTCTGGGACGATGGCCCGGCAGGCTTGCGCCTCCCAAGCCTGGCCTGGAGGCTATACGCGCAACAAGTACAGCTGCACACCCATGCGGGCGCGGCTGCTCAGCTGAAAAGACTGTGGTTGCGACATCGGGAAACGTCCCTGTTCAAATCTGGAAGGCTCGCACTGTAACAGGTAGCACACAATATATCAAGAGAGGGTTTATTCACACGCTCCCCGATATATTGGAACGCGGTGGGTCAAGCGTGGTCAGCATCATGTGGTGGCTGTCACACCCCTGACCATGCTGCCCTGTTCTGCATGTCTTGGGCAGCCGCTGTTACTGTCTGCATAGCGGGCATGTCACGATATAATCAGCAGATGCAATCAACCCTACAGACAGGCAAGCAGGATGACTGACGCAGCGATCGGCGTATTTGATTCCGGCCTGGGAGGCCTGTCGGTCTTACGGCATGTGCGGGCCACCCTGCCACAGGAGTCGCTGTGTTATGTGGCGGACTCGGCGCATGTGCCTTATGGCAGCAAATCGCCGGATTACATCATCCAGCGCAGTGAACACATTACCCGCTTTTTGTTGGCGCAAGGCTGCAAGGCACTGGTCATCGCCTGCAATACCGCCACAGCTGCGGCGGCGGCCTGGCTGCGTGAGCAGTACCCAGATGTGCCGATCGTGGCAATGGAACCCGCCGTCAAACCCGCTGTGACACAAAGCCGCAATCAGGTGATTGGGGTACTGGCGACCGAGGGTACGCTGAAAAGCGCTCAGTTTGCAGCGCTGCTGGCCCGCTTTGGCAGCGGAGTTACCGTGGTGACGCAGCCTTGCCACGGCCTGGTGGAACTGATCGAACAGGGGGCCTTGCAGGCGGACGATACCCGCACCCTGCTGCAACGCTATATGGCGCCGTTGCTCGCCGCCGGGGTGGATACCATCGTGCTCGGCTGTACCCATTATCCCTTTGTGGCCCCCTTGATCCGTGAACTGGCCGGACCGGATGTGGCCTTGATTGACACCGGCAGCGCGGTGGCGCGTCAATTACAACGTCGGCTGGCAGAATTGGACCTGCTCAACACGTCCAGCACCGCCCCACAAGACCGTTTCTTCAGCAGCGCTGCCGGACCCGAAGCCGAGCGAATCACCCGCTTGCTGTGGGGGGCAGAGGTCAGCGTACAGGCCCTGCCCGGTTAACGGTCCTTAACGACCGGCTGGCACGCAGGCCACCACATTACCCGGTATCTGACGACATTGCCCGTGCAAGACGTCGCCACGCGGAGTGACGAAGCGGCAACCGCTCCCCTCTGCTTGCCCCTGACACGCGACCTGTGCTTCCGGCGGGGGAACCCGCCCTCCCCCGGCGTAACCTTCCGGGCCTTGTCGCTGCGCACCACCCTGCCCACCGGCAGGCGCATTGCCCGGCATGCCAGGTGCGCCATTTTCCTCATTGCCGGGGCGGCTGGCGACCCACACCGGCGTGCCCCGGAAGCAGCCCATGGTGTAGGGGTATTCTCGGGTCAGCACATAATGGTAGAGCGTGATCCGCTGCCCCTCCCACCACACCGGCGCGGTCCGGCCATGACATTCGTCCAGGTCCGCATTGCCCAGTTCGCGACCGGACTCGTCAACGCTGCTGTAGATGCCAAACCCGTCCAGCGCGTAGCCCAGCAGCTTGCCACGCTCATTGGCCCCTTCCAGGCAGGGTGAAGGACCGTGGTAGTGGTACTCCCCTTCCCGTTGCGGATGTCCGTTGCAGCGGTCCTGCACCTCATGTGCCACCGCATCACGCCCCCCGGCGTCCAGCGCGTTATAAATGGGTACACCACTCAGCGCCACGCCGATCATGCCCATCGGCACACAACTGGGTTGTGCTGCCCGCAGCGGCTGGCGCGGCAGGCGAATCTGCACGGTATGGCTGCTGATGCGGTTGGGGTTACGGTCCACCGCGTAGGCCGGGTCGCTCCGTGCCACCGGAAACACCCCGGTTACATGTCCCAATGGCAGGCCATTGCCTTGTAGCAAGCGGCTGTCCGCACTCAGGCTGATGCTGAAGCGTGCATCCGGCCAGCTGACCTGCCCTTGCACGCTCAGCTTGCGGGTCTCGTCCCAGAAGGCACCCTGAATCCAGTCGCCCTTCACTTGGGCACCGCCACCATCGAAGCGGCTGTTGCAGACGTAGACGTAGCCACGCTGAGGCTGGCTGCTGATCTTGCCATCGCCCAGTGGCAGATGATGCGGGTCAGGCGCAGCGTGAACGGCCGTCAACCCCAGAGTCAACACGATCAGCATGCTACGCATGGTATACCCCATCCAGCCCCGTTGCTTGCAGTGTAGGCCAGCGGTCTGCGTACTGCTCAGTCCCGCGGGTCAGGCGCGGCAGCAACCCAGTACAATTCGCTGCTGAGCGCCACTACCGACTGCTGCTGGTCGATGGCGTCCTGCAGCAGGGCGATCAATTGCTGCGTCTCATCCCGCAAGTCATCCCGCTGCTGCCGATAGTGGATTTCCGTTTCCTGACTGCGCTCGACACCACGCCAGCCCACCAGAATGTGAAAGGTGTCTGGCCGGGCTGAGAGGTCCAGCAATGCCTCCTCCAGCTCGACCTTGAGGCGATGCAACTGATAGCCGCTGAGCACCGTCTCCCCGCCTTGATCAAGAAAGGCGGTGTCGTGCGGGTCCAGCTGCGCCTGCTGGAAATATCGTGAGAAGAAGGCGTAGCTCCAGTCATCCAGCACCACTCGGTGTGGAATGGCTTGCGCGTCGATGGTGGCGCGATCCGGCCCGAGATGGAAATACAGGTGGGTGTAGATGCTGGTGGGATGGCTCATCGTTGCAGCTTAGCCATAACGGCGGTGTGCCGCCAGCGCCAGACCAGCACCGATGCTGCCAAACAGGTCACCTTCCACCGGCCGCGATGCCGGCAACAGACGCTGTACCTGCTGGCGTAGCGAACTGACGCCACTGGCCCCTCCGGTAAAGAATACGGTATCGACCTGCTCGGCACGCACACCGGCTTGCTGCAGCAAGGTGGTGACGGTTTGCGTGATGCGTTTCAAGTCTGCGTCGATGGCATCCGCCAGTTGTTGCCCACTCAGCACATGCTGCAGCGGGGGCGCCAGCTGGTCCAGCTCCAATACTGTTTCAGGCTGACTGGAGAGCTCGATCTTGGCCTGCTCCACCGCAATGGCCAGCGCGTGTCCGGCGCGTTGTTCCACCAGCTGCAGCAGGCGGGCGAAACGTTCCGGTTCCGCCACATCACGCTTCACATCTTGCAGTTCTGCCCACACCTTGCGGGTATAGGCCTGGTTGATGGTATGCCAGGTCGCCAGATTGAAGTAATAACTGGACGGCACTTCGGCATCACGATGGCGCAGCTTGCTGCGGTAGCCCAGCAGGGGCATCACCGCCGCCAGACTCAAGCGACGGTCGAAATCGGTACCACCGATATGCACCCCTGCATTGGCGAGGATATCGTCCCGCCGCTCATCCAGATGGCGGCGCTGCGGGGAAACACGGATCAGCGAGAAGTCTGAGGTACCGCCGCCGATATCGACGATCAGCACCAGTTCTTCTCGCGTCACCTGCTGTTCATAGTCAAACGCGGCGGCGATAGGTTCGTACTGGAAGCTGACCTCGCGAAAGCCGCAGTCCAGCGCCGTCTGGCGCAAGGTATCTTCCGCCAGTTGGTCTGCCTGCGGGTCTTCGTCCACAAAGAACACCGGACGACCCAGCACCGCACGCTCAAAGCTGCGCCCGGCGGCCTGCTCTGCACGCCGCTTCAGCTCCTGGATGAAAAAACGCAGCAGGTCGCGGAACGGGATCTTGCGGCCCAGCACTTCGGTATGGCCATCGAGCAGGCTGCTGCCCAGCAGGCTTTTCAGCGAGCGCATCAGGCGGCCTTCTTCACCGGAAAGGTACTCAGCCAGCGCTGCTCGGCCAAAGCTGACCTGCTGGTTTTCCGCATTGAAGAACACCGCGCTCGGCAGGGTGAACTTGTCGTCTTCCAGCGCCAGCAGCCGTGGCTGTGCGTCGACCACCCATCCCGCTGTGGAATTGGAGGTTCCGAAATCCAGACCGCACACCGACGTCATCTTGCCACTCCTGCATCAAGGGTCGCGCAGTCTGGCAGATTTCCCCTGTCAGAACAAGTCCTTACCTGACAGAAGTGCTCAGGTTCAGTGGTTCTCGTACACCTCGCTCACCAGCGCGTCCAGTACCGGCGCGGCCCGCTCGGAGAGTTTGTGATGCGACACCGCCACCACGATCCACCATTGCCCGGAGCGCGCACGCACAAAACCGGACAAGGCCCGCACATCCTGCAAGGTGCCGGTTTTCATGTGCGCCGAGGTGGCGACCGAATCTTCGGCAAAGCGCTTGCGGATGGTACCGTCCACCCCGGCAATCGGCAGGGAGGAAATCAGTTCCGGCATATACGGCGATTGCCACACCGCGCGCAGCAGCTGCGCCATGTGCTGGGTACTGATGCGCTCGATGCGGGAAAGCCCTGAGCCATTCTCCATCACCAGCTCACCGAACTGCAGGGACTTGCTGCGCAGCCACTGCTGGATGCGCTCACGGGCCGCTTGCAAGGGGTCGCCCGCCTGCCCGGACTCCACCCCCAGGGTGAGAAACAGCTGGCGCGCCATCAGGTTGTTGGAGAACTTGTTGATGTCGTGAATCACTTCACGCAGTACCGGCGAACCCTGACTGGCCAGCAGGGTTGCCTCTGCCGGGACCGCACCGTCTGGCACGCTGCCAAGCGACAGCTGGGCATCCAGCTTGCTCCAGCGCCCGCCTATCTCGCGCCAGGTGTCGCGTACGCTGGCGGCGATAAAGTCAGCATGATTACCCAGCGCAACACTATAGGTCGCGTCCTGACAGCTGGCGGGGAACTCGCCACTGAAGGTCATCTGGGTTTCACCATTGGCCGCCGTCTTGCTG